>JANPNA010000391.1:0-54302 GCA_031427235.1 Pirellula sp.
CTCGATCGATCACTTGATGGCGCAACTTTCCACTTCCAAGTCCGTTGGTTTTTCTAGCGAGCGGACTTCGAATGCTGCGGTGCAGGAGAGTCACGAGCAATCGGTAGGGCGGATGCAAAACAGTTTTGTTCGCACCGTTTCTGCGAACGACAGGCGCAATCCGCTACCGATCGAGAATCGCGTTGTCAGGCAGTCAGACAGGGATTCGGAAATCAATCGAATCGACCTCGCTAGTTTGGATGATGCCTTTTCAAAATTGGAAGCCCAGTTGAATAGTCTTTTGGGTTAGTTCTGATGCTGAACGACCGACAGGGTTTTGACCGTCGGTTTAGAGCGATGGTAAGTATCCCCCGAGATAAACTCGGGGGCATTGGCATGCCGTCGGCTTTATGCCGAGGGTGCTGACCATCCGTTCTAAGAGTCCGCCGCGACTTCTTGTTCGACTTCGTCTGCGGACAAGTATCTCTCAATCGTACCCGTCGCCCATCACCTGGAGATCAATCTCGCCGCGGCGTTGAAGGTATCTGCCAAGAAAATGGGGGTCAAAGTCACCGACGTTTTCTGGACGCTCGTTGATCATGATGGAGTTCTAATCTTTCAAGCCCCAGATGGCGAAACCGCAACTGCTTTTTTGCTGCACATCGGGTCGATGGGGAATGTTCATACAACGACGGTACGGGCGTTTACCGCAGCAGAAATGGACAAAATACTTGCTAAAGTCCACGAATAAGCAATTCGGATTTTCGAGGGTCGGTTGGTCCCCGAACCGAGCCATGCCAGCTTACGAATGCGAGCCAGTTGTTACCCCAATTGCGGACGTCGAGCGGACTAAAATGCTGGACAGTGAGCGCGCCTTTCCGCACACATTTGCGTTTGCACTGTAACGAAACGCTACACATTCCAACGCTAAGAATTAGGGTGATCAATATCAGCCGAAGCGCGTTAGCGTCCGGTTTTGCCAGTGATAACCGGTGCTAACGCACAGACTTGATCGTCACCTTTACCAACTTGGTTTGCTTTTTTGCGGTGGGTTTGTTGGAATTTACTATTGCCTGCCCGCTGGATTCCGGGGATCACTAGGAACAAAACGGTAAGACCGAAGACAACTTAAGGGGAGGAAGATCTTGAAAAAACAATTGGCTGGTCGGGAAATAGAAGTGAATGAAGAGGGTTATTTGATCGACCCAAATCAGTGGGATGAGTCGATCGCACATGCCCTGGCTCAGGAGGAAAGCATTGGCGTGTTAACGGAATCTCACATGAAACTGATTCGGTACTTGCGCGAACAACAGTCCAAGGGCGAAGCGTTGACAATCCGAGGTATCGGAAAGAGCGGGGTCACCACGATCAAGGAGTTTTACGATTTGTTTCCAGGTGGACCTCTCAAAAAGGCGTCTAAAATTGCGGGGATTTCAAAGCCGGTCGGATGTATCTAGTTACTTCAGCGAGGAGCGAAAGCATGAATTCAGAAGCCAGTGCGCCGGTAAAGAAAGTGATGATCGTGGTCAGTCGCGGTTCCCTGGATGCGGTTTATCCAGGCCTTATCCTTGCGAATGGGGCCAGGATGGAGGGGATCGAAGCGTCGATGTTCTTTACCTTTTTCGGCCTCAACGCGATTGTCAAGAAGACCATGCATTCCTTGAAAGTAGCCACCGTTGGCAACTCCGCCCTCAATATGGCGATGCCAATGCTGGGGTTGCCAATGACTGTACCTTTTCCTAGCTGGATGGGAGCGATTCCGGGCGTATCCTGGTTCGCGACTTCTCTGATGAAAAAGAAAATGGAAAAGCTCGATATCCCACCGGTTGGTGAGTTTCTCGAAATGATTTCCGATTCCGGCGGCAAACTCTTCGCCTGCAAGCTTGCGATGGACATGTTTGATCTCAAGCGAGATGATTTATGCGATCAGGTTGACGATATACTAACGGTGGGCCAGTTCTACGCGATGGCCGCGGGAGAACAGACTCATATCTTGTTCACATGAGATTGGAGCAAATTGTGCTTAGCATCAAGAAGATCTTATTGGCATCCGATTTAGGCGCGAACAGCCAGAGAGCGACGGAATACGCGCGGATGTTCACCAGTCAATTCGGAGCGGAATTGCATGTACTGCATGTTTTAGAAGACGTGCTGGTTAATACGCCCAGTTTTGGTGGCGGGCTGGCGTTGAATTCCTATGTCCACGAATCGAAGTCCGTCGTGGAAGGAAGGATACATTCCCAATTCGAGCCATCTTGGCTACTGGGAAAGCAACTCATTGCCGCAACCGCCGAGGGGGATCCTGGGGATCAAATTCTACGTTACGCCAAGGAACACGCAATCGATCTGATTATTCTTGGTACCCATGGCCGTACGGGTTTGACTCACATTCTAGTTGGGAGCGTGGCGGAGCAGGTCACCCGCAAATCAAAATGCGCTGTGGTTGTAGTAAAAAGTCATTCCTAAAGGGTTTGGGATCGAGTTGCATAGGTTCCCGGGAATTGAATTGGTTGGGCAAAACAGATGGGGGTTGAGTCCTAATTGGTACTTGTTTTGCTCTGGGTGATTAAGCGTGGCGATAGCGAGGTCGACATTCTCACAAAAGCCAATGCACTAATGCTCGTTCCGAAGTTTGGGAGAACCGTATGCTAGATTGGATGAAACGCCTTCCTACATTTCATTTGTTGGGTTGGATGGGTGTTGGCTTGCTTGCGATCGTTATTGTTTTGGTTTTTGTACGACGACTCGTTGGAATGGATGGATAGGAGCACTTCGATGAAGATCATACTCGCGACGGATGGTTCTCAATATGCTGAGGAGGCTGCTTGGCTCTTAGCCCACTTACCGCACTCGGAGAAACTTGAGCTCACGGTCTTATTCATCAGCAACGTACCCAATTTGCATGGGGCCAGGAACATTGCGGAATTGATGAAGCGACTTGAGATTTCCGACAAGGAAAAGGCAGTGTCGGTGTTTGCCCATCTCGAAAGCATTTTTGAGGGCGCAAACGCTTCGCTGGAGCTCGTGGTTGGAGAAGGGCACGTTGGTACGAGGATTGTGCACGAAGCAGAAGTTCGCAAGAGCGACCTGATTGTGTTAGGTGCCGTTGGTCATTCGATGTTCGAACGCATGTTCGGCAGTACCAGCGACTTCGTCGCGACGCACGCTAGGTGCTCCGTTTTGGTGGTTCGACCAACCGGCCTGAAGACGGCAAAGCGGCCCATTGATGTCTGCATTGCGTACGACGAATCCGACGCTTCGTCGGTCGTCTTTCAGCAACTCGCACAGTTCGGTTGGGGAGTGAACACCAAGATGGAGGTGGTAAGTGTTGTCACCATTCCTTTTGTTTACTCCGAGATCGCGTACGAGTTTGATTTGGATGAGATCAAAGCAATTCGTAGAGAAGCGGTTGACTCTGCTGCGAATCAGTTGCGTGAACTCTCCACTTGGGTAGAAACGCATGTGATCGAGTCCAACCATGTCGGAGATGGACTTGTGCAGTTTGCCAGGAAGAAAGGGAGCGACATCATTGTTATGGGCAACACGGGGGGTGGGATGGTAAGTACTTTTCTGCTTGGGAGTGTATCCAAATACGTTTTAAGGCATACAGCGTGTTCCGTCTGGATCGCAAGAAAGAAAATTGCGTAAAGAAAAATTGGTTTTCAATAGTTTTTCGCTTCCCAATGTCGCACGGCACTCCGTGCCGTGATTCAAAGTCGCACGGCACTCCGTGCCGTGATTCTCGACACGGAGTGTCGAGCTACACTAGTCGAGCTAGACTATTCGATGTGCTGGAACGGCAAGCGTGTTTCGATAATACGAAAGGGGAGGCCATGGATCGAGGCACCGCCGTTGTGAAAAGTAAGTCCTGCATATTGCACGCCATCGATCATGCGATGGGTATGTCCGAAGTAAACGTCTCGCACGCCTTGCCTCGCGCCAAGTCCTTCGTCCGTCAAGTATTGAGTTAGTTTGCGCAAGACGCTTTTGGGACGAATTGCGATGTGCATGGCTGCTCGATGCAATCGGGCGTGAACGACGAGATCGTAGAGCCAGTGTGCGTGTTGCTTTGGGGATGGCTTGCTTTCATGCCGTTTTCGTCGCTCGGCGAGGATGGTATGGTTCGGTTCGCAGTCGACGATATCACCATGCAGGAACACGCACTCGCGAATCCGTAACACGTACGGTTGCCATTGAAGCCGAGGTTGGCGGAATGCAAGCCGATCTAGTTCGGAAACAAAGCGAGGATGCGCATCGTGATTGCCCAGGACGTAGTGAAAGGAACATTGTGGATTAGAAACAATGAGCTCTTCTAGCCAAGTGATACCCGCGTCGATGGAGCTTTCAAGGGTGGAAAACGTACTCCATTTGAAGTCAAAGATATCCCCTCCCAAGACCATCGTATGCGATTGACTGGCCGCTTCTCGGATCCGAGGTTCCATCGACGACGCAGAGGACCTTCTTGCCAATAGATGCAAATCGGAAAGGAAGTGGCCTCGCAGGATGGTCGACATGGTGGAGTCTGAGCACTTCCAGCGACTTAGATGCCCATATCCGCGAGTCGTTCGGCGATCAACGACAGGTTGGAAGTGAGTTTGGGGTGATTGACTTCAAAGTCGGATATGAGTTCTTGGACGCGCTCGGTCAGCGTTTGGTGGGATGGTGTTGCATCGGTCGCGGGAGTGGTTCGCGCCAGCGCCAACTGGATTTCATCGATGAGCAACCGCATTTTCGCGGCTGTCGGCTCATCGATTTGAGGGGTATCGGCCAAGTTTTGGTGGAGCGCGTCCAGTGTTTGCTCTAAATCTTCGTTTGTCATAGAATTCTCCGCCGTAAGGACTTCGCCATGGACCGTGATCAGAACGAACGCATTTCGTACTAGTGAGTTCTATGTCGGCCAGAGCGAGTCGTCAACATCGGCCCCATTGCGAGACAATCACATCGTCCGTGGGGCCACATCGTCCGTGGGGCGTCGTTAACTAGATTATGGAACTCGAAGGCAGATAGCAATGACTCAAAACTCGACTAGCCACCATGATTTCATTTATCGAGGGGCTGGCGTATTGTTGACCGAAGAGGACTTCTTCGATCATGCTTACGAGGCCGCATGCTGGCAATGAAGCGAGTTTCAAGTGTTGTGGATCCATTTGTTGCGGCGCTGATGATCGTGGTGGTGGTAGCTTCGATATTGCCTTGTCGCGGGAATTGGGCCGTTGTGGCTGACTATTTGGCGAATATTGGGATTGTGTTGTTGTTTTTCTTGCACGGTGCCAAGCTTTCGCGGGAGGCGATCGTTGGTGGGCTGCTCAACTGGCGACTTCACTTCGCCACGTTGGCGGTGACGTTTGCCTTGTTCCCGATTTTGGGTTTGTTGTTGATAAGAATTCCTGGACTTGATCCTGCTTTGGCGGCAGGTGTGTTGTATTTGACGTTGCTTCCATCGACGGTACAGACGTCGATTGCATTTACATCGATTGCGGGTGGAAATGTTCCTGCGGCGGTGTGTGCGGCCACGTTGTCGAATTTACTCGGAATGTTCATCACTCCTGTTTTGGTGGCGATTTTCATGCGGGTCCCGGGGTTGCAGGCACAGGTATCGATGGATTCGGTAAAGAACATTGTGTTGCAGTTGATGTTGCCTTTTGTGGTTGGGCATGTAGCGAGGCCGTGGCTTGCAGCTTGGATTGGTCGGCACAAGTCGCTGGTGGGGCGAGTGGATCGCGGGACGATCTTGATGGTGGTCTACACGGCATTTAGTGCGTCGGTAGTTGGGGGATTATGGTCTCGTTTATCGGTTGTCAGTTTGATAGCGATGGTGGTGATGAGTTGTCTGTTATTAGCGTTTGTGCTTGGATTTTGCTGGCAGTTTGGACGTTGGCTTGGACTTTCTCGCGAGGATTCGATCGTTTTGTTGTTTTGCGGTTCCAAAAAGAGTTTGGCATCTGGCGTGCCGATGGCGGGAAGCTTGTTTCCAGCGGCGCAGGTCGGGCTAATCATCTTGCCGCTCATGATTTTTCATCAGATACAGTTGATCGCCTGCGCGGTGATCGCGAGGCGAATGGCCCAAAGAAAAGGCTCATAAGTAGTGGGAAAGCGGCTTGGCGAGAAAGAATCCGTAGGAGCCATCGGCTAGGGTTATTGGGAATTATGGAATTTTCAGGGTAAAAAACCTGGACTTGTTAGATGTCTACTGCATACGATACGTCCGTGCAAGCGAGAAGGAATCTCGGGACGAATCAAGTGAATTAGACATCGCGTCGCATTGGAAATCTTTTCTCCTGCTTGATTTTTCACCGCAATGAATACTGCACAAAACCTTGAGACTGGGATTTGGAAGTTGTTGTCCAGTCCGACCCTTCAGACCTTTCTTGGTGTTCTGATTTTGTTGGCTGTGTGTTGGTTGGCAATTTATGTCATGGCAAGATTGCGCGATTCCAACACCCAAGACGTAGCACTGGACGATCTACTCCGAAAGAATTTTGAGGAAATGCGGAGTGGGGGTGACATCAGCGACGCAGAATTCCGAAACATAACATCGTTGTTAGAGGAGAAGCCTCGTCGGCCCTCTTTGCCAATAAAGAACCCAACTAACGACTCGGTCGTCGAAAATACCGACGAAAAAAGTAACTGAATCTGTTGCGAGAGTGTGTTAGACTTTAATAATTACAAGAATTCATTCGGTCTGGGAGGCCGAGTTCGCAAGTAGTCATTTCTCCTTGCAGATTTAACACAACACCAATCGGCTCGAAACTGTGGACATGGATGCCCGGTTCGATTCAAAAACCTCGGCTGTGCGTGAGGCGTTTGAAGCAACCAATCGAGCTTCCACATAAAAAAACGTGTCCAACCTGAAGCCATCCACGAGTTTTCGGAGACTTTTCTCCGGTCGCTGTGGGTATGGCCAATAAGTTAAGGAGTCGAAAATGCCCTCGAGTAAGGATGTCATGGCTAGTCGTCGCAACAGCGGCGGCGGCGGCAGCAGCAGCAGCGGTAGTACCACCAAGAAGAACGCGTTTTGTTCGTTCTGTCGCAAGAGTTACCGAGACGTAGGTCCGTTAGTTGAGGGACCCGGGGATGTTTACATTTGCGGTGAATGCATAGAACTCTGTCAGTCCATTTTGGACCAAGAGCAGCGCCGCCGACCATCTTCCAAGAAACTGTTCAGCGAAACCCCAACGCCACGGGATATCGTGGAGCATCTTGACCAATACGTGATTGGCCAAGTCCCAACGAAACGGGCTTTGGCTGTTGCCGTCCACAACCACTACAAGCGATTGACAGCGGGTTGGAACGGTTCGGACATCGAGATTGAAAAATCCAATATTTTGCTGGTCGGTCCAACGGGTAGTGGAAAGACTTTGATGGCGCGGACATTGGCAAAGATGCTGAATGTCCCGTTTGCAATCGGCGATGCAACGACATTGACCGAAGCGGGTTACGTCGGTGAAGACGTGGAGAACTTACTGCTGAAATTGCTGCATGCGGCGGATTTCGACATCGAATCGGCCCAGCGAGGAATTCTGTACATCGACGAAATTGACAAAATCGGCAAAACCAGCCAGAACGTTTCGATCACTCGGGATGTGTCCGGCGAGGGTGTTCAGCAGGCACTGCTAAAGATGTTGGAAGGAACCGTTGCTAATGTACCACCTCAAGGCGGACGAAAGCACCCGGAACAACAGTACATTCAGCTTGATACGACCAACATTCTGTTCATTTGCGGTGGAACGTTTGTTGGAATCGACGACATCATACGCAAGCGACTAGGCAAGAAGTCACTGGGCTTCGGTCCGGGTTCCAATACCCGTGAGGAAGGTGATGTCGCATCGTTGCTCGCCCAAGTTCAGTCCGATGATATTTTGGAATTTGGAATGATTCCTGAATTGGTTGGACGGCTACCGGTGGTAACGTCTCTCCTTCCACTTGATGTGCCTGGACTGATCAAAGTCCTGAGTGAGCCCAAGAATGCGTTGCTAAAGCAGTACCAAGCCTTGTTCGGAATGGAAAACTGCGAGTTGCATCTGACCGAAGCCGCATTGAAAGGGGTTGCCCAAAAGGCGCACATCAAGAACGTAGGTGCTCGAGGACTGCGTGGCATAATTGAGGACGTCATCATGGACATCATGTTCGAGTTGCCGGATCAAGAAGCGGGCACGGTTTACACGATCGACGTTGATGCTACCGATGGGAAACTCAGGCACTTCAAGAGTGTTCCGCAACGCAAAGAGAGCGCTTAGTTTCCATCCGTTCTAGCACAGAAGGTCAGGACCCTCGGCATAAAGCCGACGGCATGACAATGCCCCCGAGTTTACCTCGGGGGATATTTACCATCCGTTCTAGAACAGAAGGTCAGGACCCTCGGCATAAAGCCGACGGCATGACAATGCCCCCGAGTTTACCTCGGGGGATATTTACCATCCGTTCTAGCACAGAAGGTCAGGACCCTCGGCATAAAGCCGACGGCATGACACGTCCTACGGGGTCAGGAACTTCTTTAGTTTCCGATCGAGTGTGGAACGTTCGATGCCGAGGATGGTGGCGGCGCGATTTTTTTGTCCGGCGGTGTATTCTAGAGTTGCTTCGATATGTTGTTGCTCCAGTTCCTCGATGGTCTTTTCTTGGTATTGGCTCGCGATCGAAGGGAATGGCGTTGAGGCTGCCATTCCGGGTATTGGCAGGTAGGAAAGAGCCAAATCCTCGGGTTCGGCCAGTGGACCATTCGCCAACACAAAAGCGCGTTCCACGCAATTCCGCAGTTCCCGAACGTTGCCTGGCCAATTGTATTTTTGCATGGCTTGTTTAGCTCGTTCGCTAAAACCGGTGGGACCGTGCCCGGAACGAGCGACAAACTGACTTAGGAAGTAATGTGCGAGGGGCATGATATCTTCGGCGCGTTGTCGTAGCGGGGGGACTAGCAGTTCGATGACTCGCAATCGAAAATAAAGATCGGATCGGAACTGGCCGTCGCGAACCGCTTGCTCTAAGTCGCGATTGGTGGCTGCGATGACCCGCACATCGACTTGGATGGGTTTGTTACCTCCAACGCGCTCAAAGGCTTTGCCCTCGAGCACTCGCAAAAACTTGGCCTGGATCTCGGAACTCATTTCGCCAAGTTCGTCTAGCATGATGGTGCCGCCGCTTGCCTGTTCAAATTTCCCGAGCTTGCGATCCGTCGCACCGGTGAAGGCACCTTTTTCATGCCCGAACAGTTCGCTCTCGAGGAGCGTGGAGGTCAGCGCGGCACAGTTAAGAGCGACGAATGGACCATTGGCGCGTTGGCTTGAATCGTGGATGGCTCTGGCCACGAGTTCCTTTCCAGCGCCGCTTTCACCGCGGATGAGGACCGTGGCCTGAGTGGGTCCGACGCGTTGCACTTGGTCCCGAATCTGTTTCAAGGCTGCCGATGGACCTATCCATTCAACTGAATGTCCGAGTTGCTGTTCCAGTTCGGAAATGCGACTGCGAGAAGACTTGAGTTTCGATTCCAGCGACTGTTGGCGGAAGATATTGTCGAGGGAAACGGCTAGTACGTCCGCTACTGCCAACGTTACTTCCAAGTGGTCGGGAGTTAAGTCTGGCTCACCTTGACGTGAGTATAAGTGAACGAGGCCTATGGTCTTTTCCCGGATGCGCATTGGAGCAACGATGACGCTATTGGTCGACAAGACGTGGCTCGCGTTGGTGGACATCGAGGTAGTCACGAGGTTGCCGCCAACGAGATGGGCATCGGCACAAACGTTGCGAGCAAGAATGGCGGTATTACCGCGTCGAACACTGGCAACGAGGGTGTCTGAAACGGGGTGGTATGCTTTGCCTTTGCGTTGCAGGGCGGCCAACACGGTGGGTTGGAGTGATGCTTTTTGCTCGTTCGAAGCCTCCTCCAGTTTTAAGACTCCGCCTGATTGACAGCTTGTTGAGAGCATGAGCCGATTCAAAGCCAATTCGCATGCGGCAGCGACGGAGACTTCTCGAGCGAGGTCGAAAGCAAGCTGCAAAAGCTCGGTAGCCACTGCGGGGATTGGGCGATGCGGGATGGGTTGAGAATTCCGCGACGATGTAGAATCGAGATTTAGAGAATCAGGGTCCAAAATCGAAGATTTCGACTGCCGGTGGATAATCGAAGGGATTTCCGACTGCGTTTGAGCCGTGGACTGGGGCGAAGATTCCTCAACTTCCAGTGGCGGAACAACCTCGTCGAGCGACTTTGCAAAAGTCAACCGGCAGGATCCGACCGTGATTTGGTTGCCGGGGGCAAGCGTTTTGGACTTTTCGAGCTTGTGGCCGTCGACAAAAGTACCATTTCGGGAGCCGAGATCGCGAACTTTCCATTCGCCTTGCTCAAAGAATATTTCGGCATGGCGGCGGCTGGATCGCTCGTCTGCGATCGGTATTTCGTTGGAAGAAGCTCGCCCGAGGATCAGCGGATGCCCGGGTTCGAGCCGAAAAACGTCCGTCCAGCGGTGTCCTTGACGAATAATGAGGTACGCCGACGAATTGTTTGGTTGCATCGCAGGGCTGCCGAAATTACTCTAAGAGATGAGAATTTGTCCGAATGGCCGGTTCGAGACTAGAAATCCAGTCCACGTATCCCAACAATAGGATACAGTTGGGTTGGTGGCTATCCCTGCCGATCATACCTTAGTTTCTCGTCAAAAAAAATTGTCACCTTTTTTCTTTTGGAGTTTCGATTATGAGTTTTCGAAGTTTGAGCATGCACGGATCGATGGCGTACTGTGCCCGACTGAAACTGTCGATCGGCATGATCGCTACGGCCAGCGCATTGGCAGCCAGCCTTTGGTCCAATCCTGTTTTGGCCCAGGGGGGCGGTATTGGTGGTGGTGCCGCAGGTGGTGCCGGAGGTGGAGCCCTTGGAGGCGGATTTGGGGCTGTTTTTCGCGTTGTTGGGGGAGTGAGTATCCGACCTGACGGTGCCTTGCAAATGGCAACCACAGAGGAACAGACTCAGGCATTGGCCGACGTGCGGGCACGTCTGATTGGCCCGCAAGGCGAGCTTAATCAACCGACCGATCGCCGACTTATTTCATTGAAAACATTGAAGAAGGTTGTTCTGGCGAGCATTGAGCAGAACAAGCCGCTGCCAGAGGAAGTGCTTTTTCTCGGTGGGCTGACTCGGATTGAAAATGTATTTGTCTATCCAGAACGCCAGGACATCGTTTTGTCAGGGCCAGCCGAACCATGGAAGGTTGGTGCCAATGGTGCGATCGTGGGTTCCAAGAGTGGTCGCCCGGTACTGTACCTAGATGATTTGCTATGCGCTTTTCGAACGGTGAACAACGCTCGTAAGACCGGCATTTCCGTTTCCATCGAACCGACCCAAGAGGGCGTCGTCAAACTAGAACGGCTTTTGAAGCAGTTTGGGCCAAGTGTCAGTGCCAATCCAAAGGTACTTGAGCCGCAAATGGTGGCGGCCTTCGGTCCGCAGCAAATCAAATTGGACGGTTTGCCAGCCGATAGTCATATGGCACGCGTGATTCTAGCTGCGGATTTTCGCATGAAGCTCTACGGTATGAATCTTGCAAAAGCACCGGTTGCGGGTTTGCCAAGCTATCTTGAGATGGTTAGTCAACAGGCCAACCCTGCGCAGTTGCAGTCCCGATGGTGGATGGCGTGCGATTATTCGGCCATCGAACACAGTCAAGATCGAATGGCATGGAAGATTTCTGGTCCTGGCATCAAGACCTTAACCGAAGAAGAGCAGATTGCGGCAGACGGCTCGTTCAAACAATCGGGCAAGGCAGATCGACTAGCCAAGAAATGGGCCGATCTATTTACGAAAAAACTGGATGAGCTCGCCACCAAGGACACCGTTTTTGGTGATTTGCGAAATGTGATGGACATGTGCATCGTGGCTGCTCTGATCGAGTCGCAAGAGCTACAAGGATTGTCCCATTGCGATCTTTCAGGGCTGATGGGAGAAACAGCGAGCGTCGAGTTGGCCAAGTTCGAAGTGCCAAAGTCGATCGATCCGCAATGCAGCTTTCTTCAAACGGTCAAGGGTTGGGTGGTTACAGCCAGCGGGGGCGTGATGGTAGACTCGTGGGAAACGGTCAGCCATCTCAAAGCCAATGATGCGGTCGCAGGTGCATTGAAGTACGGTGCAAACTGGGAAAAAGCCGACAGTATTTGGCAATAGTTAATGCCTTCTATTATGTCCAAAGAAAATCAAGTTCCATTCCAATTGTTCCATCTAAGTGACGAAGACAATGGTCAGACACTTGGAGCCGCCCTTAAAAAGCGGATGAGCCAATGGAGCTGGGGGCAAACGCGCGAGGCGATCCTCAAACGGCGAATTCAGGTCAATGGCAATCTCTGTTTGGATCAGGCTCGCAAGGTCAACGAGAAAGACGTTATCAAGCTTTGGAAGGAGTCTCTGCCCAAGCCTGTTCAACCGTCTCACGTGAAGATTGTCTACGTTGACGATTTTATCGTGGTGGTTGAAAAACCACCTGGCATTACGTCAACTCGCCATTTCGAGGAGCGTTTGCTCAAAGAAAAACGCAAGCAGTTGCAGCCGACGCTGGAAGAACTCTTGCCGTTAGCCTTGGAAGAACATTTTCAGTCACGGTCCTTTGCAACAGAACGTGAGGCCAAGGTAGGTCGGAATTCTGCTCGCCAATCCAAGGGGCGATTGTCGGCTCATGATGAGCAGAGACAGCGAATGAATCGACTCAAGAAATTCGCCGTGATTGCAGTGCATCGTTTGGACCGAGATACCAGTGGGTTAATGGTATTTGCTAGAACACCGTCCATTGCTCAAATGCTCGGCGTGGTTTTTCGAAAGCACGATGTAACTCGGAAATACCATGCCGTTGTTCATGGCCATCCGCAAGCACAGACTTTTGACAGTGTTTTGGTCCGAGATCGTGGCGATGGCAAACGAGGCACGAAACCAGTCGACCGACAGGAGGATCCATCTGCTCAACGCGCGGTAACCCGCATTCGGCCATTGGAATCCATTGGCCAATACGCGATGGTAGAATGCGAGTTGGAGACGGGCAGAACGCATCAAATTCGAATCCATCTGTCGGAGGCCGGGCACATGCTTTGCGGTGAATCCATCTACAACCGTTCGTTCGGCGGCGAGCAAATCGAGGACCAAAGCAACGCTCCTCGGCAAGCGCTGCATTCTGCGACTCTCGAGCTGAAACATCCGATGACGGACGAACTATTAGCGTTTCGGATGCCTTGGCCGGCGGATCTCTTTAACTGGCTGAAAGAGCTTCGCGGTCGATCCTAGCTAGTGGCACGGCGGTCTCCGCCGTGATTCGGTGCCCAGCACTTTGGCCAACCAATTCATTTCTGGAAAAGTGTCGAAAAATCAGAAGATTATTGAACGGATTCCCCGGTGCAACGTCTCTACCTTACCGATGCCTAGAGTTTTCCTCGAGCTTCGAGTCACAGTTGGTGAAAGACAATGAGACTGACATTACGAACGCTATTGGCCTACCGCGACGGGGTTTTGGATCCCAAAGATGCTGCGGTCTTGGAAGCCAAGATCAAAGATAGCTCAACTGCACAGCAGATTTCGAAACGTATCGCGGACGAAATGCAAAACCGACGGCTTGCCCCGATTCCGGTGGATGCTCGTGAATTTGGTTTTGAAGCGAATATGGTGGCGGAATTTCTCGACGACACCATTCCGATGGAAACATTGCCGGAGATGGAACGCAAGTGCTTGGAAAACAATACGCTCTTGAGTGAAATTGGAAGTTGCCATCAAATCTTGTCGCGAGCGCTTTCGATACCTGCACCTGTTTCTGCTGCCCTGCGCCAACGCATCCGCGACCTACCCAACAATCCAATGGCCAGCACATTTACAGACTCGAAGGGACGCATGCGGAGAGTCGACCATCCTGGCGCGAATTCTGCGGCCGAGAGCATTCCGGTTGGTGTGACGTCGGCAAAGTCTGTACGAAAGTCCAATATGGAACTTCGAGGATCCGGCATCGAGCTGAATGATGGGTTAGGACGCCAAGTCCCGGAGTACTTGATTGGAAGTGATCGCGGCTGGATCAAAACCGCAGCTTTTGCTTTGTGTCTGCTGGTTGCTCTTGTTTTTGTTGGGGCGATGGCAATTGGGCCGATCGATCGAGTTCGCGATTTGTTGCGCAAGTCGGAGTTGATGGCTGATGCGAACGCTAGCGAAAAGGCCAGCGGTTCAGAGATCAGCGAGTTCAATGCTTCTCCACCTGTGCCTCCAAAAAAAACGGTCGCCATGGAAGCGAACGTCGACTCAAACGAGACGGAAGCAGGTATTGTTGAATCGTCGACTGGCCCCCCATCCCCCTCAATGGACCTGAAGAAAGCTTCCGATGCAACTCTGTTGAGCGTTGCCAAAAACGGAGGGAAAGAGGACGCGGGCTCGATTCCAAGGAGTCCTGCTCAGGCCACTATGAACCGAATGCAGTGGCTGCCCGATACCAAGGCTTCCTCAGAGTCTATCGTCTTAAAATTCTGTACGACCGAAATCGATTCGGTTGCCTCATGGAGACGCATGAATCCAGGGGAGTATGTAAATGTTGGGGAACGGGTCGTCGTGCCACCGACACAGCGGACCGAGTTTCGAGTCGAGCCGGGGATTCGATTATTGTGTGCAGGTGAGAATGATTTGGAACCAGCCAAAGAGGCTGGGATTCCTAAGGTCATTTTGCGTTCAGGTCGCGTTCTTATTTTTGCAACGCCGGATGCGAGGGAGATTCGGTTGGATTGCAACGGACTTGAAATTTCAATTGGTTTTGCAGCAACGGATGGAAGTTGCGGATTGGAATTGCAAAATCAATGGTCGATTTGCACGGAAGAGATGGTTCAAGCTGGCGAAATCGAAAGCCAATCCTCCGTACGGCTCATTGGAGTCGAAGGGGCACTTAAGTATTCGTTTAAACATTCGGCCGGTGCCGGGGGGCAAGGGACGATGGCTGTTGGACAGTACGTAGATTGGACGAACGGTGCTGCCACAGCCACGCAAGAACTGTCGGAAGCCCCAACGTGGTTTAGAACAAGTGGCAGAGCGATCGATCAGCTTGCAGCCACGGATTTGCAACGCGCACTCATAGGAACGGTGCCTGGAGAAATCGAATCGGAGCTGTCCGAACTGACCAACCACCGGCGAGGCGAAACTGCTGCCTTGGCTGCCAGAACTCGCATGATGCTCGGGCGCTACGATGGACTATTTGAGCCAGCCGGAGTCTTCAACCGAGAGAAGTTGCGCAGTCACTGGCAGTCCCTGTTGGCACAATTACCTCAATCGCTAGGTCGAACAGAACATCGAGTGGAGCTCGTCGATGCAATCCAAACCGCTGCACCGAATCGACTGACTTCGATTTTGTCGCTTCTAATTCCACCCTCCCAAGAGCAATTGGCAGCCGGCGCGGATAAGATATTGGTCGAAGCCCTGTCCAGCCCACTCATGGACGAGCGTGTGTTAGCCATCCATCAACTTGTGAACATAACTGGCAAGAATCTGGGCTATTATCCGGACAAGAGCCAAGTCGATGCGATCCAGCAGTGGCGCAAGCTGCTTGGCAAAAATGAAATTCGGTACCCTGAGCCTACCAATCTAAAATCGGAATAAGCTATATGCGAACGCCCCACGCACGTACTCTAGCAGTGTCCTTGTTCGCCTGTTGGCTGCCTTGTGCTGGATCGTTAACCGCCATGGGTCAGGATGCAACGATGAAGGCATACGGCAATTTGGGGAAAGTGGCTCCAAGCGGCCCGGTCCCAGGTTCGCCGCCTGTTGTTAGCGGAGCGCCAGGGACGCCCCCATCCCCACCCGGCGACGCAAAACCCGGCGACGCAAAACCTGGCGAAGCCAAGCCTGCAGAAAACGCCCCTCCCGAAGCCATCAAACGCAAAAGTGAACCGCCAGAAGCCCCTAACAAACGAGAGTTTGATGTCAGACCTGACGACCAGGGGATGCTGCAATTTCAGTTTCGCAATCAAGCTTGGCCAGATCTGATGCGATGGTTGTCGGAAGTCTCCAACATGTCGTTGGATTGGCAAGAACTACCGGGCGACTATTTAAACCTTTCAACCCAGAGAAAACACTCACTCGAGGAAACACGCGACCTCTTCAACAGACACCTGTTGGCACGCGGTTTTACGATCTTGGAATTTGACGGAATCCTCCAAGTCTCGAAGACGAAAGGAATCAACACCTCGCAAGTCCCCAAAGTCGATGTCTCGAAACTCGATTCGTTGCCTCCCCATCGTTTTGTGCGTGTCTCCTTTTCCTTGAACACCTTGATTGCAGCCGATGTGATTGCGGAACTTAAGCCACTCATCAGTGGCAACGGCGACCTCCATGCATTGGCCGCGACCAATCGACTCGAAGCCATGGACACGGCCGCCAATTTATCGGAACTGAATCGCATACTGAACGAGGAGCAGTCGCAGTCTACGTTGGAAGGACTCGCACGCGAATTTGTATTGGAGTACGTTCGCGCCAATGATGCTAAGGATCAACTGCGGCAGTTCCTTGGATTGGAAACTGCAAAAAAAACAGGCCCCATGACACCCGAAGAGCAAATGGCCGCTCAGCAACAACAGCAGATGATGATGCAGCAGCAACAACAGCGACAGCAACAGCAACAAGGACTTCCAGCACCGCCCAAGACCAAGGACAAGGGAGATATTTATCTGGTCGCCAATGCGAGACGGAATAGCGTAATCGCATCTGCTCCACCGGACAAAATGGCGATTATCGCCGCGTTTGTCCGGCGCATCGATGTCCCCAATGAGAATGCCGATTCGCTGCGTATGCTCGAATCGCGGATGAAGGTTTACCGCCTCAGTTCGCTCGATCCAAAGCAACTAGTGGCTACGCTCTTGTCGATGGACGTGCTGGAACCGACCACGCGTTTGGAGGTTGATGAGAAAAACAAAGCGGTCATAGCCCATGCATCCGTTGCTGACCAATATGCCATCCAGCAAACCATCAAGCGACTGGATGGATCCGCCCGCGATGTCGATGTCATTCAACTGCGCCGCTTGCGAGCCGAGGACGTGGTAGGAACGATTAAATTTTTGATGGGTACCGATGAAAAGAAAGACGATAATTCACGCAGGAATTACGGCTACGATCCTTGGGGTTACAGCAGCAGAAACCAGAAAGAAACGTCCACCGACGCTTTTCGAGTCGCGGCAAACTCGCAAGACAATCAAGTTCTTATTTGGGCGAATGAGATCGAACGGTCGGAGGTCAATAAGCTACTCGTCAAGTTGGGCGAATTACCCCCTGCTGGCGGAAATGCGAGTCGAATGCGAGTTATTGATGCAAATCGGTCCAGTGACACGAAAGAGTATTTGAAACGTTTGCAACAGGCCTGGAGTAAAATCTCGCCGACGCCTTTGGTTTTGCCAAGCGAAGAACAATTCGATCCGGCCGACGCAAAGAAGTCGCCTGCAGTGGATGCGGATTCCAAGGAAACGGACAAGCCAAAAGCACCACGCGATCCAAAAGAAAAAGTCCAAGATATTTCGCTGAAAATCGATAGCACGAACGACGAAAAACTAGCTCGAATCGGCGTTCCCTCAGGCTTCCTCTCCGCTGCAAACCAAGTTTCTGTCAGCGAACCAAACGAGGATGAGAACGCGACCCCGCTCAAACCCAATCCCAATCCAGCGATTCCGAGGACTGCAAACCCGCAGGGCGAAACCGACTTGGTTTCTGCCGATAAGGATCGTGCTGGCAAAACGCCCCAACCTAGCACTCCCATTCAAATCTCCTTTGACGAACGAGGCAACTTGGTCTTGACCGGCGATGACACCGAAGCCCTCAGTCGTCTCGAACAGATGATGATCGACAACGCCCCTCCGCAACGCAACTACGAAGTCTATTACATCAAAAACTCGAAACCCACCTGGGTGAAATGGAATCTTGAAGATTATTATAAAGAAGACAAAGATAAAAAGGACTCTAGCAACGACGCTTTCCGTTGGATCTTTGGTATCGATGCACCCTCCGACAAAAAGAATGACGATCCGCAGCTAAGTAAAAAACGAAAGCTCAAGTTCTTGTCTGACAACGACACGAATTCGTTGATCGTTATTGGTGCAGATGATGTGCAGCTCAAGACGATCGAGGAATTGATTCGGCTATGGGACGTTCCGGAAAAGACCAATAAACAGAAACTCCGATATTCCAAACTGGTGCACGTCGATTTTTCGAAAGCCGAAGTGGTGGTCGAAGCGATCAAAGAGGCGTATCGCGATTTGCTTAGCACCAACGACAAAGCCTTCGAAAAAGAAAAGTCAGGCGGCGGTGGCGAGGGAGGTTCTAAGGAGTCGAAGCGTGGTGCGTCCTCGGATTCGATCTTCGAGGGAGGTATGAGCTATAGTTTTTCCGGTCGGCTCTCGATGGGAGTCGACAAGATCACTAACTCAATTATCGTTTCCGCGGAAGGCGAAGATTTGCTGAAGTTGGTTTGCGAGATGATCACTCAGTTGGACGAAGCGGCCAAGCCAACCGGATCGATTGAAGTAATTAAATTGGACGGTGCAAACGGCGCAGCCATGGAAAAGGCACTTACGGCATTGGCCAAAGCCAACGGCAAAGACGTCAAGAACGGTGACCCGAATCAGCAGCAACAGCAATTGAACCAGCAACAGTTGAATCAACAACAACAACAACAAGAAAACATGAATGGGCAGCCCCCCAATTCATCGCGAAGTCGCAAAAAGTAATTTGACCAATTGCTCGCTAGAGCGATGGTAAACTTCCCCCGAGATAAACTCGGGGGCATTCGCATGCCGTCGGCTTCACGCCGAGGGTTCTGACCATCGGTTCTAGAAACGGTGACATCTATAAAACTCGATTCGAATTATTGAACGTCGAATTGTACGGAGACTTCCGTAGGCTTGATTTCAACAACTTTCGATTCTTGTTCTAGTGTTTCGAATGGCCTCGAAAGATTGTTGCCCACTAGATCTTCGATGGTCGTTGCTAGCCAAATCCGGTAGCTACCGGGCTTCCAGGGCTCCGTCGGTTCAAACGACCAAACGGTCTCATGATCGGTCACCGAAACTTTACCGCCGATCTCGGCTTGCGATGCGTCCCGAATGGTCACGACACGATTCAGCATGGCATGGTCTAGTGGTTCCTCGAAGGTCAACGTGACGGGCTGCTTCGAGTTTGATTTCGGTGCATCGATTTTCCATTTTTTCGGGTTGGGCTGTTGGCTATCGGCACCAACGACTCGGAACTTCTTTTCAAAATCGGTTGCTAGTGGTTGCAGGTTGGCGTCCAGCCAGTTGGCGTCGATATGCAAAGTATATTCTTTGCCTTCGGCCATTGGTGTTCCGCTGTCTTCACGCGGTTTCAAACCTCTTTTGATGCGACCGGGATGAACAAATAAAGTAAACCGCATTTGGTCGGCATCCCAAAGCTCTTCGCCTAACTCCAAGAAAGGTGCTTCCACTTCTTTGCCATCCAGTTTCAAATGGATCCGCGTGTAGGCTTCCCCCCGACTCATCGGGGCTGAAAAATGGATGTAAAACTTGAGCAGGTTTTCTGGCAGGACAGCGGCAGAAGGATAAACGGCAGAAACGGCTGCGGCTGGGGCATGCTTCTTGGGACGGACAGAAAATACGAGCGATTGTAGATCGTACGGACCGTCGAGAAGGAGAGGGTCCAATTCGACTCGGTACTGAACATTGGGGCTCAGTGGAAATCGACTCGCAAAGCGAAGTTCGGTTTTCGTCACCGAATGCGTCCCTAGCAACGCGGGCAGGTTGCCTGCACTCACCGGTTGATGGACACGAATCGTGAGGGATTTTTGCAAATCCGCGGTGGGCATTTTTTGTAATAGGTCCAACGTAGAAAGCCCCAAAACAGCAAACGTTGCAGAATCGGCTGCTTCTCTCAGTTCGACTTGAACCGACGAATTTCCTATCCGTTGTTTTTGAGTTGCCGACCCTGTCTGTTTGCCGATGTCATCTGCGGTCAGCGTACCAAGCAATGCATGGTTTATCAGGCAAGCCAGAATAGCAACAAAAGTCTTAGACACGGGTCATTCCTCGTAGTGGCACGGCGGTCTCCGCCGTGATTCAACCCGTACTCGATCGGCGATAACCCGATTCGAGTACGAATACGAATTCAAGCAGCACGGACGATTCCGGCACGCTTGGCTAAAACTAAGGCAGGGCGATGGTTCGAATGTCTTGGCGACCGTCATTTTTCACCAGCAAAACAGCTTGGTTATCGTTTAGCTTGTCGAGCTGCAGAACATCTTTGAGATCACTCAGTGTCTCGTAGGGCAGTCCGGCTGTGCCATTGACTCTCGAATCGATAGCCTTGGTCGCATCGATATCACTCTTGCTCAGTTTGAGTTTCATCACACCACGAGCCGAGTTGGACATCAGCAAGTAGTCTTGATTGCCTTTCTTGTACACGATCATATCGAGTGGCTGGTTCATATTTCCGAGTTCAGCGATCGTTTTGCCCTTGGTCTTAGTTCCGTCCTTGAGATCGTCGACTGGAATCGAGACGAGGGGCGTGCAAGTATAGGCGGCCAAGACTGTATCTTCGTAGGTCGTGAAGGTACGTACTGGAGAGGCGGTTTCCAATTTGCCGTGCGCACCGTGGTACACCTCAACGCTAGTGGCCTGGCTGGTTCCGTCAAACGGGTATTTCAGCACTCGCAGCTTGGAAGCAAACTCTTCGTTTGAGAGCCCTGCTACAACCACTTTTCCATCCTTGTATTGGAGATCGGTGATCGCGCTCATGCGTGGGTTGCGTTGGCCCTCCTTGGATTCGGGGGCATTGGCAATGGCGGCTTTGCTGAACTTGACTTTCGTAAGACTTACCTCGGACAGAGCGCCCTTGGAATCCGCCTTAAAGATCACCGGTATTGCAGTTGGTCCGCGGCCACGTGATACCGACAGGTACAAATTGCCACTGACGGGATTGACGGCGATATCGTTGATGACGGTCTCAGCAGCGTCGGAACCCATCATCGCAGCGATCTTTTGATTGACCCCTTCGATGTTGACGGATTTTTCACCGGTAGACGCTTGATCGTCACCGGTGTCGATGGCATAGATTGCCGCGTTGAGCGTGTCACCGACGAGAAGTACTCCGTGCGGAGCAAAGGCCAAAGAGCCAGCGTGTTTGATGTCAGGCGTCCCCTCTTTCAATCCGCTATCCGCCGCGTGAAGCACTGCGGCTGGCATCGCCGCGCAAAGGGTCAAAGATAAAGCCAATTTGTGTCGCAACATACGTCAGCTCCTAAATATCGTGAGAATGCGTTCCATGTTCCAAACTGAGACGACTGTCCAGCGTGGATTTGCCAAGCGTCGGAACGATACCCGGGGGCTTGGCGACCAACCGCGCATTATCCCAAGCTTGGCCAGCAAATCAACACAATTAGGAACTTTGTCACGAATTCGGCAACACCTCGCCTCAGTGCACCGACTCAGCAACACCAAGGGCGTTTATTTGTTCAATCACGTCAGCATCGAGCTTCATATGCATCGCTTGGACGGACTCAATCATTTGTTCGGGACGTTTAGCACCCAACAAAGCGACGCTGATTCCGGGTTTGGTCAAAGTCCACGCAACCACCAATTGAGTTACTGTGCAATCCAATTCGTTGGCTAGATGTCTAAGTCGATCGAGGACATTTTGAGCGTCTTCAAAGGCTTGGCCTTGGTAGATTGGGTAAGTTAATCTGCGATCTGTTGGGTCAAAAACATGGTCTCTTTTCAGCCGACCCGAAAGCAAGCCTTTCATCAATACCCAGTAGCAGACCATGCCTATGTTGTTGGGCAAGGAAAAAGGCAGTAGCTCGCAGACGGACTCTTGCTGAAATAAGTTGAAAAAGGGTTGGATGGCGACAATAGGACAAACGGCTGCGAACCTAGTGGCTTGTTCGAGATTTACATTGGAGACTGCTGCATAACGAGCCCAACCGCGTTTGCAGATTTCCGCAATCGCTTCGGCGGACTCTTCGATGGGAACCATCGGATCAGGTGAGTGCAGATACATCACATCGACATGGTCCATACTTAACCGAGTCAGACACTCTTGGGCTTGAGCCAAGAGTGTCTCACGCCGACCGTCGACAACACGCTGCTTTTCGACGTCCCAGTGGGAACCGACTTTGTGTGCGATGATTGCTCGATCACGACACGTCCGCAACGCAGAACCGAGTACCCGATCACTACGGCCGTCATAACCATACGAATACGCCGTATCGAAAAAGTTGACGCCATGATCGAGAGCAGCGCGAATGGTGTTTATGGACAGTTCGTCCGTGACTCCTAGAGAACTTATGCCGGACATTGGCCAGCATCCAAGCCCCACCCGGCTGACATGCAAGTCGGAGTTGCCTAATCGTGTCAAGTGCGATGTGTCGATTGGGTTTGGCATAAATCGCCTTAGGAATGGGCTAAGAATGGAAGAAACGGGAGAAACCGCGATTGTACTCATTCCTCAGCGGATGACACGAAAGCACTATTGCGATATGCTTTTGAATGCCATATTCGAGTCGAAGCCTCCAGATTCCCTCAAAACAATCCTATCTTCCCATGACCGAAATTATCGTTCCGTCCGTTGGCGAAAGCATTTCCGAAGTCCAAATTGGACAGTGGCTCAAGAAAGAGGGTGACTGGGTCGCGGCAGGTACGGACCTGGTCGATTTGGAAACAGAGAAAGCGTCGGTGCAGATCTCGGCTCCTGAGGATGGTATTTTGGTTAAAATTCTAAAGCAGAGCGAGGAGTTTGCAGCGGTCGGAGACGTTATCGCTTCCTTTCAACCCGCCCCAAAGTCTACGGCGCCCCCAGCCGCGTCGCCCCAGCCCCCAGCCGCGTCGCCCCAGTCCCCAGCCGCGTCGCCCCAGGCTCCTGCCGCGCCGCCCCAGGCTCCTGCCGTTTCGCCAATTGCCAATGGACCGACAGCCTCGATTTCAGCGGCACCACAACCTGTTGGCGCGACACGTGTGATGCCCGCGGCCCAAAGGATGCTAGCCGACAATCAGCTTTCGGCTGGTCCAATCCCTGCAACTGGCCCTGGCGGTCGATTGCTGAAAGAGGACGTAGCTCGATTTGTTTCTCAAGCGGCCACGACAGCGAGTTCTGTCGCGGTCGGAGCAGGCGTTGCGGCAGCCTCCGCAGCGACCATCGTTGGGAAGACAGTAGCCAGCGTTGCAAGCACATCCACACCCGCTTCAACGCCAACGGTAACATCGCAATCCTTGATGCAACAAGGCGCTCCCAATCGAAGCGAAGAGGTCAAGCCGATGAGCATGATCCGCCGAACGATTGCCACGCGTTTGGTGCAAGCCCAACACAATGCCGCTTTGCTGACGACGTTCAACGAAGTCGATATGCAACCCGTCATGCAACTGCGCACCAAGTACAAAGACGCATTCAATGAAAAGCACGGAGTCAAGTTGGGCTTCATGTCGTTTTTCGCCAAAGCCGCATGCGAGGCGTTGAAGCGATTTCCGTCGGTGAATGCAGAAGTTCGCGGCAACAACATCGTCTACCGCAACTACTGCGATATCGGGATTGCCATCGGAGGTGGCAAAGGGCTGGTGGTGCCGGTTCTTCGCAACGTTGAGAAGATGGGTTTTGCGGAGATTGAACGCAGCATCGGTGAGTTCGCATCGCGGGCACTGGCCAACAAATTGATGCCGGACGACCTTGAAGGAGGCACCTTCACGATCAGCAATGGTGGCATCTATGGGTCCTTGCTGTCGACTCCCATTGTGAATCCACCGCAAAGTGGCATTCTCGGCCTGCACTCCATCCAAGACCGACCGATCGCGTTGAACGGCGAGGTTGTCATTCGCCCGATGATGTATCTCGCGTTGACCTACGACCATCGCATCGTAGACGGACGTGAAGCCGTATCGTTCTTGAAAACGATCAAAGACGTGATCGAAGACCCGTCTCGACTTTTCCTAGAGATCTAATAGACCCAAATCGATCATGATGCAACTTGGTTTTGTAAGTGCCATTCTGCCGGACCTATCGCTCGAACAAGTATTCGAGGTCGCTTCGTCGGTCGGTTACCGTTACGTAGAAGTCATGTGTTGGCCACCGAGCAAGGCCGATCGACGCTACGCGGGAGTGACCCATATCGACGTCGTTGGACTTAACGAGTCCTCTCTATCGTCGATCAAGTCTTTAGTTCAAAAGACGGGCGTTCAAATCAGTGGCTTAGGTTACTATCCAAATTGCCTTGCACCGGACGCTACCGAGGCAGAGCGAAGCGTTGAGCATCTGAAGCAAGTCATCCTGGCAGCTCCGAAGCTGGGACTCAACCAGGTCAACACCTTTATCGGACGCGATTACACCAAAAGTGTGGACGACAATTGGCCGCGGCTGATGTCTACCTGGAAACCCATCGTGGATCTCGCCGAAAGTTGTGGCGTTCGCATTGGCATCGAGAATTGTCCCATGTTGTTCACGAAAGACGAATGGCCAGGCGGAAAGAACATTGCATCGTCGCCAGCCGTTTGGCGACGATTGTTTAGCGATTTAGGCAGTCCTAACTTGGGACTCAATTACGATCCATCGCATATGATCTGGCAATGCATGGATTACTTGAAACCCATTCGCGAATTCATCGATCGGATTTTTCACGTACACGCCAAGGATGTGCGAATCGATCGGCATCTGCTGAATGAAGTTGGGATTTTCGCGCACCCAAACCTGTACCATTCTCCCAAGCTACCGGGGCTTGGAGAAATCGATTGGGGGCAATTCTTTTCGATCCTAGGGGATGCAGGTTATCAAGGGGCTGTGTGTGTCGAAGTCGAAGATCGGGCTTATGAAGCGACGATTGAGGATCGCAAGGAGTCGTTGGCACAAAGTTATCGATACCTGAGCCAATTTGTTGGGAGATAGTCGTTTCGGTGTGAAGTTCCTATTTAGGCCTTTAGTTTTTGTCGGATGCGCTCGGCCATGCGTTCGAGGTCCACATCTTTGGTTAAATCCTCTTGCGTTTTTCTACAAGCGTGCATAACCGTTGTGTGGTCTCGACCGCCAAAATACTCACCGATGTTTTGAAAGGATACATCCGTCCATTGGCGCATCAAAAGCATCGCTAGGCCGCGAGCGCGGACCACACTGGATTTGCGTCCAGGGCCTCGCAACAACTCCATCGTGATTTGCATTTCCCTGGCGACCGCTTTGGCGATGTCCGAGGTGGATGGCGCCTTTGCAATTTGCGAGTCCACCAGTTTGTCAATCAGCCGCTTGGATTCCTTTTTGGTCCGGTCTGGGCTCACGCGATCTTGGTGCGACCACCGAATTAGAATGCCTCGCAGTTGCAGCGGCGACATCCCATCCTGCAGTTGACACGCGATCGAGTCCAAATCTTGATCGGTGATTTCTATCTGCGAGCTTGACGCCAGAAGTCGCAGGATCTCAAGTCGTGTCTCGCTGCCCGGCAACGAGATCAGCAAGCTGTGCCCGCCATTGAGACGGCTGGATAGCGAGGATCGCAACTTCGGTACCAGGTTTGCGAGCTCCGAGGCTGTGGCAATGATGGCACCACCGTCACTGGTCAGACGTTCAATGGTCGAAACCATTTCCGCTTGGGCTGCTGGCTTGGTTGCCAGTTCGTGGATATTGTCTACGACCAAGCAGTTGCAATGGCGATGAAGCTGACGAAATCGCTCCATGTCGTCGGCCTCAATGGCTCGCGTAAAGGCTTTAGCAAAGTCCGATCCGCTGGTTAGAGTGACGGTTCGGTTGTTGGATTCGTTGGTCCACCGGGCCGCCATGGTTAACGCGAGAGCGGTTTTACCCGCCCCGCTTGGACCGTAGAGGTACAGGGGTGATCGGGAAACGAGCTGCTCAATTCCGTAGGGGGAAAGGCATTCCACCATGAGCTGATTTTCGGGACCAGCCACGAAAACGTCGAGAAGGGGAGTTGCACCGATGAGACTGGCGAAGGAACCTTTCCGCAATCGAGGTTGCTGTAACGTAATTACGGTTACTGAATTACTGAGCAAGTTCATCGGTGCCGCGGTTGGAAAGCTTTTATGCAGAATGCTTTATTCTGCGGTATCTAAATAGGGGTCCTGTCCCATCTCCCTTTGAATCTTAGTTCGTTCCTTCTCGTGGTACAGCAATGCCATTCGATCTCGGAAGTGTTTCCGCTCAACTTTTCGCTGGGCGGCTCGGAATTGTGCCGATTGTCCGTTGAGCGATCCGCCTGATTTCCCCTTTAATTTCAGCTTTTCGGCAGGTTTGGTGCCAAAACCGTTTCTAAGAATATCATCGTCCATGGACAAATATTGCCGATACGTACCTGGGTCACCTTGCCGGCCACATCGACCGATCAATTGCCGATCGATCCGAGCAGCATCGTGCAATTCGGTACAGATCACCATCATGCCACCGATTTCGCGAACGTCATTCTCGAGTTTGATGTCGGTCCCGCGACCGGCCATGTTGGTTGCAACTGTGACCTGTCCACGACGGCCCGCGTTGGAGACGATTTCGGCTTCGCGTTCGATTTCGTGTGCGTTGAGGACTTGGACCTGAACACCTGCCTTGCGAAGCATATCGGCCAGGATCGCGGATTTGTCGATCGAGCGCGTTCCGATCAGCACGGGCCGACCCACGTCATGAACCTTGAGAACCTCTTGGACGATGGCCTGAAACTTTTCGGTCATGTCGCCGCAGACCATGTCTGGTAGCCGTTGTCGTTTGGGTGGTCGATTGGTCGGGACCTGCACGACCGGCGTTTTGTAGATGCGACGAAGTTCGCGTGCGCTGCTTGCCGCCGTACCGGTCATTCCAGCCAAGTATCGATATCGCAGGAACAAATCCTGAACGGTGATCCGTGCGGCTTGTCCAGTCGGCACGGTCACTTCGATTTTTTCTTTGGCTTCGATGGCTTGGTGGATTCCGTCCCGCCACTTTCGCCCTTCGGCCAGACGTCCCGTAAACTCATCGACGATTACGATTTCGCCGTCGACGACAACATACTGTCGCTCCAGGTGAAAGTCGCGATGGACTTTGATGCCGCGTTCGATGTACTCGTACAAATCGACGAGGGCTGCCAATCGGATCTCTTCGCTGCGAGGAATAGACCGAACGTATTGACGTCCCTTGGAAGTCAACTCAATCTTGCGCGTATCTTCCTCGATGGTGAAGTGTTCCTTGAGCACGAACGACGGAGCGTGCTCCGCAGCCCATTTGAAGGTAGCGATAACCACTTCCCGAGACTCATCGCCCAGCGATCCGATAATCAATGGCGTTCTCGCCTCATCGATCAAAATGCTGTCGGCTTCGTCCACTAAGCAGAAATGCATGCCACGTTGAACGGGTTGTTCGCCAGCCGATGTCCATCGTTCTTGGGATCCGCTTCCGAGGAAGTCGTCGATAGCTCGTCCTTGTGCCCGCATAAGCAATCGGTCTCGGAGGAAGTCGAAGCCAAACTCTTTGGCGGTCCCATAGGTAATGTCGGTGGCATAGGCTTTTCGTCGTTGGTCTTGATCGTGTGGTGTTAAAACCGTGCCGACGCGCATGCCGAGCAAATCATACAGCGGCTTCATCCATTCGGCGTCTCGCTCGGCCAAGTAGTCATTGACCGTAGCAAGGTGAGCGCCCTTTCCGAGCAACGAGTGCAGGGCCAGAGGCAATGTGGCCGTCAGCGTTTTCCCTTCACCGGTCTGCATCTCCGCAATGCACCCATGAAACAAACAGATACCCCCGAGTATTTGCGCATCGTAGTGGCGCATATTGAGCGCCCGTCGCCCAGCCTCGCGTATCAGCGAGTAGACTTCGGGGAGCAGTGACGAAAGTGGCTCGCCACTTTTGGATCGGTAGACCAGCGACAAAGCTTCTTTGCGCAACTGCGGTTCGGTCAATTCTCGCCGGTGGTTTTCCCAAGCATTCACCGCCCGCGTTTGTTCTAGCCACTGATTGATCTTGTATTGTGCCACGCCTGGCAGCGACCAACCGGAGGACACATGCGGACGGCTCGGCAAATGAAGTTTGCGGTCGCCACCCGCTTGGGTGATGACGGCTTTGGATGGTTTGTCGGGTGCAGGGTCAAGCAAACTGGACATGGATGATTTTGTGTAGGTCCCGCCAGCCTGCCGGGATGAAGTTCGTTGCAGTTTCGGTTGGCCGGTTTGGTTCCATTGTAAGCATGGCAAAGGAAACCGTCTTTGGTTTCGTTTGGGCATTCGTTCCAAACTGCTTTGGTTCGGGCTTTTTGCATACGAAAATCCGTCCCTGGTGGTTTGGGGGGGCTGCGAAAGATGTGCCGCATGTTCCCTTTTATCCTCAGATTCCTACGGATCTGACCGATCCAATTATGCGAACGGTACGCAAGCCATCGCTTAGCGAGAAAGAAATTATGAGAAAAAACCGAATTAAGTTGACCCTGATTATTGCCTCTCTGTGTGGAACTGGTAGTTCCGCTAGCACCTACGGGCAAGACTATTACTCTTCAGGCCCCATCTCGAGCGTTGGTCGCATCGGTGACGGCGGCGTACAAGAATCTGCTAATGAGGCTGCCCTCGGACAAGACGCAAGACCAGTTGCGTTTCGTTCGAACGTAGTCGCAGACGATGGAACAGGCGAGTCCTATTCTGACATCAAAATGAGGAGCGCGTCTTACGGTTTCGAATCCATGGGGACGTCAGAATATGCCGGTTCCAGCGGGGCAGCTCCATGCGGCACGCCAAGCTGTAGCAGCGGTTGCTCAGATATTTCATCTGGCTGGTTCGAAAGCGAAACGCTTTTGTGGTGGCCCAAGAAATTCGGCGGTGGACCACTGGTCGTAGGTGGGAACAACTCATCCGTTCTGCCAACCACGCCGTTGGCTGGCGGCCCGACCACTCCGATCGGCAACGAAATGGTAGTCGGTATGCGGCTCAATATGGGCGTATGGGCCGATTGCAATCAAAACTTCGGGGTCGGAGCTCGCGGTTGGGGAATCCTCACCGATGGTACCAATAGGACCTTCACCAATGGCGGAAACTCAACCGGCATACCGTTTTTCAACGCTTCCATCCCCGCTCCTGATACCTTCTTGGTCAATGTGAGTGCTGGAGTAAACGGTGCGAATACGGGTACCATTCAAGTCAAAAACGACTTGGATCTCGTCGCTGGCGAATTGTATGGCAGATGGTTACTGATCCGAGACGGCAAAAGTCGAGTCGATTTTCTTAGCGGCTATACCTTTGTTCGGATGGATAGCGAACTTGGACTCAGGAGCCAGTTTACGGACGGAATCACGAATACGATTCAGAACGGAACCGTGATTACAACCCAGGATACCTTTGGAACCAAGAACCAGTTTCATGGCGGCCATATTGGCTTGCTAAACGAAGTCTCTAAGGGACGCTTCACGTTCTCGGCGATGGGCAAAGTTGCACTGGGCAACGTTCGTCAGTCCAGCACGATCAGCGGTCGATTCACGGAAGTTGCCCCTGGTGGTGCAAACACTGCGGAAGGTCGCGGGTTGTTTGCACAGAACAGCAACATCGGAACGATTGTCCGAAATCAGTTTACGTTCTTGCCCGAAGCGAATGCCAAGATGAAATACCAACTGGGACGAGCACAGTTGGGAGTTGGGTACTCACTCCTCGTGTTCCCAAGCGTTGCGATGGCAGGCGACCAAATCGATCGCAATGTAGACATCGCCAACATTGGCGGCAACTTGGCCGCTCCTGGAAGAAGACTTGTCACCGACACCTTCTTTCTCCACGGTCTAGACCTCGGGTTGACTTTCTCGTTCTAGAGTTGGTTCGTACCGTTCCACCGACTTCAATTGCGTTCGTCCCCTCATTTTGGGGATGAACGTTTTTTTTGCCTCTCGGATCTTAAACATCACCATGATTCCAATATTAATAAACGATACAGGTCGATGGTTGGATCGGTTTAGTGAAGTTCTCGACCGGTGGGAGTCGATTCTAAATCAAGTGCAGTCGGACTACATTGTAGGCGACTACTCGAATATTGCAGAATTGTGCTCAGCCAGCGAGAGCATCCACGCCGAAATTCAGACTTGTAAGGATGATCGAAAAGAGCTGTTGCGACTTGCGACCGATTTGGGGTTCGGAACTCATAGTCTCAAAGGACTTTCCGTTCAGTTAGATTCGCAATGGCCCGCTCTTTGGACCCATCGAATCGCCAATTTGGAACATCAGGTAAGTCGAATCCAACAATTGAGCATGGGCTTATGGGTGACAGCCTTTCAGTCCAGGTCCTATGTAACGGAATTGCTTTTGATTCTGTCAACCGGCACGACGGAGCGGGCGACGTATTCACCCAATGAATCGCACGCCCAAGAAGGTGGCTTTTTGATTGACGAAGCTGCCTAGAGTGGAAAGACAAAGAGGATTGAATGACCATTGATCGAAATACAGCCGCAATCAAAATGCCGGCAGGAATTCACGCATGAGCTTATTCAGTGCCATTCAGGGCTCGTCCAACGCGCTGCGTGTCAATCAGATTGGGTTGCAAGTTGTTGGCAACAACATTGCAAACGTCAACACACCTGGTTACATTCGCCAGGAGCTTGTTCAATCACCAGCTCGCGGGTACAAGGCTGGCGACTTGATCATCGGCCAAGGTGTTCAAGCCATTGGGATCCAACAAAAGTTGGATAACTTCGTTATCGACCGACTCCGTCAGACCCAGAGTCAACTTTCCTATCAAGAGCAATTGGAGGGGACCAATGCTCAAATTGAAAGTTTGATAAACGAGCTAAGCGATAAAGATTTCTCATCCAACTTGAGCCGCTTCGCCAATGCTTTTCAAGACGTTGCAAATCAACCTGGTAGCGATTCCGTTCGCACGCTGGCCATTTCGCGAGGGCAGGAATTAGCCACCCAACTCAGGAGTCTTTCCAAGAGTGTTGATGACATTTCAAGTCGCAATCAGTTTGAGATTTCTGCGGCAGCGACCGATATCAATCGCATCGTTCAAAGCATTGCCAAACTGAATCAACGCATTGTCGAGGTCGAGGGCGGTTCCCTATCCAATTCCGATGCCGTGGGGTTGCGAGACGAACGTCTAAAGGCCTTGGATGAACTCGCGACCTTCGTGGACACGACGGTTTCTGAGGAACCGACCGGTGCGGTCACGGTTTTTGTGGGTGGCGATTATCTCGTAAGCAACGGAATCGCCCGCGAAGTAAGTGCTAGATGGAGTACGGACGGTCTGAACAGCAGTCTTGAGATTCGCTTGGTCGACACGGATGTTGGGTTGAAGGTGACAGGGGGAAAAGTTAAGGGGCTCTATGAATCAGCCAACACCGCGACCTCATCGGGTTTTAAAGGGAAACTGGACTCGCTGGCCTCAGATGTTATTCGTGTCGTCAATCGTCTCCATTCGCAAGGCCAGGGCCTCAAAGGAGTTGGCATTGCGACCGGCGAGACCGTGGTGAAAAACACGTTCGGCCCGATCGAGCAGTCCAACCCAAATTTGGACATCGACAACGGCTCGTTTGTGATCGAAGTCAAAGATGGGAAGACTGGTAAAACGAAGACGTTTGATATTCTTGTTCGCCAGCAAGGACTCCCCAGCGATACGAACGCCCAACAATTAGCGACTTCCATGGATGGCATCGACGGGATTAGCGCGAGAATTACCAACGACGGGCGGTTCGAGATCAAATCGGACTCGGAGGCCATCCGGTTTAGTTTCGCTAACGACACAAGCGGTGCCCTGGCGGCTCTTGGGATCAACACCTTCTTTCGAGGTGACTCAGCTTCGACGATCGAAGTCCGCCCCAGCTTAGTCGCAGACCCATCGTTGCTCGCCGCGAGCCTCAAAGGTGTTGGCAATGGTGCCGACAACGCGATCCGAATTGCCGAAGCCTTTTCCAAATCAACGGACTTGCTCGGCGGTAGAAGCATCAACGCCCTCTACGACGAAATGATTGCGGGTACCACACGCGATATCAATTCTCAGAAAGGCATTACCGACGGACTTCGAAATTTTCAGCAAACGCTCGAAGCCCAGCATCTCGGAATTTCAGGAGTCAATTTGGACGAAGAAGCAGTCAAGATGCTCCTCTACCAACGGGCGTTTCAGGCAACTTCGAAACTGATTACCGTCGCGTCGGAAATGCTGAATACTTTGGTCAATATTATCTAGCTCGTGAATGCCATCGAACCATGTTAAGTTCCTTCTATCCTGTTGTTGCTGGCCGAACGAGCGATTCCCTGTCTCGCTACCGTTCGCTTTACCAAGTTCAGGTAAGCAAACTGGGCATTCAGCAGCTCGAAGACCAACTTAGCTCTGGAAAACGCTTTAACCTGCCAAGCCAGGATCCGACTGCAGCGATCCGCGTAATCGGGATTCAGCGCGACCTCGAATTTCGAGACCAAACGCTCCGAAATCTGGACTCGTCGCAGAGCTATCTCAATGTAACCGAATCAACACTAGGCAACGTACAGGATACGTTGATTGAGATTCGAGGCCTCGGTGTGGAGAGCGCAGGCAACGTCAATAGCGACGCCGAACGCGAAGGCTGGGTCAATCAAATCAACGCGACCCTAGAACGCCTCACCGCCGCTGCAAACACCCGCTACCAAGATCGTTACCTATTCGCTGGTGGCAAATTGGACACTCCGACGGTTTCGAAATTGGTTGACACCGTCAAATTTTCAGGAAATGATCTCGATTTGTTGACCATCGCTGACACCGGTGAATACATTGCTCACAATGTGACCGGCCAAAAAGCCCTAGGTCTCATTTCAGACGGCGTCGTTTCGCGTGTCGATTTGAATCCAGCAGCCATCGGTCGAACCCGGCTAGCCGACCTCAATGGCGGCCAAGGAATTTCACCGGGTGCAATCCAGTTGTCGAATGGTCTGGAGCGAGTGACTGTGGATCTTTCAGGGGCGGAAACCCTTGACGATGTGTTAGAGCGGGTGAACAACGCTGCAGCCTTGAGCGGTCGCAACGTGCAATTCAGTCTCAACAACGGGGCTCTTGTGGCTGGATACGCCGATGCGGGACCAGGGCAATTGCGTATTCTTGAATCCGGGGCAGGCAGAACAGCAAGGGACCTTGGAATTCTGACGGAGACTTTGACAGCACCGCTGCCGATTACCGGAACGACGCTCGACCCAATCCTGAGGCCGACCACCCTGCTCTCGCAGCTCAATGGGAATACGGGGCTGATCGCCAACGATGGAATTCGTATCGAACAAAACGGCAAGACGTACAACATTTTGCTGGGCACGGCCGTCACTATTGAGGACTTGACGAACATAATCAATGGATCAGGAGCTGCAGTTCGTGCAGACATCACTCCGGATGGCCGAAACCTAAGAATACGTTCGACTCAAAGCGGGGCTGACTTTTCGATTGGAGAAAACACCGGAAATCTAGCCGAAAGACTAGGTTTGCGGACGTTTCACCAGCAGCTCAGATTAGACCAACTGAATTTCGGTCAAGGTATCCACGCTACCGATGGTCCTGACCTGTCGTTTCAACGAAACGATGGCAGCGAATTCAGCATCGATTTGGTTGGTACGACAACGGTCCAGGACGCCCTGGATCGCATCAATAATCACGTCAGCAATCAAGATCCCGCCAGGAAGATAACGGCAAGCCTGAATGCCGTTGGAAACGGCATTACCATCGCGTCTGGCGTATACGTTCCCAATCCGCTCGGACCACCGCTGACAACCACCCCTGGCCCTATCAAGGTGCGAAACGCGGGAGGTAGCCAAGCAGCCTTTGGACTCGGCTTGATCCCCAAAGGAAGTATTGAGGTGCAAGCTTCGCTCGTGGGAACAACGTACACCGTCGTTGGCAAAGACCCGAATCCTCAGGAGGTAAAAGGGGTTTTTAACTCATTGATTCGCTTGCGTGAAGCCATCTCAGCAAAAGATACTTCTGCGATTGTCCGAGCCGTGGAATTGGTCGATGCAGATCTGTCGAGACTCTCGTTGAGCCGTGGCTCACTCGGCGTTCAGCAGCAACGTATTGACGACCTTAAAAGTCTCCAAGAAGACAATCAGATTGAATTGAAAGCGGACGAATCCCGAAACTTCGATGCGGATTTGGCCAAGACCATTACCGAGCTCCAAGCCAGACAAGCCTCTTATGAAGCCAGTTTGAAACTGCTTGGAAACGCCTCTCAGTTGAGCCTGTTCAATTATATTTAGTGTCACCTCTAGCTTAGGTTGAGCGGGAGCTTGCCTCCCCTCAACCTTGTTTTGGCGTTCTACGTAGTACGCCAAAACGGCGTCCGTCGGAGGCATGCTCCGATCGGACGAAACGCCCTTTGCAGCCAAAAGCCAAAAGTGAGCTTGATTCCTTCGGCTGATTTGCCTAGTAATTCCATCTGAACTGCGGGCGCTAGCCGCGTTCCAAAAACCTTTGCGTTGGCTAACGCGGCTAACGCCCGCGAGTAAGTATAGTATGGCACCCATGACGAAACGCATCTTAATTGTTCGTCTATCGGCCATTGGGGATTGCATCCTCAGTGTGCCTGTCCTGAACTCTATTCGTCGCAATTTCCCCGATTCTCGCATAGGTTGGGTGATCCAGGGTGCAGCCTCGCAACTGATTCAAGGCCACGCGGCCCTCGATGACATGTTCGTGATCCCCAAACGAGTCTTTCAATCTCCTCGTGCGTTGTGGACTCTTGCTTCGCAACTCCGCGCGTGGAAACCCGATATTACCCTTGATTTGCAGGGGTTAACCAAGAGTTCGCTCATCGCATGGTTGTCCGGCGCCAAGTCCCGACTGGGCTTCCAATGCGACCAGTTTGAGGGTCGTGAATTGAGCCGTTTTTTCAACAATCGACTCTACAAGCCCGAGTCGGAACACATGGTCGATCGAAGCTTGGAATTGTTGAGGCTGCTCGGTATCACGGACTCAACGGTATCCTTCGAATTGCCTGAGCAGGATAACGACGCGAAGTTTGCAGACAGAACTTTGCGGTCAAAGCAACTGGAAGGTCGGTTTGCCATCATTAATGTCGGCGCGGGTTGGGTCTCCAAAATCTGGCCGTCGGACAGATACGCTAGCATTGCAAGGCATTTAGGTGAGAAGTGGGGAACGCCAAGTGTTGTAGTATGGTCAGGTCAGCAGGAAAAACAAGCAGCCGACCAAGTCGTTGCTGAATCGGGCGGACATGCGACACTCGCGCCTCCGACCACCCTAACGCAGTTAGGTAGCTTGATTCGCAGGGCGAGTTTATTCGTAGGTTCTGACACCGGCCCGATGCATTTGTCGGTTGCACTCGGAACACCCACCATAGGCTTGATCGGGCCCATGCCAATCGAGCGTGTTTGTCCCTATGGGGCGAACAACGTAGGCGTGCAAAACGTTCGCTTGTTAAAGACCGCAGATCGAAAAACAGACTGTTTGCCGATGCTCTCGATTTTTTCCGAGCATGTTGTTCCGGTCTGCGATCAATTGATGGGTCTGAACGCATGAATAGGCATTTAAATTACGGCCCGCTTTCGCGTACCGACCTCAAGGAGTTGGAAACTGGACTAATTGATTTGAAGAATCGTGCTAAAATCGTTCGATTCGAGACTAATCTATTGTTCTAACGAGCAATCCCTAATACATAAATTTCAATGACGATCGCATCGCGGGTGGTTTCACCCGGCCCAAGTGACAAGACTGTACGCACCGAGGATGGAAAGATCCTCCCGATTCCAGATGGGTGGGAATTATTGCCACCCGGTGATGCCGGGTTAACACGCCGCGTCAAGGCCGCTGGTCCGACCTGGACGGTACAAGAAAAAAAAGGACGAAGGACATTCTCGAAGGGTGTGTGGGCTCCCAAAGCCACTATTCTCACCCTGCGAACCGGTTTGGAGCAAGAACGGTCCACCGAAACGTATGCCAAACGCAAGGTCGCGGATGCAAATCGTAGAGAAAAGAAACAGACAGAATATGTCGAAGATTTCGGAGCCGCGGTTCTCGATTTTTTGAACTTTGCCTCTCGATACGATGCACTTGCAAAAAAACTCGCCACAGCGGTTACACTGCATGCAACGCCCGTCGGCAGCGGCACGGTAGCGAGAACCGAACGGATTCCGATCGAGCAACGAGCGGAGTCCGCTGTGATCGCGTGGATGCGGCACCAAACTACCGCATACGACAACCTCAAGATACCTCGGGTCAAGGGTGAGAGACGAGAAGTCCGACGCATGTTGGCGGACCAGTCCCGACAGTTACTCGACGACTATCGCCGCGGGCACACGGTCAACGCTGCTCTTTGTTCACTTCAAAAAGCGTTTAAAGAATAAACTATGTACCATCAGACGATAGTTAAGCCCAACGCCGAAGAGGTTGCCATCGCGGCGACCGAATGGTTGATTGAAACCATAGCCGAGTGCATCGCTGCCCGTGGTGCATGTAGTATTGCCTTGTCTGGCGGTTCGACCCCCAAACGACTGTATCAACTCATCGCAGAGAATGAAACGAAGAGCGTCGATTGGTCGCGTGTCAGGTTGATCATGGGGGATGAACGCAACGTCCCGCACGAACACGTTGACAGCAACTATCGAATGGTAAAAGAAGCTTGGCTCGATCGACTCGATTCGGTGGCGTTGCCAAAATCCGTGCCGCAGATGCTGCCCGTGGTTATTCATCTCAATGCACCCGAGCGGGCGGCAGCCGAATATGAAAAGACCATCCGAGAAGCGCTGGTTGTCGGCACGGACGACGAGGAAGAGGAATTCCCAGCTATCGATATTGTACTTCTGGGGTTGGGCGATGATGCACACACAGCCTCTTTGTTCCCCGAGACCGAAGCCCTCAACGAATCGCATCGCCTCTTCGTTGCGAACTTTGTACCGAAGTTTTCGGCGTATCGTCTGACGCTAACGGCTCCTATGATCAACGCCGCTCGAAACATTGCCTTTCTAGTATGTGGGCCATCCAAGCGACCTGCCGTCGACGTTGTCATGCATGGACCACGCCATCCCGATGAGTATCCTGCCCAATTGATTGAACCCAAACTTGGGAGACTCTGGTGGTTTCTCGATACTGCCGCTGCCTCTGAAGTTTTGAAATAACCTGAATCTATGTCCGAAGACTCGACCCAAAAATCCGTATCTCCATCGTTGAGCCCTTCCTTTGGTGGACTCCGAGTGGCGGCCCTGGAAAGCCGTCGCCGCGATGACTTTGCAAGACTGATCGAGCGATTTGGCGGTGTCCCCTATGTCAGCCCCTCGATGCGTGAAGTTCCCATCGAAAAGAACAAAGAAGCCATCGATTTCGCGTATCGTGTGATGACGGGTGAGATTGGGGCCGTCATTTTTCTGACCGGTGTTGGCTTCAAGCAATTGATCGCGGCCATTGAGCCGCACATGGACAAGCAGCGATTTCTGGATTCGTTGTCGGATATCCCGACCGTTGCCCGTGGGCCGAAGCCGGTTGCGGCTATGCGCGAGTTCGGCTTGCAAGCCACGCACCGCGCACCGGAACCGAACACCTGGCGCGAAGTCCTTCAAACCATCGACATCCACGTCCCAGTTTCCAACGTGGAAGTCGGATTGCAAGAATACGGCATCACGAATCATTCGTTGGTGGCTGGCCTCGAAGCTCGTGGTGCCAAAGTCACTACCGTCCGAGTCTATCAATGGGAACTGCCTGAGGACACCCAACCGCTCATCGACAATGTGCAAGCGATCGTGCGCGGCGAACGGGATTGCCTTTTGTTTACGAGTGCCCATCAAGCGGTCAATCTATTGCGCATCGCCAACCAATTGGATTGTGAAGCGGCACTGCGACTTGCACTCCGCAGCATGGTGGTTGCGTCGATTGGCCCCACCACCTCCGAAATGCTCCAGCACTTAGAAATCCCCATCGATCTTGAGCCCGAGCATTCGAAGATGGGCCATCTCGTTCAAGCTGCGGCGGAAAAGAGTCCGCGAATTCTCAAAGCCAAACGATTCACTGGTATTACCGGCTTACCTATCGGAGTTTCGAGAAACGACATGTCCACAAAAGGTCAACTTACTACGGAAACACCGATGAATCCATTCCACGACAACCCCTTTATGAAGGCCTGTTTTAAGCAAGAAACAGAGGTCACTCCCGTTTGGCTCATGCGCCAAGCCGGCCGATACATGGCCGAGTATCGAGCCGTTCGCGAAAAGGTATCGTTTCTGGAATTGTGCAAGAACTCATCCTTGTGTGCTGAAGTCATGGTCACGGCCGTCGAGAAACTGGGGGTCGATGCCGCCATCATTTTTTCCGACCTGCTGCCTATCTTAGAGCCGATGGGATTTCATTTGGAGTTCACCGCTGGCGATGGCCCTGTCATTCATAACCCGATCCGATCGCCCAAGGATGTCGACCGTGTCAAGCCGTTAGAAAACATGCAAGCGTTGCAGTTCGTGGCAGACACCGTCACCGCTACACGGGCGAGCCTACCGGAAAGAATCCCAGTCATCGGTTTTGCCGGTTCCCCCTTTACGTTGGCCAGTTACATGATTGAGGGGAGCGGTTCGCGAAACTACATCCATACCAAGACTCTCATGTATTCCGATCCAGTGGCTTGGAAGGAGTTGATGAACAAACTGGTGGATTCGATTGCGCTCTACCTGAACTCGCAGATTGCGGCCGGCGCTCAGTGCGTGCAGTTATTCGATTCCTGGGCCGGATGTTTATCGCCCAACGAGTATCGAACTCGCATTTTGCCCCACATGCATCAACTGCTGGAATCGATTGTGCCAGGCGTACCCGTGATCAACTTCGCCACCGGCAACCCCATGCTAACCTCGCTGCTGCGAGGCGATAACCGAACCGTCGTCGGATTGGATTGGCGAGTTCCCTTGGATGTCGGTTGGGATATGGCAGGCAATGATCGGGCGGTACAAGGCAACCTGGATCCGACCGTTTTGTTTTCCGACTTAGACACCATACGAGATCAGGTGCACTATGTCCTTTCGCAAGCGGCTGGTCGTCCAGGACACATTTTCAACTTAGGACACGGAATCCTGCCAGGAACCCCCGTCGATAACGTCATCGCGCTGGTCGACATGGTTCACGAACTCAGTGACCGCCGCCAGTAGCTCCATCGCCAGAAACGATTCCAATGCTCTTTCAAAACGTATCGTTGCTTTCGGTTGGGTATGTGCTGCCTCCGTTGGTGATCACTTCAGCCGATATCGAGACCCAACTAGTCAGTCTCTACCAGCGGCTTAAGCTGCCTCAAGGAAGACTTGAGGGGATGAGTGGTATTCGTGAACGCAGGTTATGGCATCCAAAGACGCGCATCAGCGATATGAGCGCGGAGAGTTGCCGCCGAGCACTCAGCGCGGCCAACGTTCAGCCGAGCGATGTGCAATGCCTCATCCACGCAAGTGTCTGTCGTGAGTACCTTGAACCCGCCACGGCTTGTCGTGTCCATCATTTGACAGGCTTACCTGAGAACGCCTGGGTATACGATGTTTCCAATGCGTGCTTGGGAGTCATGAACGGTGCCGTGCAAATTGCACAACTGATTGAAAGCGGTGTGATCCGTGCTGGCTTGGTGGTGGGTACCGAGGACTGCCGAGGACTGTTGGAAGCCACCATTCATCAATTGAACGCCGATTCCAGCTTGACGCGACAATCGATCAAGCCTGCCTTTGCATCGCTGACAATTGGGTCAGGGAGTTGCGCTTGGCTCTTGGGCGATCGAGGCTATTTTGAGGCCAAATCACCAGGTTTTGGGGCCCGCGTATGCGGTGCCGTAGCGGTGGCTAGGACCCAGCATCATGAGCTATGCCAAAGCGATACCGATCAAGCGGGTAGCGGCATGCAACCGATCATGAATACCGATTCGGAGTTACTCTTGGAGGCCGGTGTGGCGACAGGCAAAGCAGCCTTCGACATGTTGCTAGCTGAACTTAGTTGGCAGCGAACTGAGATCGGCGCGACAGTATGTCATCAAGTGGGTTCGGCCCATCGACGTAGAATGTTGGAAACGCTCGGTATGCCGGTAGAAACCGATTTCGCGACATTTGAGCGATTGGGAAACACCGGGTCGGTGGCGTTGCCAACGGCGTTGGGGGTCGGACTTTCGCAGTCTCAGTTTCAAGCCGGAACAAAATCTGCCTTGTTGGGTATTGGCTCCGGCCTGAATTCCGTCATGATGGGAATCGAGTTCGGCAAGATTGCAGTGCGAGGGGTTGGCATCGAGGTTATTTTGGATGGAACTGACGACGGCCAAATTCAGCCATGATCCAACCGGCCGAACCGACCGTTTCGATCGATTCATGGGAGTGGAGCACGCTGAGTTCTTCTTGAGCCACGGCGGGTTCCTCGATGGCTTTGCGAAGTACGGCGAAGCGTTTGCTCGCTCAGCTACGAGAAGACAATTTTCGTGCTATTCACCAACTCCAGTTGCGGATGAATTGCAATAGCAATAGTGAACAGACTAGACTGGTAGTGCTCGGTTGACTCTTCCCTGCCGAACGCACATCAATAAACCATTACCGCCGTACTGATCTTTCGTGGAGTTTCTGATGCGATTGTCACTTGGTTCCTATCGCTCTTCCTGGCTGAGGATGTTTTTACTCGCTTCAAGCACTTTACCGCTTACCTTCGTCGCAATGGTATGCGCTCAAGAGCTGGAAGCTCAGGTCAAGCCATCAGCGGACAAGTCGACCGATCGATTGGAGGCAATCGAGGGTGTTCTCGAAAAAATCGTGCAGGAACTGCAATCGCTCAAGCACCCGAAACCACCCGAAGTCAAACCAGCCGAAGTCAAACAGGCCGAACCGGCGGTGAAACCTGTCGAAAAGACGCCGGCCAAGCCTTTGGTTTTCCCGCCTGCGATGAAGATCGATTCCGAATTGGTCAAGAATGTGAAATGGCGATCGATCGGGCCAGCCAACATGGCTGGTCGAATCACCGACATCGCGATTCCGGACAAAGACCCGTCGCTTTGGTACATCGCAACCGCATCCGGGGGCATCCTCAAGACCGTCAATCAGGGAACCACCGTTGCCCATCAGTTTGATAAACAAGAAACCATTTCCCTAGGAGCCATCGCAGTCGACCCGAACGATACCAAAGTCGTCTGGGCAGGAACGGGCGAAGCGAATCCACGCAACTCGGTTTCCTATGGCGATGGTGTTTACAAGTCCATCGATGGCGGTGCTACATGGAAGAATATGGGGCTGAAAAAGACTTATCAGATCGGCCGCATTCTTGTTTCCCCAAAGGACTCGAAGGTGGTTTATGTAGGTGCCGCTGGGCGACTGTATGGTCCCAACGAAGATCGAGGTGTATTCAAGACGACCGATGGGGGTGAAACATGGGAAAAGGTCCTGTTTGTGGACAACAAGACCGGTGTGATCGACATGATCATGGATCCGACCAACCCCGATACGATCATCGCTGCCTTCTGGGACCGACAGCGCGATGGCTTCGACAGTTGGCCAGGAACGGTTGCGAAACCGGAGGGTGTTGACGGCTACGATCCCATTCGCAAATGGGGATCTGGCAGCGGACTTTACAAGACGACGGACGCGGGCAAGAGTTGGCGGAAATTGACCAAAGGTCTTCCCTCTAGCAACTTAGGACGCATTGGTCTGGATTGGCAAACCAAGTCGCCCAATGCGATCTTTGCGATCATCGATTGCGAGGAGATTGGAAAGGGCCCAGCTCCCTTCGCTGCATTTCTGGGACTCGTCGGGACCAATCGCGATGGCAAGGCCGTCGTGACCCAAATTATGCCAAAGAGTCCTGCGGAGAAGTCGGGGTTCAAGGTCGGCGATCAGTTGCTAGCCGTAGGTGATAAGTGCATCACGGACTATGACCAGACACTTGAAATTCTTCGCGGGAAAAAAGTTGGGGACAAGATCTCTGTCCAAGTGAAACGCGGCGAAGAGGCGGTAACGCTGGATTCGGGCTTAACTGGACGGCCTGGAACTGGGCAAGCTCAAGCTGCTCTGGCGGGAGTTTGGTTGGGTGTCACGGCAGAGGACAAGGAAGGCAAAATCGTTGTGACGGACATCACTGCCGATGGTCCTGCGCAAAAAGCTGGCATAGAGCCCGGCGATATCGTAAAGTCGTTGGCTGGCAAGCCGGTTGCCAACTACGAAGCGTTCGTAGCAGCCATCCGCGAATTCAAAGTGGGGGACAAAGCCAAAGTTTCTGTCATACGCGGCGCCGATTCGAAAGAAATTGAAGTGACGTTTGCGGCACGCGATGGTGCTACCAGCAATCGCCCACACACGTATTCCTATTTCGGTCAAACGCCAAACGTACAGGATATGCAGGGTGCCAAGGGGCATGAATACGGCGGCGTTTATCGTTCCAATGATGGCGGTGAAACTTGGGAACGAGTGAACTCGCTCAATACGCGTCCGATGTATTTCAGCGTCGTCAAAGTCGACCCAAGCGATGCGAATCGAGTCTATGTATTGGGAGTGTCGCAATTCAAGTCCGAAGACGGCGGTCTGACCTTCGATGGCAATTTCGGGCGCGGAGTCCATGCAGACTGCCACGATCTATGGATCAATCCCAACGATGGTCGACACATGGTCATTGGTGGAGACGGTGGTTTTTACGTTACTTATGACCGGGGGGCCAACTGGGACCATATCAATACGGCGGCAGTCGGACAGTTCTATCACGTTGCAATCAGTCCAAAACATCCTTATTGGGTCGTCGGTGGACTGCAAGACAACGGCTCATGGGGAGGACCAGCCATCAGCAAGAACGGCGGAACACTCAATGAAGACTGGCTGTCCATCGGCAGCGGCGATGGCTTCGTTTGCCAAGTGGATCAACAGGATCCCGATTTGATCTATTCGGAAAGTCAGAACGGCTCTCTTAGTCGGCGACATCTCAAAACAGGTGAACGAGCTTCGATTCGACCGGCACGAACGGCCAACAACACAGCCTACCGGTTCAATTGGAACACTCCATTCATTCTTTCCCATCAGAACTCGAAGATTTTTTACACCGTCGGGAATCATGTTTTTCGTTCCTTGGATCGCGGAAACAACTTGATCCCGATCTCCCCCGAGATCACCCTCACGCCAAGAGGTTCCGGGACGGCCATCTCCGAATCCCCTCGCAACGCGAATGTTCTTTATGCCGGGACAGACGACGGCGGGCTGTGGGTGACTCGCAACGGCGGTTTTGAATGGAAGAATATTACGGCAAGCCTAGGGATTCCAGCACCGCGTTGGGTGGCGACCATTGAAGCCTCTCGGTTCGAGGACGGTCGTGTCTTCGTGGCGTTGGATGGCCATCGTTCGGACGATGACGAGCCCTATTTGTTCGAGTCGAATGACTTCGGCCATACTTGGCGATCTATTCGTTCAAACATTCCTTGGGGATCCACACGATGCTTGCGCGAGGACATTTCTAACGCGAATATGCTTTATGCGGGAACGGAGTTTGCCTTGTGGCTATCGATGGATCGTGGTGCCAATTGGACGAAAATGAATACGAACTTACCCACGGTTGCAATTCATGAAATCGCACAGCATCCTACCAACGGTGAGATTGTGGCGGCAACCCACGGACGAAGCCTTTGGGCCTGCGACGTTTCTGGATTGCGTCAACTGAAACTGGAAAACCTTTCGGCTCAAGTGGCTCTCTTCAAACCCGAGGAGGTTGTTCGTTGGCGCAGTGAACCAAGCCGCGGTCTAACGAATCGTCGGTACTCCGGTGAAAACCCAGCCAATGGTGCCCAACTATGGTATGCGTTGCCGACCAAGGCCGAACGTGTTTCTTTGCGTATCGAAGATATCGAAGGAAAGTTGGTTCGCGAACTTCGCGGTGAAACGGCAGCGGGACTTCATCGAATCAACTGGGATCTTGGACAGCAAGTGGCGGCCGCGCCACGCAGCGGTGCACCTGGAGCAGGAGGTCCGGCTGGCGGTGAGGGTCCCAGTGGTAGCGGAATTGGTGGCGGTCGAGGCCGACGCACCGAAGGAACTCAAGGAAGCGATCCAACCAGACCACCCTTCGTGGCGGAGGCTGCCAGCCTCCGTACACCCCAGAGCCCACCACAAGGAACCGATCCAACCAGACCGCCACAACTCGACGAGCCGAGCGCTGCGTCTCAAGCGACACCCGCGCCTGCGGCAACTCCTGCGGCAACACCGGGTGACCCCGAAGCGGCAGCAGCCAGACGTCGAAGCGGCCCCGGTGGCGGTCCAGGCGCAGGTGCTGGTGGTCCAGGCTCTGGTGGCCCCGAAGGTGGTGGCCCCGAAGGTGGTGGTTCGGGACGAGGTGGTTTTGGCGGTGGCGGCGTAGGTGCTGCTGGAGGTGGTTTTGCTAGTGGACCCGGAGGCGGTGGCCGAGGCGGGCAACGTCCGGCTCCCAATGGCACGTACCGAGCAATCTTAGTCGTCGATGGCAAGGAATTACCTCCTCAAACCATTGCGCTTTTGCGAGACCCAATGGCCCCGGAGGACGCGATCAGCGAAGAAGACGCAGAGCAAGCCATCATCGAGGAAAAGCGTGCGGCTGATGCAAAGCGTGAGGCCAAGAGCGAAGGGCGGCAAGTCTACAAAGACAACTGAGAAAGCCATGCAGACACGACTAATGGCTGGAGCATTTTTGGATCACAAGAATCGTTGAATCAGAAAGACAATACCATGAGTCCGAACGAAACCACTCTTGTCAAGCTTTATGCCAGCATCAACGCCAAGGACTTGGAAGGCATTTTTGCATGCTACCATGACGATGCGACGAACCAGGGAGCGTCGAATGCTGGGAAAAACGCATCGACCCATTTTCACGATATCGCGTTTCACCTGAACGGAAAATCCCATATCTGTGACATGTGGCGGATGATCTGCTCCAAGAACAAACGCGGGACCAAAAGCGATCTTCACGTCGAAGTCACTCGGTTATCGATCGAGGGAGAAACGGGGACTGCCGAAGTCGTCTTCACCTACCACATGCGCAACGAGAATCGCAAAAAATCTCCCATTGGTCGTCGAGTTCGAAACCCAACTCGCTCGGCCTTTACTTTTCAAGAGGGGAGGATCGTCCGGCAAATCGATACCGCCAACGCAGCCTTATGGGGCTCGAAAGCATTTGGTGGTCTACCCGGCTTCATCGTCGGTCACGTTGGTTTAATTCGTCGATGGCTGGCGATGCGCAAACTTCGCAAATTCGCCACGCAAAATCACTAGTTCAATGTAGCACGGCACTCCGTGCCGTGAGTGCCGTAATCCTTTTTTGTCGCCTTTCGCTCTGCGAAAGTGCGCCTCGACAACGCACTTTTGCGGAGCAAAAGACGACAATATTCATCTGCCGCCAGCCCAGACGATACCGTTGATCACCGTTTCCAAGAAAGCTTTATCGGAAAAAGTATCTTTCGAATGGCCGTAGGTGGTTCCCTTGCCGCCTTGGTTGACGATCGTCCAGTCGATTGGGATTCCTTTTTCTTGGGCCGCCAACTGCATGGCTTTGCTTTGAAAATCGTAGTCGTGACAGCATCCACCCGTAACTAGAAGTACAGAAAGGTTCTTTTTGGGCTTTGGACTGGAATCGGCCACAGTCGATTGGGCCGTAGAACTATGGGCTAAGAAAAATGCCAATAGGGCTGCACAGGAAATCGTACGCAAAGAAGAACGGATGGGACTCTTGAGACAGATTGCATGGGTAGGCGGAGACGAAACGGTTGAAGCGGGATTTCGAAGCGGGATTTCGATGCATTTTCTCGGAAACCCACATCGGTTTGGCTGCTAACCGTGTACTCCATCCCGTCCCATTTGCGCTGATTTTCCACTAACCGGTTCCAGCCCAAATCTGTTACAAATAGAAGGATGCAAAGCGTTTTTCAATCCAAAACAAATTCAGCGTATTCCATTCCCCCGACGATCGGCCAAAAATTGGTCGACCTGCGTGGTCTGATTTCCCGATTCGTAGTAAGCCAATCGCTGATTATTCTAGCGATCTGGTTCCTTGCGGCGTTTTGGATCTTTGGGCTTCTCGACTACATACCGGCCAAGCTTGGGGCAGCGGAATCCCCGCAGGCCGTGCGCCTGGTCATGCTATTCCTTTTGGGGACCGTTTCACTTTATTTGCTCTACCGATTTCTATGGCAACGCTGGAAAGTGCGATGGAGCGATTCCTCCCTTGCATTGCTAATCGAAAACAAACACCCCGAGTTCCAAAGCGCACTGGTAACCACGGTTCAAGCGGCTCGTCCCACAGCCATGGTCCAAACACCGATCGAGGAGCATCCGCTGCGACCTGGATTGTTAGGCTTGGCTCGCGATAGAGCGTCGGACCTGATTGAATCTGTTGACGTCAACGCTTTGGTCCGATTTCGTCCGTTGCAGATCCAGTTGGTTGTTCTTGGAGTTTTGCTTGGGTCAAGTTGCGTCGTCGCCCTTGTTCAGCCAGGTTGGACATTTCATTGGGCCAAACGATTCTTCGCTCTTTCGGATGTCCCTTGGCCGCGGTCGACCGAACTGGGGGTCGATGGAATCGAGATGGATGTTCCGACCTTCACAGGTCGAAATACGCGACAGCGCTACTTGGTCCCTTTTCGCGATGGAGTTGCATCGGTTCCGAAAGGCCAAGCCTGTCAGCTCAAAACGTGGGCAAAACTTTCGGGCAAGATTGTCCCGGAGGTGTGCACCGTTTATTACCGAGATACCGCTGGCAATCGAGGACGAGCCAATATGCGTCGCCTGACCGCCGACAAACAACAGCAGCCGTTTGTTTTGGATGGTCCTCCTTTAGAATCGGTTAACGATTCTCTTTGGCTAAGCGTGGCCGGAGGCGATGCTCGGATCTCGGACTTGAAACTCCGTAGCGTGGAAGCACCGTTGGTCACCGAACTGCAAATCAATGTGACGTATCCCGAGTATTTGCAACGCTCCACCAAGACGACTTGGGGCAACGAAACGATTCCTTATCGAACGGGAATGCGTCTACCTCAAGGGAGCCAACTGGAGCTGCTTTTGAAAACCAACAAATCCGTTGAACGCTGTGACTTTGTCATCGTCCGTGCTGGTGACTCCGCTGAGAAATCGCAGCCTGAGCAAACGATGGCAATCAACGAAAAGCGATCGGCTTTTCAAATGCCACTCGGCTCGTTGGATGGAAACCTGTTATTGGAACTGCGATTATGGGGCGAAGACGGCATCTGTTCGAGCCGCGTGCAACAATTTGTTATTTCCGCAATCAATGACCAACCCCCGCAGGTCGATCTGGTACTGCAAGGGATTGGCACGTCCATAACCGAAAACGCAATGCTTCCCATGGTAGGAAAAATCAAGGACGATTACGATGTCAAGGATGCTTGGGTCGAAACCGTCCTCGACACAAACCCATTGTTGAAGACACCACTCAGCATTCAACCAGATGGTAAAGCCGTCAGTCAATTGGACCTTAAGGTCATGCGAGACGGAGGCCAATTGGACGCCAAGGTTGGTTCAACACTTGGGCTCAACGTAGCAGCGGAAGACTATTTGAATCTCCGAAAGGAACCTCATGTCGGTCGTGCCAGCCCGATCCAGTTGGCTGTCGTAACTCCAGAGCAATTACGGATTCTGTTGGAACGACGAGAACTTGCTATGAGGGCCCGATTGGAACAAATCATCGGCGAACTCTCTCAAATGCGAGACTTGTTGGTAAACATGCAACGAGCCTCCAGGGACACTTTGCCTAAGCCGGATGCTGCGAACGATTCTGGGGCCGCAATCCAGGCCGTGGCTGTGACCGATGCATCGGCGGAACACGACGCAGCCGAAGCAGAAGAGAACTCCCCTGCGCGGCGTGAGCGAATGCAAATGCTTCGCTCCCAACAAGCTGAATCGCAAATGACTAAATCGGAAGGAGAGCTTCGAGGCGTAGAACGGGAAATCAGTCAAATCAACCAGGAACTCATCAACAACCGAATCGACAGCATCGATAAAAGGTCCAGGCTGGAGGACAAGATTCGCAAGCCATTGATTGACGTCTTAGACGTGGCCTGGGCTCCGATGGCGACCGAAATTCGGGCGATCGAAAAGAAATTCTCAAAGCCGACCAAGTCCGACGCCAGCCTGTCGGAATTGCTTCCGAGCTCGATTGGCAAGAGCAATCAAATCATCGCGGCTCTAACGTCGATTTTGAATGACATGATCGATATCCAAGATTTTAACGAAGTCCTGGATATGGTCCGCGGGATGATTGAGGACCAAAGCAAGGTTTTGGAAAAGACCAAGCAGGAACAGAAAAAGCAGATTTTGGATAGGATCAAATGATGACTCAAAATACTCTCTGGTTTTCCATTGTCTCGACCCTGCTTTGTTTTGTAGCGTTGTTGAGCGATACCAGCTTTTTCGCCCGATCGATGATCGCCCAAGAAAAGAAGCCGACGATCGAGAGTGTCAAAGATTTGGAACTGCAGCAAAAGCAACTTGCCCAGCGATTTGGAAAACTCGAGGAGCTTTTTATTCGCATGAGCGAGTTGGAAGCGGCCGCCAACCCAACGCGGGCTGGTTTGTTAATGCAAGCGGCCCAGATGAGCAAGCAACTTGCAACATTGCAGCGACTGAGTGTAGCCGGAGATATGCTATCGCAGGGACAGTTCACTCGGGCCATTCAGGAGCAGGAAGCGGGGCGCGAAAACCTAAGAAAACTTTTGGAATTGCTCCAAAGTGAAAACCGATCAACCCGACTTCGAGACGAACGAGCCCGTCTTCAAGAAATCCAACAAGAGATTCGTCGGCTGGAACAAATCCAAAGAGGCCAAACTGCTCGTACCGAATCCGGCCAAGACTTGAAGCAAGCTGCTACCGACCAAAAGGACATTAAGCAACAACTCGACAAGGTCGCGTCCGATCTCAATGACGGAAAAGACAAACCCAAAGACGGCGAAAAGAAAGACGGCGACGCGAAATCTGCCGATCCGAAAGAGGGTCAAGCCAAGGACGACAAACCTAAGGAAGGCGACCCAAAGGATAGCAAGCCGAAAGACCCAAAAGGGAACGATGGCAAACCCTCTGAGTCCAAAGATTCTGACGCAAAAGATTCCGAGTCCAAGGACTCCGAGAACTCCAGCGATTCGTCCAAAAAGAAAGAATCGTCCAAGCCCGAGTCTCGCGAAGAACAAGCTCGAAAGCGTGTCGAGGCAGCTCGAAAGCGAATGCAAAACGCTCAAGATAAATTGGAGGAGCAAAAGCGGGACGAGGCCGTCGATGAACAGCGTGAAGCCGAGCGAGAATTGCGTGAAGCCATCGAAGAGCTGGAACGCATTCTCCGCCAGCTACGCGAAGAAGAAATCGAACGCTCACTTGTCGACGTGGAAACGCGGCTTCGAAAGATGTTGGATTTGCAGCGTTCGGTTCGCGAGCAAACCGAAAAACTCGGAAACTTAACGGGTGATCTCAAGGACCGAAGTTTAGAAATCCAAGCTAATAAGCTCTCCATCGAACAAACCAAAGTAGTCATGGAAGGCCAACGAGCATTGCTGCTGCTGCAGGATGAGGGTTCGAGTACCGCATTCCCAGAAGCGTTAGAGCAAGTCAACTCGGATGCTCAATCGGTCAGCAAGAAACTGTCAGAAGCCAACGTATCGCCCGCCACCCAGGCCATCGAAGACGAAATCATCGGTGCGCTGGAGGAGATGCTTGATTCGCTCAAGCAGGTTCAAAAGAAGCGAGACGAAAAGAAGAAGAAATCAGACCAGCAGCAACAGCAGCAATCGAGCAGTCCGGAGGACGAACCACTCGTCGATTCCATCGCGGAACTCAAATTGCTCAAAACGTTGCAACTGAGAATCAATCGCAGGACCCAATCGTTGGCAAAACAAACGAACAATCAGGAAGACACCATCGGACAAGTCGGCGACCCTGGTTTGCTAGGGGAGCTTGAAGATCTTGCTGGCCGTCAACAAAGGATCCACGAAGTCACTCGAGATATCCTGCTCAAGGCTGCCAAGGAATAGATTTGGAGTACTCCAAATTTGGAGTGCTTCGATTCATCGGAGCTTTAAGATGACCCTGCGCACGGACGAGTCCTTGTTGATTGGCGATCGCCTTTCGGCCGCTAAGATGCGATTCCTACTGTTAGCTGTGCGGTCTAAAAGCTGGGATGAATCCCAGCACTCCAAATTTAGCTTCGACGGTCGAAACGACGGTCGCTCATAACAAAACCTATCGCGACGCCAGTGATGAGGCCTCCTAAATGGCCTAGGTTGGCCAATTGAAAGTCTCCTGTTCTGACGGTGAATCCAAAGACCAATATCAAGCCTGTCATCAGGTAAACCTGCGCAGGCAACTGAAATCCAAGATCAGGCCTGAGGGTCGTTTTCGTTCCCATGTAACCTAACAGCCCAAAAAGCACTCCTGAAATCCCAACAAAGGAGGGTGAGCCAAACCACTTCACCGGCATCAATCCTTGAAGCAAATGAGAACCAATGGCGATCAACAACATAATCATTGCATAGCGACCAATTCCCTCAAGCCGTTCGGTGAGGCGCCCGAGCGACGCTAAGGACAACATGTTGAACAGCAAGTGAATGGGATGCCCATGCAAAAAAGCAGGGGTCAGGATTCGCCAGAGTTCACCCTGCTTGAGGGACGCAGCGGCATCGCCAGTCTTAAGGTATAGATTCATATCGACAAACATGAGCTGCTTCATGACGAAGTTTCCCAGCCAGTTCTTCGCGTCGGGGTGCGAGAACTCCGAGACCAGCCCAAGGAACACACACAAGATAATCAGTGTCAAAGTCAGTGGCGGTAAGCTGCCCCCAAACAGGTTTGGATTGACCCGAGAAGATGGGTATTGAACATTTTTTTGACGTTCCGAGGACTTTTGCATTTTATCTTTGAGGATCACTTTGGCTTGATCTACTGCCGAACGGTATTTTGCATCCTCCGGCGATGCCTGGAATTGTTGGTATTCCTGTTTCGCAATTTCAAGTCGGTCCTCGTCCCGAATCCAGATGTCCCATTCGTTTTGATCCGAGTTGGATTCAACATGCGTAAGAATGTCCTGTGTTAGCAAGTATGCAACGAAGGTTTCGGCCTTGGATTTTCCAGTGATGGTGGTCAGATGTCTCATGCGGTCAGTCAATAGGCCTAAGTTGATGGATCGGAACGTAGTATTTTAGGTATCGCTTGCCATTGCTGTAACGAACCCCGCGGAGGTCCTCTACCAAGATGGTGGCGCGTCGCGTGATTCGATTCACAACCCCTTGTAAGACGGTGCCCTCAAATGGGAACGCCACTCGAGCGCCAGCCCGAATATTAAATTCTTTGGCTGCGCGTTCCTGTTGGGTGATCAATTCATGCCGATGCTCGGTATGCCCAAACATGTTTCGAGCGATCGTTTGAAACCTGCCGGCCGAACAATCGCTTTGAATCCAAGCCAGCATTTCGCATAAGTGGACCATTTCGTGTTCAACGATTCTTTGCATAGCCGTCAATCGATCATGGCATTCGTGGCCACACACGCGGATCGAATCGCCCGGCTTTCGGAACGATTGGAACAACAAAGACGTGGACAATGCGATCTCATAGTGCGTACGACTCGGCTTGGATCGGGTCCCCCGAAAAATCGTCCGTGTGGTCTTGCCTCCAGCCCGTGTCATCCTTGAACTTAGTCGAAACGATAAGCCGTAGGAACGAGCCAGTGGCAAGCACAGGCCGCTGAAAAACTGTTGGTCGTAGGCCTCGGCCATGCTTTCCAAATCTTGTTTGGCAACCCTATGGAAATTCCGGGTCTCCATCGCTTTGGAGGCTGTCAGAACTTTTTTCCCAATCGACTGTTGCCAACCATCCCGTTGGTTCCAAGCGGCGATCGGGCGAGACAGGAGTTCCGCCAAGTTTCTTTGGGTGTCAAGCCGGCTGGGAGCAACTGCCGGTGGAAGGGTGGATTTGGGTAGAACAAGATGAGGAGCCGGAACCGACTTTGGTGAGGTGGTCGCCGCCGGGCTGTTGTTTTGATTCGGTCGCGGCGCAGGGGGAGGTGCTAAGTCGGACACTCGTCTCCGATTCGTTTTTGGATTACCCCGTGAATGGTTCATGCTTTACCTCCGTTCAGAAATTCGACGAAAATCCGACACTTCTCGCTTATCACCACCAAAATTCTAGAGACGCTTGCTTTCTGGTAGCGGAAGCCGTCAAGGCTTTCGAAGCACTCGCACCAGCCGCAAACCCAACGAAACGCTTGACGCGTTACGCTACCGGTAGTCGAAAATGGTGGCGTTCATCGAGAAGTGTCGAAAATCCTGATTTTCGCTGTTCCAGGGGTGCAATATAACACGGATTGCCAAAGGTTCGCACCTGCAACAATCCGCTAGAGACCGATATACTGCAACATTCATCGTTTCAGGCTTTTCCATTCCACCCCACCCAGCGTTTCGTGGCCCATGCGTTTGTTTTTAGCTTTTCGCGTGTTTTTCGTTGTTCTGTTCCGTCGCGATTCAGCCCTGCGAATACGCGAACTGCTAGAGGTGCAACCATCAGCTCCCTCAGAAACTCCGCGGCTACCTCCCCCCCCCGACGCTAAGCCAAATTCCACCAAGCCACCCGTTTCCCAAGTTTCGAAGTCGGTCCGTCGCAGCGATGCCTTAACGCTCCTAAGCGCCTTGCAACGCGAATCCCGTTTACTCGATTTGGTGTGCGAATCCTTGGATCCGTACAGCGACGCCCAAATCGGAGCTGCGGCTCGCGATGTGCTTCGAGATACCCGAAAGACTCTCGACCGGATGTTCGGACTCCAACACTTGATTGAAACCCCCGAAGGTGAGGCCATCGAGATTCCTAACGATCCGTCCCCTGTTCGTTGGCGGATTGTCGGCAAGGAGACGAGTCGGAGCGGCACGCTCAGTCATCCCGGTTGGAAAGCTTCGAAACTAGACATGCCGCAGTGGCAAGGTGGCTCGGACGATTCCATGGTAATCGCCGCCGCTGAGGTGGAAACCTAGTCGAACCACAAGAAAACCACTAACTAGAAATGCTCGAGCCGAATCCATTGCCATTGCCTGGTACCAGCCAACAAATCCACGTTCGCTCGCAGGGTCGCATTCACTTTGGACTAATGGAAATATCGGAGTTCGAGCCAAATTGTTATGGTGGTATTGGCTTGATGGTCGAGCACTCTATCGCAGACGTGCAAGCGACAATTCTTCCGACTTCTCCTCTTTCTCTATGCCGCATTCACGCAGACGCCCACTGGCACCCGCGTATCGAAGCCGTGGCCAATCGATGGTTGCAGACTCACCCGCAATTACCCGTTGACTCGATTAGAGTGATCGAGTCGCCACTCCCACACCAAGGATTAGGGTCAGGCACTCAAATGGCTTGCACGGTTGCCGCATTGCTTTCCGCTGCCGAGCGTTTTCAGCTTGACGACATTGCGAGTTCGGAAACCTCGAAGTTAGACGTTTCGATACCCAGGCTGTTCGACATTGACGCGCTCGCAAAACTCAGTCAACGCGGCAAACGATCGAACATCGGTTTGTGCGGCTTTATGGCAGGAGGCTTTGTCGCGGATCACGGGATTTCCGTTGGTAGTGAAGTTGGGAATACCAGTTCCAGGACCCAGAGTGTGCCCTTTCCGAATTGGCCGGTTCTGATCCTACAAGATACGAACGCACTGGGCGATTCCGGCAACGACGAATCGATCTTGTTTGAACGCTGCTCGAGTTGTCCCAATCCGAACCGCGGTGCCATGGCATTACTAATTCAGCAAGAAATACTCCCCGCGATCCATGCGAGCGATTGGAAAAGGTTTGACCTTGCGTTAGGACAGTATGGAAGATGGGCTGGGCAGATTTTCCAACCGGTACAAGGTGGTATCTATCGTACCCCGCGGATAGCACGAAGCGTTGAGATCGCAAATCGACTGGGGCTTCAGGGTGCTACGCAAAGCAGTTGGGGCCCGACGGTCTGTGCGTTCGCGCAGGATCAGGAGCACGCAGCCTGGTGCCAATCTCGCTTGCAATCTGAGATACCGGGTGTTGAGGTCAATGTTACGAAAGCCGCCAACTATCCCGCTCAAGTGACAACAACATGAGCTACGTTGGTCGACTCGCCCCCTCACCAACGGGTGCTCAACACTTGGGCAACGCACGAACTTTTCTAGTTGCCTGGCTTGCATGCCGACACGCTGTTGGGAAGCTACTTCTGAGGATCGAAGACCTTGATACGCCGCGAACCAAGCCGGGAGCCACGGTTCAAGCGATCGAAGACTTGCGATGGCTAGGACTAAATTGGGATAACTCGGAGCCTGGACAGCCCTTTACCGTTCAATCCAATCGAGAAATGAGATACAGGGCGGTTCTTCAGCAACTGAAACAAAAAAACTTGGTCTATCCATGCACATGCACCCGCGCGGAAGTGGAGGAAGCCGCCAGTGCTCCGCACGAATCAACGCTGGACGGCACCATTTATCCGGGCACGTGTTCGCATCGAAGTCCACTCGATGCCGA
>JANPNA010000392.1:0-9317 GCA_031427235.1 Pirellula sp.
TCGTTCTCCGGGGGTGCGCCGCTTCGCGGCGCCAACCGGCTAATTGCTGTGATCCCTGTCGGGATGAAAGCGGAAGAATTATCGAGTGAAATTGTTTCGCAATACATCATGTTAATACCAGTTTTTTAACACCCCAGGCTAACGCCCAAACGGCTAATTGGAAATACTTGTGTACATATGCTTATAAGCCTGATCCAGCAACTGAATCGTATGCAACACCTGAATTGTTTCCTCGCCGGATTGCAGTCTCGCCAAATGATTTTGAATTTGGACCATACAACCAATGTTCCCCATCGCGACGGCATCTACGTTGAGACCCGCGATGTTTTTGGCTTTGATTTCCCCTAACTTGTTAGCAATATCCGGTTGCTCAATGTTATACGTACCTGCGGAACCGCAACAGATTTCTCCATCAGGGATTTCACACAGTTCAAGGCCTGGAATTTGGCTAAGAATCTGCCTTGGCGCCGAGGTAATTCCTTGGGCATGAGCTAAATGACAAGCATCATGGTACGCAACCCGCATCGGCCTTACTAGCGGCTGGATGGGTAGCAATTCGATCGCATTTAGAAACTGACTGATGTCTTGAATACGGCTTGCGAAACGTGTGGCTTTTTCCTGCAGTGGATGCTCTCGAAAAAGCAATTCGTACTCCTTTATACCGCTTCCACAGCCCGCCGCATTCGTAAGGATCGCCAGTAGGTCTTCCGGAAAAAGGTCCAAATTTTCGGCGGCTAGCCTTCGAGCCATATTCGCATCGCCCGTATGCATACTCAATGCGCCACAACAGCCTTGTCCCTGAGGAACGATCACATCGAACCCATTCGCGGCAAGAACTCGAACGGTTGCTGCATTGATCTCCGGTGCAATGGCTTGTTGCACGCAGCCAACCAAAAGTCCAACTTGCCCTCGACGCACCCCTTTGGCGGGCGTGAACTCTGGGATCGGGATCGATTTTGGAAGTCGATTGGGAATCAGACCTAGCATGGCCCGCAGTGGTGCCGGAAAGAGTGCAGCAAAGGGCTTGGCGAGTCGTCCTATGGAGGCCGCCCAACGGAATCGATTTGGGAATGGCAAGGTTTGACTGGCCATCTTCCTAGCTACGCGATCGATAATAGGACGGTGGCGTTTGTCTTCGGAATAAGCTCGAAAACTGGAAAGCAATTCGCCGTAGGGGACGCCGGACGGACAGGCGGTGACACATCCTAGACACCCCAAGCATCGGTCCAGATAGGGAGTTGCCGTATCCAACGGAAGACTCTTTTCCAGTACGCCCCGCATCAGCACGATCCGTCCTCGCGGTGAGTCCATTTCTTCACCGAGAACTTGATAGGTTGGGCAAGCCGGCAGGCAGAAACCGCAGTGAACACAGGTGCTGATGGCGTGTGCCATGGCATCGGCCTGCGGTAAGCCAATCGACTTGATATCAATTTTATGTTCCATGAGTCTGCCGACAATCGAGGTAATTGAATTCCTGTGGACGAGCGCATTGTCGCCTTTTGCTCCGCAAAAGTGCGGCGGCGAGGCGCACTTTTGCGGAGCAAAAGGCGACTATATGGGACTAAACAAATTTCAAATCCGGATCGAGCGCTCGTTGGATGGCTTGGGCAAATGGGCCTGGTTCACGGATTTTACCATTCTTGCATGGCGGACCGAGGAAACTCTGTGCTCCATCAATCCCATCCAGCATTTCTGCGTTCGCTTCGGTTGCAATCCAAGCGACGTTGCCTCCGACACTATATCGTCGATTGATTGACGTTCCGTTCCATTGCCGCTCAAGTTCTGGGATCATCCGAGGAGTGATCGGCAACTTAAGCAACAATCCAGAATCGGGCACCCAATCGAAATTGGACGCAGCTTGCCAAAACAAGTCGTCTTCGTGATCTTTTAGGACCAGGCACGCCGGTACGACTTGCTGTAAACGTGTCAGTCGGTTTGGAATAGCACTCGCTATCCCGCCGATGCGAATGGCCAGTTCAAAACCACCCACAGCTTCTGAGCCAGGTATCAAATCGATCGCCTCAACATCGATGGCGGACGACGCGAGTTGGTTCATGCAAGTCAATGCAGGCTCAAGCGTGGTAAACCGGCTGAGAACCGTTACGAACGATTCCGGACGCGGGAACACTTTGAAAGTCAACTCGTAGACCAATCCAAGTTTGCCCTGACTACCGACCATGAGCTTAGGGTAATCAAAGCCCGCTGCGTTCTTAACCACTTGCCCTCCACCCCGAATGCAGTTCCCTCGGCCATCGATGAATCGGACCCCCAAAATAAAATCGCGAATCCCGCCAAATCGAAATCGGCCAGGACCGGCTGCATTGGACGCAACCGTTCCGCCAATGGTGGCTTGACCCTTGGCAAACAGTGGATCAAAGGGAAGGTACTGTCCTTGTTTGGCTAAAATCGCAACGACTTCGGAGACCTTAGTCCCACTGAGCATCGTAATGACAAATTCTTGTGGATCGTAGGAAACAACACCTTGAAGCGCCTGAGTCGAAAGGGTCACTGCCCCATCTGCTAATGGATGAAAGCCACTCTTGGTCCTCGATCCGCAAACATGAACTTTGGACGATCGTCTCACCCACTCCTGCAACTCAGGGATGCTTTCGTTGTTTGCGTTGGTCGGGATTTCAAGATTACTCACGCGATATCACTCCAGCCTTCTCTAACGGATGCAGACCGGATGTTGTCAAGGCCGGAGCTACGCCATCCATCAGCATCTTGCCTGGGTTGGCGATGTTCCTCGGATCGATTTCCCTTCGCACTTGAAACATCGATTCCATATCATTTGGCTGGTACATTTTCGGCAGGAAACTGCGTTTTTCCATCCCAACACCATGTTCGCCGGTAATAGAACCGCCGAATCGAATGCACAGTTCGATGATTTCGCTTGCGAGCAACTCCGCACGATGCAGTGCGCCAGGTTGCTTGCCATCGTACAAAATGAGCGGATGCAAGTTGCCGTCGCCTGCATGGAAGACGTTGGCTACGCGTATGCCATGGACTTGACTCAAGCGATGGATTTCTTCGAGGGCTTCTCCGAGTCGCCCGCGAGGAACAACCCCATCTTGGACAATGAAATCGGGGCTCAATCTGCCAACCGCCGAGAACGCGCTCTTGCGACCTTTCCATATCTGCTGACGCTCATAGGCATCTTTGGCTTCTTTGACCAAGTAGGGGCCAGAGGCGTTGATCAATGGCTGCAACCGCTCGAACTCTGCCGCGACCTGCGACGCTTCTCCCTCCAACTCAACGATCAGCAGACCAGCCGCATCGAGTGGATAACCGGGATGCACGGCGGCTTCGGCAGCTTGAATGCTCAAGTTGTCCATGATCTCCATCGCCCCCGGCAATAGACCGGACGCGATGATTTGGCTCACCGCATCACCTGCAGCCTTGATCGATCGGTATGCGCACATCACGGTGCGATAGACCTCCGGCTTCGGAATCAACCGAAGCGTGATCTCCAACGCGATGCCGAACAAGCCTTCGGAGCCAACAAACATTCCGACGTAGTCTGGCTGGATGCTCTCAAGGCTCCTGCCTCCCAACTGATCGATACTACCATCGGGCAACACAACCTTTAGGCCAAGCACATGGTTGCTGGTCATCCCATACTTCAGGCAATGGGCTCCACCGCTATTGAATGCGACGTTTCCGCCGATGGTGCAGACGGTCTGGCTCGATGGATCAGGGGCGTAGAGGAGGCCGTGCGGTGCGGCGGCTTTGGTGACACTCAGATTGATCACTCCCGGTTCCACCACGGCTAGTCTTTCGACAGGATCCAAGTGAAGAATTCGATTCATCCGATTCAAACTGATCACAATTCCATTTTTCACCGGGAGCGAACCACCCGAAAGGCTTGTGCCACTACCTCTGGCCACGAAAGGAACATTCGATTCGAAACAACACCGAACTGTCTTAATGACTTCATCGGCTGTTTCGGGCAAGACAACGGCAAGAGGCTTTTCCCGAAACGCGGTCAATCCATCGCTTTCGTATGGCACTAAACCTGCGTCGTGAGTCAATAGCCGAGAGGCTGGATAGATTTCGGTAAGCTTCGTTAGGAATTGTGATACCATAAAAGTGCGTCCACGGAACTGAAAGGAGACCCAAAAAAGGTACGAACATGTTGCAAGCCAAGATTGTAATTGCTGCCATTCTCTTGGGTGGTCCCCCCGTTGTGTCTGTACTCTTCAATATCGGTCCGGGGTATTGGGCAAACACGATGCAGGATCGAATTCTCGGCGGACATTCGATGAAGATAAGTGTACTGGCCGTCCTGTTCTTAGAATTCGCTTCCTTGTGGATCGTGGGCAGTGGGGTAAAGTTGCTAACCGGCCGAACCATCGTTCAACTCTTTTCAAAGAACAGATCGGAAAGCGACAACTGAGAAGTTGTACTACGTTATTGATAGACTGAGTTGGCTGCCGCGATACTTGCGCCGGCTTGAATCGCAAATTTCTGAGCAGCCAGACAGTTCTCGAGGGCTGCCAAGAAATTCAAAACGTTTCGAGGACTGGACGTTTCGCCCATCAAGCCAATGCGCCACGTTTTGCCCTTCATCGGTCCAAGCCCTGCGCCAATCTCGATTCCAAACTCGGTTAGCAATCGACCGCGAACCGCGGCGTCGTCAACACCCTGTGGAATGAAAACCGCGTTTAGCATCGGCAACCGGTGCTCTTCTGCAACTGCGAACTGAATGCCAAGGGCAGTCAAGCCAGCTCGCAACGCGTAATGATTCTTAAGGTGCCTCGCAAAACGGGCCTCTAGACCCTCCTCCAAGACGATTCGAAGGGCTTCGTGCAACCCATAGTTCATATTGATAGGGGCTGTGTGATGGTAGATTCGCGATGACTCTGCCCAGTAGTTTCGGACCATGCTGAGATCCAGATACCACGACTGGACCTTGGTCTTTCTAGCATCGAGTCTTTCCAAGGCGCGTGGTCCGAAGGTCAACGGCGACAGGCCCGGCGGGCAACTCAAGCATTTCTGAGTACCACTGTAGGCTGCGTCGACACCCCACTCGTCGATACACACGGGTCGCCCACCTAGAGACGTCACACAGTCCATGATCAAAACAGCGCCTGCGTCATGCACGATTTTTGCGATGCCTTCCATCGGCTGGCATGCACCTGTCGATGTTTCGGCATGAACGATTCCAACCACTTGCGGCTTATGCGTCTTGACGGCTTTTTCGATTTCTTCGAGCGTGAAAACTTCACCGAATGGGCGTTCCATAGCATGAACGACCGCCCCGGCCCGTTCGGCCACGTCCTTCATACGGCCACCGAAGACACCGTTCACGCCGACGACCATGCGATCCCCTGGCGAGACCAAATTGACAACACAGGCTTCCATGCCAGCCGACCCGGTTCCGCTAACGGCGATGGTCAATGGATTCTCGGTTTGAAACACCTGACGAAGCATAAACTGGACTTCGTTCATGATTTTCAAAAAGTAAGGGTCCAAGTGTCCGACAGTCGGCTGGGCCAAAGCGGCTAAAACGCGTGGATGAGTATCACTGGGCCCCGGCCCCATCAAAATACGACGAGGTGCATTGGCTACGGGTGGAATCGGGGCTGACATCAATGAACTCCTGAGGAATAGCGGAATAGGGAATTGGGCTAGAGCTTTGTGATAGCTCAATTTTAGGGTAGTGGATCTTGTTAAAGATCCGCCAATTTTAGGGTAGTGGATCTTGTTAAAGATCCGGCAGAATTCGGATCTTTCAAGATCCACTACGGCCAACCCTAATTCTTAGTTGTAACAAAGCACTAGGGAGAGATTGTAACCGACTGCAGCTCAAGAATTGCCAATGGAGCAAATTCAACGGATACGGGGGTGAAAAAAACCCGCTGCATCCCGATCGATCCGGATCGGAGTATCGAAAAGTGCCGTTATTGCGTCCTCACTCAGGGCCTCATTGGTTCGCGAGTCTCGAAAGACTTTCCCAGCTTTCAATAGGATAGTGCGATCGATGCACGGCAGGATTTCTTCGAGGTGATGCGTTACCAAAACGATTTGAGTACCAGTCCCGGCCAATTCGTTGAGCATGACTAACAAGTCGACTCGCGCGCGGATGTCCAATCCGGTTGTCGGCTCATCGAGAACGATGGCTTGCGGTTGCGTTACCAAAGCGCGAGCCAGAAGAACGCGACGCCGTTCGCCTGTCGACATATGCCCGATACACTTCGACGATTGGCTGCTGAGTTGAAAGCGTTCTAGTAACCGTTTCGACTCGTATTTCATGGCATCGGTGACGGAATGTTGGTCTAGCTCAAGCTCCGCCGAGGAATAGCCTGTAAGAACCGTTTGGATCGCATTGAGCCGTGCAGAACGCCCTAGGGTAAAGTGATGGTCGATGTCGGAACTGACGAAGCCCAGATGGGCGCGGAGTTCCCATACATTCCATTCCTCTTGGCCTAGAATACGAACCGTCCCTGACTGACCATCGATGACGGAAGGGTAGAAAAACTTCATGAGCAATTTGAGCAAGGTGGACTTACCCGAACCATTCGGGCCAACGATGGCTACGTGCTGTTTTTGAGGAATATTCAGGCTGACGCGGTCAAGAATTCGCGTGGTTCCCCGCTCAATGCTCACCCCAGTCATTTCAATGAGGCTGGCGTCCGCGTCCATTAGTTAAAGCCAAACTCAACACATTCGCTATCGCAGGGCGACTCCGGCGATAGGTTCAATTCCGTGTTCGTAACGATACTCATCATGAATCGATTGGCAGTTTCGAGCATCGTCGAATCCAATTCATTTGCTTCTAGTCCTTCGTCTTGTTCTGATCGCAACTGCCAGAACCTGTAACCCAAACCAGCTTGATGCGAGATACGGACCGCACGCAATAGCTCATCCTCCGAGCAGAGCGTCGAGCCCTGCCGCTGAGCAAAAAGGACCTGAAGATCGCGTGCTCGTTTCCAATTGGAAAGTACTCTTGGCGTCTTTGGAAACGACCCGTTCAAGGAAACGACCCCCGCGATTTGCCGTGCGTACTTTAGCCCAATCCACTGTGCCATGCTCCCGCCCGAACCAAACCCTACCAAAAAGATTTTGTTGGTGTTTACGGATAAGCGATTGGCGACTGCCTGAACACTATCCCACACGAGATCCTCTGCCGCGGCGCAGTCGGTGTTGGAGGATCCCCATCGAAAACGACGCCCATTGGCACGACACTCTACGTTGGCGCGAGGTGCAACGCCAACATAGTTCCGCGAACTGAGTGCCATCATCACATGGTCTAGCTCCAACTCACAACTGGCATCGCTGTGCAACCAAACTATAAGTGGATAATCGTATCCTGGTTCATAATGTTCAGGAACGAATAGGCGATGCGGAAAGCCCAGTTCGATCGTGGATTCCTCTAATGGCCAGCATCTTGATGCAGTGGAAAACGTGTGTGCGGTGTTAGCGTTCGATTCCAGGAGCATCTTGAGGCGACTCATTCAAGGATTCCTATTCAGCTGATACACGGATGAGAGACGAGAAATGGTTTGCCGAAGTCATGTGAGAAACAGGTTGTAGGAAGGGCATTGGTGGTAAGTCAATGGCGCCCGCGTAAAGAATTCGGAGGACGGCACTAACCACGGAATGCTTTCATTTGCACCTACTAGGCAGTTGCCAAAAGCTGCGTCATGGTAGCCACCAAGGACTTGACCGCGTCAACGCTCTTTTGAAAAGCTGCCTTTTCCGAATCGGTAAGCGAGAGTTCGATGATTTTTTCGACTCCGTTGCTGCCCAGAATAACCGGCACGCCAACATAATATCCACCCACCCCGTACTCAGCATTGCACAACGCCGCAACCGGCAGAAGCCGTTTCTTGTCGCGAACGATTGCTTCTACCATTTGTGCTGTCGCCGCTGCAGGTGCATAGTATGCAGAACCCGTCTTAAGCAACGATACGATTTCGGCCCCACCGTCCCGAGTTCGTTGCACAATTTCCGCAAGTCGTTCCGGTTGGATGAGTTGCGTCACAGGGATACCGCCTACGGAGGTGCAACTGGAAATCGGCACCATGGTGTCACCATGCCCGCCCATCAACATGGCGGAAATATCTTCCACGCTCACGTTCAGCTCCATGGCAAGAAAAGCACGAAATCGTGCAGTGTCCAAAACCCCAGCTTGGCCGATAACCCGGTTCGACGGGAATCCCAGAACCTGGAAAGCCCGTTGAACCATGGCGTCCAACGGATTGCTTACCACAATAACGACGGCGTTAGGACTGCTAGCTTTCACTTGCTGCGCGACGCTGGATACGATTTTCGCGTTGGTGCTCAAGAGATCGTCGCGACTCATGCCCGGTTTGCGTGCAATCCCTGCGGTGATGACCACAACATCGCTATTTTCCGTATCGACATAATCCGTTGAGCCAACAAGACGACTGTCAAATCCCATGATGGGGGAGGCTTGCATCAAATCCAGGGCTTTTCCCTTGGGCATGTTTTCCGTTTGCGGAACATCGAGTAAAACGACATCGCCCAACTCAGCGGCGGCGCACCAATGAGCACAAGTTGCACCCACGTTTCCTGCACCGATTATCGTTATTTTCGCGCGACGCATGAGAGGGGCCTTGATTTCTTTTGAGGGTGACTCGGAGATAATTTGCATTGGAAGAAACGAAGTATGCGGACAAAGCCAAGACCGTCAAGTGCCGTATCCGCGAAGGTCCAGTACTTGAATTTGTAAGAATTGAGGAATCAGAGTGATTCTTCGTTGCAAGACTTTTCTGAAGGTACCCACGATGCATTGGTCGCAAAAGACGATTCAACTCCCTCCCTTTGCCAGAGGATGCCATTTGATCACCTCGCGCGTGATCAGGGAGTTGGCACTCAACCATTTGGTGCCGGAGAGCTTGGACTACATTCACACCGCCGAAGGATTGGACGATATGCCAGCGCATGTGAAATCCTCTCTATTGGGATGCAGTTTGTCGATCCCCATAACGAATGGAACCCTAGCCTTGGGAACTTGGCAAGGGATCTATCTTTGTGAGCACAGGGATCGCGCCCAGGGCAGATCGCTGGTCCTGACGGTGATGGGGGACGAGGGTTGAAGGTTGAAGGATGAGGGATGAGGGAATGGATGAGGGATGAGGGAATGGATGTTCGGTGGGCCAAAACCTAAATTCCCCAGGGTTTTTGCCAGTTCGATGAATCTGAGAAATATTGACACTTCTCGGCGAACGCCACCTCGGCGAAGCGGTTGTAGCGGAATGCGTCAAGCATTTCGTTGGTTGCCGAAGTAGGCAACACCTCCCTCGAAACCTTTGACAGGTTCCGCTACGAAAAGAACGGATTAACGTGAA
>JANPNA010000393.1:0-3120 GCA_031427235.1 Pirellula sp.
CCACAATCGTCGACAGTCTGGGACGAACTATTTCGGAAACCCAAACCTTCAATTCCGCAAGCTCGGGCAATTGGGCCGGGAATTTTACTCCTCGACAAAAGCGAGTAAGTTACACTTACAACGTGGACTCTATCGCCACCGTCTCAAGAAGCGAATACGATGGTGGCTTTCAGCATTTCGTCGATGCCAGCTATGGCTACTTTGCAAACGGGCGTACCATGACCGTTTCGTATAACACTTCGGAATTCGCCCCTTCGAGTAACACTACAATTCACCATACAGCCACCGTTAACCAAGGCTTTTATAGCAATGGGCAGCTTGCGAGTGTGACTCGAACCGCAGTTCACGACTCCGCCAACCTCAAGAAGATCGACGAATTGATCAAGTTCGCCTACAATGCAAACGGTCAACTGCAAAGCCAAACTACCTCCTATGTTCCTCCTCCAAACTCAACTGTGCGTCAGCCTGGACCTACTTCTACACGAGATCCGAAGTTCGATACGACGCCAGGGGGTCGGATTGCAGAAGACAATCAATTCACGTACAAATACGACAAGGAAGGGAATCTTATCGAGCGCGTCAGCAAATTCTCGGCGATCACGATCGATGATTTGGACAGCAGTGTTTATGCGACAACGACTAGCTGGTTCTCTCCGCAGGCCGGCAACATTCCAATCAGTGCAACTGCTCCGAGCCAACAGTTCTCCTCAGGAGAAGTAATACCAGGTACAGGAGGAATTGTGACCGCGACCGTCGAATTCCCACAGGTGGACGAGGGGCTATACGATGTATGGACCACCTGGAAGAGCAGTAGCTCGCTGGGTAGTGGTACGTATGAACTGTTTGTGCAAGACGATTTCACACGGGCCAACACGCCTCCTGGCGGATTCGGATGGGGAATGCTTCGCGACGAATCGACGCGCATTTTCCGACGCACCACGAATAGTTCGGACCATACGTATGTTCCAGTCGATTTCAAATCTGCGCCACGTGATACGCATGATGATGGCGTCCAGGGGCTAAGATGGTTTTCGGTCGGTACCGTTCAGGTTGATAGCCAAAGCAAACTTAGTTTGCGGTTACAAAAGGACGCAGGCCAAGTCGCTATCGATGGCTTTCGGCTGACACCGCATGTGCGTCGAGAGGTCATCGAATACGATCAAGCGAATCGCCCAACGCACTCCTTACTCTATTCCGAGCGAGCCTCAACTGCGCGAACCGAAACGTATTACGCTTATGACGTGACGGGCAAAATGGTGGCCGTTCGAAATCTAGACCTAGTCATGGATTCCAAGTCGACCTTGGGTTTTGCTTATCAAGGGAATCAGCAACTACTCAGTTTCTCGTTGGACACCTATTCCGGTGGTGTGAACGAGTACGGTAAGATCAAGAGTTTCAATTTGCTTGGTACTCAAGGTGAGGTTCTTGGAATCGATTCGAGCAGGTTTGGACAACTGGCTGCCATTGCAAGCCAACAGCAGACGGTATGGCAGATCAACAACTTGGACGGTACTCGGTTCACAGATACAAACGGCTGGTTTGCAACCAATTACGCGTTTGCAGGCCAGAAGCTTGCGTCGACAAATACGGATTATTTAACGCAAAGCCGCGATGCGCATCGCAATACTTGGTCGGACAGCACACCATCGGCTTGGGGAACATTCAACTCGGAGCTTTGGCAGACTGGATCTTTCAAGGTAGCGTCTGATGCATGGAATAGCCTGAGTCCTGAAACAACCGCGAGGATCGGAGGCGGTTTGCAATTGGGATATGGACTAGCTCAAGCGGGAGCTAGTATTGCAGCCGGTATTGCAAGTTGCCCAGTGACTTTGGGAGTTGGATGTGCGGCAGGAATTGCGGGGGCATTCATAGGTGTCGACAATGCGATTGCTGGCTTTGAGACGTTAAGGACTGGCAAGACGGCCGAGACCCTTTTGAACATGGAAGTCGCCGCTACGGCGCGCCAGTTCATGTCGGAACAGAACGCACAACGGTTGGCAACTGGCGTCGAATTGGTTGCTGGACTTGGAGCTGGAGTTGGTGACGACCTGGTTCGGGCTACTTCGAAGTTTGCAAAAGCCCCAGTTAATGTACTGGATGATGCTGCCAAGGCTCAAGGTAAAGTCGTAGGGTCTTTCAAGATCGATCTGACTAATCCTCCTCCGCAAGGCTGGAGATATTGGACTACGCCCTATTCACCCAAGTTTGCAAATCCTCGAATCGTTGATCCTGCCACCGGGCTAAAAGTACCTACGAGTGCCCTTGGTTCCAAAACGGGATTACACGAGCTTCAGCATTTTTTAGACGCGACACAGCACCCGCAGCTGTATTACTTTGCCCGTGCTTCCAACGCACCTGGTGCCGGACTTGCGCACTTCGTTTTCGAAACACGCGGTTATTTGCAGTCCCACGGTTTGCAAGCTCTGTTTAACCCATCGCTAGCGATGGCTTCTGTTCGACATGCCGGACGCGCACACCTCGTTTATCGCGATTTGGCTGGACTTGCGGGCCTGGGAGGGCTCGGCGGATTTGCCTACTGGTTTACGTCAAACGAAAGTGGGCAAGAATGATCGACTGGATTGTTGTCAGCTTAGTTGTTCTCGGCATTGTCGTCGCTTGGGCGACAATTCAGGGGCGAAGCTCACATTACCGGTTTCGTCGCTTCATTCGTGAACGTGGAATACGTACCAACGAAGTCAAAACAACCGGAACGTTGATTCTCGACTATGTGTATGGAGCATCAATTGGCATTGGATCGCCAATCGTATGGTACAATCCACCGATGGATCCAACCGAAGCTTGCGCTGAGATGATTACTGACCGAACAAGAATCGTATTCATCGAGCCAAGATCGCGTAGTTTAGAGTCCCTTCGAACCCAATTTCCGGGAGTTAAAATCGTCGAATCAACCACACTTTAGCAATTGACTAGCCCCAAGTAGTAAAATAATAAAATAAAGGACAATAATAAAATAATAATAATAAAATAAAGGACAGGCACAGCGATTGACTGGCAGGATGGTTTTGGTAAACTTTGGCGACTGATCCGATTCTTCACCTAAGGGTAGCCCCATGACTATTTCCCGTTCGCGGCTCGTGGATTCGACCGTAAGCCGTTGGT
>JANPNA010000394.1:0-9660 GCA_031427235.1 Pirellula sp.
TCGAATGAGCTCAAGCGATTGCATGAGCACCTTCTCGTCACCGCTCCAGAGCTGGATGTAGTCGCTTGCTTTGGTCGAGCATTCAAGCCCAACAGCTCGGCAGACAACATACGCCACAGATTCCGCTTCTGTTTCGCGAATGACCGTTCACGCACCACCGTTTCTCTCGGTCAGTGGATAGAGACGAGCTATCCATTCACCGAGCGTTCGTTGGTCATATTCTTTGTTATGTGCACAAGAAAACGCATGTCGCATATGGCAACCAACAACTTGGATTGCCAAATGAAATCGAGGGGTTGACGCTCCAGAATAGAGCTGAAGGCAAATGTCCTCGATGGTGAGCAGCTCATCGGGTGTTCGATCGGAAGAGTTTTGACCAATAATTCGACTTAAAAGACTCTGTTCGATGGTCAAACTACAACTGAATTAGCGATGAGAGACGTTAACGTAGTCTCGGCGGAATTTCGCATCGAGGCACGGAACTGAGTTAAAAACTCGAGACGACTTTCCTCGCGCAGCGATGTTACGAAGCAAAGCGAACAAGAAAATTTGGAATTTCGCAACGATTTCTGGACCGCTTCGATCCTCGCAAACGCTGCTTGGAAAACACTTTACGATTGCAATGGATTTTTTTCCTAGCTATCATTATCGTCACGCATTTGCTGAAAGAATTTCAGGTTTCGAAGGGGTACTATGTCCGATTCAGCTACTAGTTTCGACCGCGATCAACTTTTTTTTCGATTCAACCAAATGCGACCGTTGTTGCTGGATATGGCCAAAGAAAGGATTTGCCGCGAGATCCAATCTAAGGTCGGTGCATCCGATATTGTCCAACAGACCATGTTGGAAGCTTATCAGGGAGTTCACACGATTCAGCCCGAAGACGATCGGCATATTTTTAATTGGCTGTCGAAAATCCTCTTGCATAACTTGAAAGATGTTTCGAAATCGTTTCGGCAAGCCAAGAAGCGTTCGGTTCAACGAGAGCGACGTTTACCTTCAGAGGGCAATCTAGCAGACCGGAAAGGATTCACGCAACCACTTGAGTTGCAGGAAGATTTGACTTTGCTTTGTAGTGCTTTGACTTGCTTGCCCCGTGCGCATCAGCAAGTCTTGACTTGGAGATACCACGAGCAGTTGACCTTTCCTGAGATTGCGGAATTGGTGGGACGTACTGAGGATGCTGTCCGAATGCAAGTGAAACGGGCGCTCCATCGCTTGGCTCGGGAGATGCATGTTCATGATAACTCCTCGTCCTGCTAGTCCCGAATTCGATGACGGAGAAAATCCATCGCTCTCCGCATCTTCTATAGCTGATATTCAGTTTTGGATCGACCATCCCTCGCTGGATGACCTGACTGCCGCGCAAACGGAGTCGGACCGACAACATGTCCGTAGCGACGTTGAAGATTGCATTAGGCTATTGAGTGTACCGACCAATCGACTTGGCCACACTGCTGACGACGTCGAACGGGATTCGTCAACACAACCCTTGCCCCAGCAGCGATACAAGGTTCTCAAATTGCTCGGCGTCGGCGCTTTTGGAGTCGTTCTGCACACGAGGGATAGAGTCCTACATCGCGAAGTTGCGATAAAAATCCTGCGGCCTTCCGTCTTGCTATCAAAGCAAGCGAGAACTCGGTTTTCGATCGAGGGCGAAGCTTTAGCCAGATGCAATTGCGAAGGAGTTGTGCCAATTTACGAGGTTGGCCAAATCAACGGCAATCCTTACATCGTGATGAGGCATATTCAAGGAATAACCCTGGCCGAATACATCAAGAGTCACGATTCGCCTGTCGCTGCCCCACTGGCCGCTCGAATCGTAGCCGCGATCGCAGACGCAGTTCATCGAGCGCACCAACGCGGTATTTTGCACCGAGACTTGAAACCCTCCAACGTTTTACTAGAACACACGAAGGGGGCGCGATCTGGATTGCCTTTCAACCTATTCGTTTCCGATTTCGGGTTGGCAAAGGACTTGCTGCCAAATTCGAGTGGCTCTCACGGCGATGACAGCACTGACTCACCCATCATTGGAACGGTTCGGTATATGTCGCCTGAGCAAGCAACCGGTCAAAACGCGGAAGTCTCCACCACATCGGACGTCTTTTCACTCGGCGTAATTCTCTATGAGTTATTAACCCTTCAATGTCCTTTTTCTGGCTCGACTACCTTTGAGATAATCCGTCAGGTCGCAACTTCGCAGGCGAAGCCTCCACGTCAACTTAATGCAAAAGTCTCTCGCGATCTGAATGCCATCGTTGGCCGCTGCTTGGCCAAACAACCGAGTGAGCGTTATCAATCGGCTAGCGAACTTTCGGACGATTTGCATCGGTATCTGGAAGGCAAGCCGGTCGTCGCAAAGCAGGCGGGTCCCATCAAAGCGACTTTGTTTTGGGCTCGGCGCAATCCGAGCCTTGCGACCACGTCGGCCATAATTTGGCTGGGACTCATTTTTGGGACGGTCGCGATTTCGCTGCTGTATCGCGCAAATTTGAAGAATCTCGAAGCTGCGAGAGAAGCAAATATCCAAATCGAAGCATCTCGAAAGTTCACGCTCAAGGCAATCGACAGTTCGTTTCGGTACACAGCGGAAATACTGCTGAAGAATCAGCCTCAGTCCGACCTTCTTCGGCTTCAACTACATCAGAAAGCACTGCAAATCTACAACGAGCTTGCAGAACAAAGCCGTTTCGACGAGGAGAGCATGCATAGACTGAGTTTCGCTCATCACTTTGTGGCAAACGACGCATTAAATTGCCAACAGTTCGACTTGGCCTCATTTCACCGAAAGAGCTGTTTGGATATCGTAGAGAAACTCGCCGAGCAGCATCCTACGAACGGTCACTATCAGTTCGATCTCTTTATGAATCGCTTCCAGACACTGCAAGGAACGATGTCGGATGAAGAGTTTCTTGCATGGCAACTCACGGCGAGAGAACATTTGCTGTCCGCGATTTCCTTCCTGCCGTACAACCCTGATTTCGTGGATGCCGATGCCGCGATTTGTAATCTGCTTGCGGACCTCGATCCACGCAAAAGTGGAGAATGGTTGGAACGCTCGATCCGTATCTCTTCGGATGTCGGCAACAAGCATCCCGACAAACCTCATTACTTCAAGTATGCGATTAGTGGGCTCAATGCACTTGCGAAAAACGCGACCAAAGCAGGCCAATGGGCGGAGGCCAGCGAGCATTGTGAGCGGGCCATGGAGCTGATTAACAATCACTTCCGCAAATCACACGACAATGCCGACATTCAAACTGCCATTCTACTCACAATCGAGGTCCATGCTCGAGCTTTAGAGCACCTCGATATTCCAAAAGCGATCGCGGTCTATGATCAGTTCATAACCGCAGCAGAGAAACTTGAGAAGCTGGAGAAGAAGTACGAGTTCTATCGGATACTTCGAGCTGATGCGCATTTGAGTCAAGCCAAGCTGCATCACCAACTCGGCGACTTAGCAACGTGCAAACTACATTTCGCGAAGGCATTGGCTGTCTTGGAGGGCTATGTTCCCAACCTAGATTCACATGCAGACATATTAGCTGACCTCCAGTCGAGAATCGCAGAGTTCGAAGCGATCTTGCGTGGCACGCCATGAGGCTTTGCGTGTGTGGCACGCCCTGAGGCTTGAATGTGTGGCACGCCCTGAGGCTTTGCGAAGGGCGTGAGCGCTGTCAGAAATCATGGACGCCACCTATTCAGCCCTGAGTAGTTGAGGTTGTTTGGCCCTCCTCACGCCCACGCTGCGCTTTGGGCGTGCCACCCTCTTATTCACGTGTGGCACGCCTACTTTGCGTGGCGCGCCTGCCTTTGGCACGCCTGCTTTGTGCGTGGCATGCTCTGAGGCTTTGCGAAGGGCGTGGACGCAGCCAGAAACAATCGCCCCCTAGGCGCGTGTACATCACCTGAGTAGCCGCCGCCTGAGTAGCATCGGTAGGAAACATCGCCTCTTGGCAGTCCATCGGTTGGTTTCGAAGTGTCGAGATACATGGCCACGACGGCTTGGTCTGGGCGAAGTGTTCGTTGTGCGGAATCGATCGCTTTTGAGATCTGACTTCGTATCGCCGGGCTAATAGGCGTTTTTTTCGAGTTGTCGTCCTGTTGAGTCTTCGAGTGGGTTTCGGAAGAACTTTCGGATTTTTCATCCGAGGGTGGAGAAGTGTCAAATCGAATTTTGTCGATTTTGTCGATCCCACCGGTGACTGACCTTCCGTCGTCTTTCAAGATCGTGATTTGGCCATCCTTGTATTCGGTAACTTTTCCCGAGATCGACTTTCCATTCTTGAAAAGTATCTCGTCACCAAACGCGAGAGCAGCTAGGCAAAATACGAATAGACTTGAGAATGGGATTGGATTTTTCATCGGGAGTCTCGCTGGATGTAAAAATGGCTTTGTCTGCAATGCAATCAAACGTCCGTTTTAAAGCGACGCGAAGAGACATAAGCGAACGATCGAATTGACAAAACGGTCGAAAAAAATGCGAACTCCTCGCTGTTTCCAAATGAGAGCTGAAAAAAACGGTATAAACCGCTCGTCGAAGAGATTTGATGACGATCAGTGAGGAGTGTTCTATTTTGCTTTTTTTCCACTTTTGCGCGTTCGGTCTTGGATTCCCTTTCGCTTTGTTAGTTGGCGCGTTTCGTCCAGCAAACCGCATGCTTTTTCTTGCTGCTTTGCATTTGGCATAATAGATTCCACCTCTCAAATCCCCATTAGATGATGATGAAACTAATCCTACAGTCCTTCGTGTGTTTTTCAGCACTCTGGTCTTTTGCACATGGTGAGGATTTTAAACCAAGGAGTAGCGACGTTGGGAAAACAAAGCTGCGAGTTGCAACGGCCAAGATCGTTCTCGTTGGCAATGAAGAACCGTGGCTGGAAATTCTGGTTCCGCAGGTCGAATCGAAACACAATGAACCAAGCTCACTATCCGTGGAGACCAAACTCGTTCGGCTGCCCGTTCATCGCGCTGTCGCTTGGAATGCAAACGGCGATAGACTACGGGACGAACTCATCACGAATGCTTTCCAAGTACCGATAAGCGTGATTGTAAACGATCAGCCTGTCCATCGTTTCCAGCTAACGTCGAAAAGCGTGTACGTGAACGAGAATATGCAGTTTGATCGATTCGATGAGTATCGCAAATTCCAACGAGATGGCGTTCGCAACAGGCGTGCAGACATGAAGACGCCGCCTGACGGCTCCTTTGATACGGGTGACTATTTCGTTCGGTTCAGTAGCCCTTACTCACCAACGGAGGCCGCCAAACGCCTAGACATTCTATATCTATTTTTGCCGCCAGAATTTTTAGATAAGAGCCATTGATGGACAGGCCGAACGAGCGGACTCGAACCAAGAAGTCTAGATTTTTCCATATTTCCACTTTTTGCGCGTTCGGTTTCGGTTTACCTCTCGCTTTTTAGGGCGTGGTCAAAGTTGCATCCGTTCAGCACCGATCACACAACGTGCATAAGACCTTGAAGCACAGCCAACAGCTCCCCTGAAAAAATGAATTCCATCCACCTTACGTTTCAAACGAAGCCTTTCAAACGGAACCTCGTCCGAGGTTCCGTCATGCCCTGGCAAGGTGTCCTTTTTTCCACGAGCCATTCAGGTCGTGCACTAGTCGTACCCAGTCACGATTGTCGAGTCGCGAGCTTGCACCTATGAGAGTAAACTCTTGGGTTTCGTTAAAATGCAAGGCTTCCAACGATGGAGTCAACGGCTGCGGCGTTTTCGCGGTCGAAGAAATCGCTAAAGGGGAATTCGTGTCGATTTTCGGTGGCAAGATAGCAACAGCCGACGAATGCGATCAGCTAAGCAAACATGATAGCTACTTCAGCATCTACACGCTGTCGTTATATCCAGGAGTCTACCTAGGTTCGCATTCACCGCACCTTCGAGATGATGCCGAATTGTTCAATCACAGTTGCGATCCAAAATTGGCGTTCTTGGTCAGATTGTTGTCGTAGCGCGTCGAGACATCATCATAGGAGAGGAGCTGACCTTTGACTACGACACAACGGAAACATCCGCCGAGCCGTTTGATTGTGATTGCAACTCGCCCACCTGCCGAGGCATCGTCAACGGTACCAGTTGGCGTAACCCAATGTTCCTTAAAAACAATGCAGAATACCTCTCCTGGTACATTTCGTCCGCCTCAACCCTTAACCCTTAACCCTCAACCCTCAACCAATCAATGAGGAGTTTACTGTGCGAACACTAATACTTGTTGCACTGCTGTTGGCCAGTTTCAGCGGGCAAATCGTTGAAGCTCAAAAGCCATCGGAAAAAGGATTAACCTTTCTTGCAAAAGTCTCATCGACAAACGAAAGTGCGTCTGCATTTCAAGTAGTCATCGAACCGACCGGCCGTAATGCGGTCGTCAATCTCGGAAAGACGGTGGAGGTCTTTGCTTCCATGAGCGATGATTCAGAAGGTTATCTCGGAAAAGTCAATCCCATCAGTCCGAGATCGTCCATCGTCGGCAAACGTGTCTGGGTAAACGCACTTGCCGGCACAACCCCATCTGAATACGATGCAAGAGAGGTCGTAGTTACAGAACGTTCTGGAAAAGAAGTCGAAGAAACTAAGTCGATCGTTAAATTCTTGACGCAGAACGAACCCGCGATCGCAGAAGAATTTTATGCTCGTTTGTACCGGTGCGGTCGATTAATTGATCGAGCAACCAAACTTGGGCTCGGCAACCACCCACACATACTCGTTGGACGGATTGACTTCTCAGGCAAGGAAGATCCGCGTTCAATTAGTAGCCAATTCCAAGTCTTGGACAAAGGGTATTTTGTCACCACCTGTCTCGACTTCAAGGCACCGATCTGCATTGATCTGCATGGATTTAAGCCCAATGAGCTATCTGCCAAAAGTTCAGAATCAAAAACGGAAAACCTTGGCACACTGAAACTTGAGACAGCCACACGTAAAGAAAGCTCCTATTTGACCTTTCGATTACCCAAAGCCATTGATGCGGTATTAAAAGACAAACCCATCAATCTTTACACGCGCCCTCGCAGCTTCAATTCAGCTGGAACCACGCAGTTATTCCTGCCTGATTCGCCCAGTAAGGTAGGGGTTCGGCGTAACAAAGACGGCCTTTATCAATCCGTTCCTTTGTCACCTGGAATTAAGTATGAAGTCTTTCTTTCGATCGGTGGAAAATCATATGGAGCCATTGCTATTCTCAAGCCAGGTGAGACACGAGAACTCGGTGAGTTGCAGGAGATATCAAAGGAAAACCCACAGCCTAAGGCGAAACCAATCGTTCCTGCGTCGCCTCCCGAAAGCAAAGAGCAAAAGCGAGACCGGCAATACAATGCCAGTATCGATCAATTGAAGAAAATCATTGCTGGCTACCGCGAACGTAGGCAAGGTGGTCATGTTGTTGCAGCAAAACTCCGGTTTGAAAATGAACGTAACATCGACCTGTCTGGGAAAATTGCGTCGAACTTCAGATACATACCCGATGGACGAATTGTTGGTGTGATCGCGCGAGCAGATGAGCCTTTTTTCATTCGCGCACTTGGCTATCGAAGCAAAGAAGTCAAGATCGCAGATTATCTGTCTGGATTCGATAGCGAAGCGGAGTTCTACGATATCGGAGAGATTCAACTATCAAAACTTTCTTCCGACGAGGAATGTACCATTACCGGAAACGTAGCCTGCAGCGACGAAAAGGAAGCAGGCAAATTGCAATCGAGTTTTGAAGGAAGTGTTAGGATCAGCGCAAATGAAACTCGTAATTCGCCTGGCAATGCTCTTTGGGGGGATTCGATGCTGACAGAAACGCAAGTTGATACATCAGGCAAGTTCGAGATTGGAGGGCTTTCGCCAGGTAAATATGCATTGGTTCCACTGATTCAAGGCTTTTCGGATCAATTTAAAGAATGCGATGTGGCAGCTGGCAGTATTCTTGACGTTGGAACCATCGCGCTTGATCGACAAATGGTTACAAAGGTTTCTTGGATATGGTCCGACACGTTGCCATTCGCGAATCTAGAGGCTAGCCATGGCAGGCTGTATTCCAACAAACTCTGGTATGCAACCTCGACGAACAACTCGGGAGGATATCAACCAAGCGATTTGTACTGCCGGGTTGTCCAGGGCAAGTTGTATTTTGGTTGTACACACTGCCCCGCAAACTTCGCAGACTTGGGCACGGGAGAACTTTCCGATTTTATTGCGACTACGCTCGATCAAGCAAAAGCAAAATTCGGAAATACGACCTTCACTCAAGGACACGTCTACTTCGTGCAACAGTTGCATTCAAAACGTAACATATTGATGAAGGTCAATTCGCTCGATGTAGTGAAACCGCTCGACCCCGGGGCGAGCCAAGCGGAAATTGCAAAGTGGGTTATCGAATCAGGTGGACGCGTTGGATTGCTTGGCCGTCCCGATTGGATACAAGATCCTAACGCATTGCCACCAATCGACAGTCTTCGGATTTCCAAGATTTCTTTTTTCCCCTCCTCGAAGCCGGACGTAAGAATCCTTTCGAAGGATCTGGAAGCATTACGTTCCGTTTCGGACCTTGAGGAACTTATTTTACGAGGGCAATGGGTCGGCGATTCAGGAGTAAAAAAAATTTCGAGTCTGGCTAAACTAAAGGTGCTCAACCTGCATGATTGCAAGATCTCCGATGCAGCGCTCGAAGACCTAAGCAAATTGGAATTCCTAGTAGATTTAGATGTCGGGTATTCCAACAACAGGATAACGGACGCAGGGGCAGAACACTTGTCAAAACTGTCGATGTTAACGGCGCTCAATATCTACAACTCAAATATTACCGATAAAACGTTGCTTTCGGTCCTTGCAAAGCTACCAAAGCTTCGGTCGGTAGAGATTACCGAAACGCCAGTCAGCGAAAAAGGAATCGAGGAGTTCAAGATAAGAAAGCCCGGGTGCCGCGTGATCAAGTATTAAAGTGACAGAACTTTTCGATTTTTGCATTCGTCTTTTTTTTCCTATCGTTTCAAAACTGATTCAATTCAAAACAATTGCGTTCGCAAAACTGATGCTGCATTCCTGCGTTGTCATATATTGCCAACTAACCATGCTATCACAAGTGCTGGCTTGACCACGCCCAAGACGTCATTCAAAAATCCTTTCATTCGTAACGCAAAAATCCAATGCAGATTCGACCTACATCAAGATTGATAACATCCAAAAATCGCAAGTCCCGATCGGGTGTGACCGGCTAATCAGGGCTCAATTGGTGTTTGCGACGATTTGCTTGCACAACATTTAGTAGCAGCATTCCAGTGCTCCACTATTTTTTCGTATCGCACCTGTGATTTGCTGTGGCGCCCGGCGGCCCGGATCGTACGCTTCGTGGCCGTCATCCATCCCACCCGAGGACGCTGTTTGCTCATGTGCACCGACATCACTTTAAGCGCCCTCGAGATCATTCGCCTCTACGGCCTGCGCTTCAAAATCGAACACACCTTCAAGCAGGCGGTGCGCGTCATCGGCACCCTGTCGTATCATTTCTGGATGAAGGCTATGAAACCGCTGCGCCGCAAAAACGGTAACCAGTACCTCCACCGCGAATCCCTCGACTACCGCAACGCCATCAAGCGCAAGATAAACGCCTATCACCAATTCATCCAGGCCGGTATCGTCGCTCAAGGCTTGGTT
>JANPNA010000395.1:0-40248 GCA_031427235.1 Pirellula sp.
ATCGATCAAGAGTTTTGCTTCGAAGGTCGCCGACGCCAGCCAATTGAAGGGCTAAGTGGTTCTAGAACGGGTGGTAAATATCCCCCGAGATAAACTCGGGGGCATTAGCGTGCCGTCGGCTTTACGCCGAGGGTCCTGACCATCCGCTCTAGAACGGATGGTAAACATCCCCCGAGATAAACTCGGGGGCATTTGCATGCCGTCGGCTTTACGCCGAGGGTCCTGACCATCCGTTCTAGAACGGATGGTAAATATCCCCCGAGATAAACTCGGGGGCATTAGCATGCCGTCGGCTTTACGCCGAGGGTCCTGACCATCCGTTCTAGAACGGATGGTAAAATACATTACGTTTGTTCATTGCTTCAGTTTAATTGCCTCCTTATCGTGTGGCGTGTGGCGGGAAATGAAAGTAAGACTTCAGTATCGTTTTTTGTTCAAACTGCTCGCTTTCATTGCGGTATTGGCTTTGTTATTGGGTGGTGTCCATCAATGGCAGGTCTATCGGAATGCCTCCCAAGTCTTGACGCAAGCTAGGAAGGCCGCCGAGGCAGGCGACCAAGTCGACGCCGTTCGCTTCTACACGCAGTATCTAGGCTTGAGGCGAGATTCGGCAGATGCTCAATTGGAATTGGCTGAAATCCTAGCTAGGAACGGGAATTTCAACAAAGCTTTTTTTTACTTGGAGGGCGCTCTTCGAATCGACCCATCCCTAACCGAGGGTAGAAAATCGCTGGTTAAGGTCGCCATGGAACTGGAGCGTTACGCCGATGCCAAATCAAACTTGTCGACAGAACTGATTCCTCAAGATTCCAAAAATGCGGAATACTATTTTCTTCTTGGACTGTGTGAAAACAAACTCGGAGAATTTGATGCAGCCGTCGAGCATTTAACCCTCGCGGTCGAACTTGATAAGCAAAAACCGATCTACGCTGGTTCGCTGGCAGAACTGCTTCGGGATCGAATGAATCGAGCCAGCGATGGCCGGGTTGTGCTGGATACTTTGGTCAGCCAAGTTCCCGAAGACCCAGAGGCTTTTCTCACCCGCGGTCGGTGGTTGCTCGCCCAGAGTCGAGAGATGGCAACTGCGGACAATAGCGTCCGCGAGAAGCTTTTAGAGAACGCTTGGCAGGATGCTCAAACAGCCAATCGATTAGCGCCAGATCGGTCCCGATACGTCTTGTTCCTGGTGGACTTGGCCATAGCAAAAGAGTTGCCAAACGACGTGCGCGACGCCGTGCAATCCGCACTCAAGGCCAACCCTTGGGTGCCCGAATTGTATGCAGACGCTGCCCGAATTGAGATGTTCGCCAAACAACCTGAGGCCGCTATGCAATTCCTGCAGGACGGTCTCAAAGCCATCCCCGGAAGCCCCGAATTGCTCTATGATTTGGCTCAATTGGAATTGGATTCAGGCGACATCGAAGCGGGTGAAAAGCTCATCTCCGAGCTTCGCAGCCTCAAGGTTGAAGAAGCACCCATTCGATTCCTGGAAGCTAGAGTTCTAGCTGGCCAAGGCAAATGGCGACAAGCGGCGACTTTGCTGGTGGACTCTAGAGCCTCGTTCGATCGAAGTAAGGAACTGCTGAAGGGTGCTGATTTCCTTCTTTCTCTGTGCTATCAAAACCTTGGGAATCCTGACCAAGAAATCGAAGCTTTGCGGCGGGCGATTGGTGCAGATCCACTCTGGGCTTCGGCCCGTGAAGCACTTGCAAATGCATTCCTGCGGTCCGGACGCATTCAAGAATCCATGGCGGAACTCTCGCAGATTGTCCAGCAACCGAGGCCGATGGTCAGCGCCGTTCTCAGTTTGGCAAGGTTGCAGTTCTTGGATGGCCTTGGGCGTAATGCCAGCGGCGATGACTGGAATCCGCTACGTCGCGTCTTGGACCAACTCGAAAGTATTCCGGATGCGGCTAATGAACATGCGATCATGCGTGCAGAATTATTCGTCGCAGAGAACAAGATGGTCGAAGCGGAAGTGTTGTTGCGATCCCGGCTAGCGATCGCCCCAACCTTCACAGCGCTCCACCAAGCGTTGATTTCGCTCCAGATTCGCAACAAAGCTTGGGATGAAGTGGAACGTTCTCTTGAGTCCGCTCAGAAGAGCCTAACCGATTCTGTAACGGTTCGTTTGGAAAGGGCCCGCTACCTGATTCGTCGCTACGGAAAACAAGTCGATGTCAATGAACTTGAGAAACTTTCGATCCCAGAACCGGATTGGGACGCGAAGCAAAAACTACAGCTTGCATCTGGGTTCGCCAGTTCTTTTCTATCCATTGAGGACTACGAACGAGGCAAGAGATTTGCGAGGGTGGTAGCAGATGCGGACATTGGCCAGTCCAACCTCTCGATCCATCTGCTCTTATTCGAATTGGCGTTTCGAAGCAGCGATGTCGCTGACATGACTCGATCGCTTGAACAAGTCAAGAAGATCGAAGGGATGGGGCCGCTTTGGCGAGTGGGTGAGGCGATTCGACTGAGTGTTGAGGCAAAGAAAATCAGCGATTCAGCCAAAGACAACCGAGTTGCAGACAACCAAATTGCAGAGAGCGATGCTCTCTATGCCAAGGCGATGGCGCAGCTAGCCGAGGCAGCGGTGGAACGCCCAAACTGGGCTCGGATCCCTCGGCTCAAGGGGGAAATCTACGATCGCCAACGCAGGCCAGATCTTGCAGTCCAGAGCTATTTGGAAGCGATTCGAGTGGGCGAACAAAGTCCCCAGGTGATTGCTAGAGCTATCGTTTTGCTTTTTGAAAAGGGCCGATTCACTGAGGCAGACGAAGTGGTGCGAAAACTACAAGAACAAAAAACGCCATTCTCCTCTGAGTTGACACGCGTGGCCTCGCAAGTTTCGCTCGAGCTTGAAAATTTTGATCGGGCTCTGAGTTTGGCAAACGATTGGGCGATCCAATCCGACAAGCAGGAGGATCACGTTTGGCTCGCTCAAGTCCATCTTGTCTCTCGCAACTTCGTCAAGGCGGAAGAAGAGTTTCGGATCGCCATAAAAAAGGACCCGACAGCGCCAGGCCCCTGGGTTTCGTTGGTGCAGATGTTCGGTCGCCAAGGGAACACCGATGCAGCGACAAAAGTGATCGAAGTCGCCAGCCGAGAGATTCGTCCTGAGCATAGAGACCTAGCTTTGGCTCAAGCCTATCAGGCGATAGAGGATTTGGAGAATGCATCCATGCACTACAAGAAAGCGATGGAAAATCGATCGGACGATTTCGTTGTGATGCGAAAGTATGCCGACTTTTGCTTGAGCACAGCGCAGGAGTCGATTGCAGAACCCATTTTGATGGCGCTCGTTTCCGATGAATCCGAAGCAACGGAAGACGATCAATCCTGGGCTCGAAGGTCGCTGGCGCTCATTTTTGGTGTGCGAGGTTCCGATGATATGCTCAAGAAGGCCCGAGAACTGTTGGAAATCAACACCAAGAAAAATGGCCCCAACATTCTTGACCAAAGGACGTTGGCGTTGATCCTATCCAACCGTTCGGACGCTTCCGCGCAAGCCGAGTCTATTCGATTGCTCGAGCAAATCGCCAAGCAGGAACGTAAGTTTTCGTTGACGGACAACTTTCTGTTAGCAAATCTTTATCTGCGCAGCAACGATTGGGCACGGTACAGCCGCCTGATGCGGAGTGTGCTGGGCAATGGTGGCGCGGCCGACAGCCGATATGTTCGCAATTACGCGGATTCCTTGATGAAGAAGGGCGAGTTGATCGAGGGTGAACTTTGGTTGAGTCGATTGAAAAAAATGGCTCCTAAAGAACTCTCCACCGCCACGATTGAGGCGCAGTTGCTGTTTCGTTCGAAAGACTACACAAGGCTGATAAAACTTTTAGAAACCAGCCGAAATGCGCCGGAACAACTACTTTGGGCCGCTCAGACCGCTGAGTCGGTCGGGACCGAGCTGACGCTTTCGGCAAAAAAAGAAGAGGCACTGAAGTTCCTTGATATCGCACGCGATTGCTACACGGAGATCTCCAAGCGTAATTCCGAGCGACCGCTCGCGTTGGCTGCCTATTGCGCCAGGCGGGGGGAACTCAAGCAATGTCTAGCGTTTCTCGGCGGACCAAACCTGTCGCCCGATGAAGTTGGCGATCTGATCCAAGGTGCATTGCAGAGTGGAACGCTAAAAGCGGAGGATGCACGAGAGCTCATCGGAGTCCTGCAGAACGTACAAGCCAAGAATCCAAAAAACGTACCCGTTAACATGGGTCTCGGAGATTTGTGGAGTTGGCTCGGCGAGGGGGCGGAGGCTGCCAGTGCCTACCAACTGGCGCTACTGGTCGATCCCAACAACATTCAGGTGCTCAACAACTTGGCGATGGTTTTGGCCCTGACTAAAGTGCAGTTACCCAATGCTACCCTCGCGATCGATCGCGCCGTTTCGGTGGTCGGCCCAACCGACTATCTGCTGGATACCCGAGGCAGCGTCCGTTTTGCCATCGGCAACATCCCAGGTGCCGAACAAGATTTTCGGAAGGCCATCGAGGTCTCCCCTCGGGCCGACCGATTCTTTCATTTGGCTCAAGTGCTAGCAGCTCAAAATCGCCTTGAGGAGGCTCGAGCAGAAATGAAAAAAGCCCATGAGGCCGGTGCGACTGCGGAACTTTTGCACCCCCTAGAACGCAAGGCCTTTGAGTCGCTGGCCAAACAGTAATAAGAAAGGACTTTTCGCTTGATCGTATTGCTTGGTTCCGGTGGCTACGTGGGTAGTGAGTTTGTGCGCCAATTGGAGCACCGAGCGTTTCCTTTCGCTTGCCTTTCACGTACCAATTGTGATTTCTATCGGCCCGAGTCGTTCGCGCGAAAGCTAAAAGAACTTCGAGCCGAATTTGTGATCAATTGCGCTGGATACACAGGCAAGCCCAACGTCGATGCGTGCGAACTGCATCGATCGGAATGTTTATTGGCCAATGCAGTCCTGCCTGGCAAGATTGCCGAAGCATGCGACAGGGCGGACATTCCTTGGGGACACGTTTCGAGCGGATGCATCTTTACAGGTGCCAAGCCAGATGGATCTGGGTTCTCGGAGACCGACGAACCGAATTTTTCGTTTCGAACCAATAACTGTAGCTTTTATTCCGGAACGAAGGCTCTGGGGGAAGAGGTGCTCTCCGACGATAGGCGCTGTTACATCTGGCGGCTCAGGATCCCTTTCGACCATCGCGATTTCCCGCGAAACTATCTAAGCAAAGTTTTGAATTACCAGAGATTGCTGTCGGCGACCAATAGCCTGTCGCATCTAGGCGAGTTTGTGAATGCATGCTTGGAATGCTGGCTACGACGAGTACCGACCGGCACTTACAACGTGGTGAATACCGGCTCGGTGACTACCCAACGGGTGACCGAATTGCTTACGCAACATTTGGTTCCCAATCGGCGCTTTGATTTTTTTTCGGATGAAGCGGAGTTCATGCGACTGGCGGCCAAAACGCCGCGTTCGAACTGCGTCTTGGACAACAGCAAAATCCGAACAACAGGAATCCCCATGTCGAATGTCGAGGACGCTATCGTGCGGGCATTGGTGGATTGGAGCGGGAGAGCGCGGAGCGAGGAGTAGAGGAGTAGAGGAGTAGAGGAGAGCCAAGGCCGATCGATTTGTTTGTAGCTGCCAATTATCGCCCCGCTGGAATAAATCCAGCGGTAGCCAAAACACAAGCGAAACTGCTTCGCCACGTTGACTAACCACTAACCACTAACCACTAACAACTAACAACTAACAACTAACAACTGAAAACTGAAAACTGAAAACATGAAGACATGAAGACAATTCTTGTAACCGGTGGAGCTGGCTTTATAGGCGGTTGCTTCGTTCGGCAACTATTTGCGGCTGGAATGGTTCGCATCATCAACCTCGACTTATTGACGTATGCGGGCAATCTGGATTCTATTCCGGCGTCCGATTCGGATCGTAACATCTTCGTCGAAGGGAATATTCTCGACCGCGAGTTGGTTGGTCAATTGCTCGAAGCGTATCAACCGCAGGCCATCGTTCACTTTGCCGCAGAGTCGCATGTCGATCGATCGATCGATGGTCCAGCAGCCTTCGTGCAGACCAATGTGGTTGGTACTTGCAATCTGCTGGACAGCTCGTTGGCTTATTATCGGAGTCTATCCGAGGAGCGAAAATCGGCATTTCGATTTTTGCATGTTTCGACCGACGAGGTCTATGGCTCGCTGGGTTCGACGGGGAAGTTTACGGAAACGACTCCGTACGCACCCAATTCTCCGTATTCTGCGTCGAAAGCTTCGTCGGACATGTTTGTTCGCGCCTATCGCGAGACGTACGGTTTGCCGGTTCTAGTGACCAATTGCTCCAACAATTATGGTCCCTATCAATTTCCGGAAAAACTCATTCCGTTGATGATTCTGAATGCGTTGGAAGGCAAGCCACTGCCCGTATATGGCGATGGGCAAAACGTTCGCGACTGGCTGTTCGTCGAGGATCATTGCCAAGCGATCAACACGGTGCTGGGACACGGTCGGGTCGGAGAAATCTACAACATTGGTGGCGATAGTGAACGTAGTAATCTGCAAGTGGTACATGCCATTTGCGATTTGGTCGATGAACAATTGGGACGTAAGCAAGGGCACGCTCGCCAGTCGATCCAATTCGTTCAAGATCGTCCTGGTCATGATCGTCGCTACGCGATCGACGCTAGCAAGATCCAGAATGAGTTGGGCTGGAAACCCAAAGTTGACTTCGAGGAAGGACTGCGAGAGACAGTAAAATGGTATCTTTCGGAAAAAACATGGGTGCAGCGAGTTAGCAGCGGCGAGTACCGACAACGGTTGGGAGTTGTTAGGGGCTAGTTGTCAGTTGTCAGAGTCTATCCGGAAAACATTTCCTTGTTTTTATAGGTTTGGGCTGCTACGCTGCGATATTTGAAATTGTGATTTCCGGATAGACAACTTATTTCAAAAACCAGCCACCTGCAATTTTCAGTGATAGCCTTCGCCTTAACGAGAGGGAGAGGTTACGCTTTTTCCTGCAATAACTCATCGCATTAATCCACTTGCCACAAGGTGCTCTATGTCTCTTTCGATCGTCACGAATGAGCCTTGCTTTAATCCGGATGTTAACTCAACCGGAGATCGCCACCTTGGTACGCGTGACAGGTTTGATGCTTCCATTCAATATGATTATCCCGGGAAGGCAATTGGCTGCCTTGCAGCGGCGCGAATGCTACAGAGTCGAACTCTTCCAGAAGCGTTCTCCGCAATTTGGGGGCCAATCGTCGATGGCTATGGAAAAGCGCTTGACCCGATAAGCGTGGTCAGTTCGTCCCGCATGCCTGACCTGAAAGAACTTGAGCGTGGGCATGATGCGCAATATCTTAGAAACCTTGCGGAAAGCGTCGTTCGCTCTAAGGCTTGTGCGATTGACGGAGAGGATCCATTCATATCTGATTTTGGTAAAGAAGCGGATATTACTCCCGGAACCCTGGATGCAGCCCGGCTCGCTGTCGGAGCAGCTTACGATACAGTTGATATCCTTTTGCAGTCGACGAATGGGGATTCTGCTTTTGGGCTGGTATGGCCGCCAGGCCACCACGCCGAACGCGATCTGGCGATGGGTTTCTGTTACCTCTCGAATGCCGCTCTCGCAGCCCTCTACGCCAGGGATCACAAAGTTCAACTCCGTCCCGGTCATCGCAATAGGGTAGTAGTTATCGATATCGATCACCATCGAGGCAATGGAACCGCGGATGTTCTTGCCAATCAAGCGGACACGCTCCTGATCGATGTTTCGTACCGTTCTCCTTACGACGAGATTCGTAAACGCTTTACTGATGGTCAATATGATGCAGTTCAAGACCGATATCTTCAATCCGGTAATGAGTATCCATACTCGCGGCCAGATAAAGACTGGGGACTTGAAGCTCACCCAATGGCAATCGCGCCGAATATCGTGTCCGTCGAATTTGAAGGGGAGCAGTTGGCTGAAACAATTATGGAGCGATTTATTGGAGAGGTCCTTCCCATCTTACGAAACTTCAGCCCAGACTTGGTATTGTGGTCCGTCGGACTAGACTCAGCGCTGGGCGATCCTATTGGCGGGCTTGGCAATCTACCCAGCTCTTTTTACACCATGCTGAGAGGCCTCAGACTGGCACTTCCAGATGCCAGACACGGAGGCCTTTTAGAGGGCGGTTATGATGAGCTACGGTGGTTCACTTGCTTGCCTCCGGCACTGCTTGCTCTTCACGAAAACCCGAATGATACCCCAAACCGCTGTCGGGCCTTTGGCGTGTATCGGAAAGCATTTGCCTTGTAATTCCAGAATGGTTAGGGGAATCAACTGGCCGGAGAGAATCGGACGTAATCACAGGCGACGAATCATCCGTTCTTCGGAATGCAATCGCGATAGTCGCTAAAAGTACGTATGGCAGTGCTTGCAACCAAAATTGTTCGGGTCCAAAGGAGATAGCAAATTGAAAACTGGTACTTGTTGGTAGGCATCCACATGATTCAACCTAGCGGATAATGTGGTCTGTCGAGAGTGAAATCATTCGCGTTAACGTTTGATCGGAAGCGTTTTTCAACCCCGAGAGACTTTTGTCGACAAGATCTGCACTCGCATCCAAAAACGTCGAGGAACTCAGTGTCCACACAAGGAAGGAAAATGCAGCGAAAGAAGTGATTATGCGAAGAAGTGTTGGTGGTTTTTGGGTCGGCATGCTTCAGTTCCTATAGGTTTCTTTAATCGGATGTACCTATATTTATTACCGGAATCTAGTTCGTCGCCCCCTCAGGCTTTGCTCGGCAAATTCTGAATTGATTCGATTTCCGTTCATGCAACGGCGATTCGGATGTTAGAGCAAGTTTCCGCGTCTGGACTCTACGTAGTCGTTCAGCCTGCGAAAGCGACGTACATGGTGCAGGCTGCAAATACCGATACATGCGAGCAAAATCAGAAACACAGCATTTCGAAAAGGGGACGACGGGTCGGACTCAAAGACCAATAGCCCAACAAAGGAAAGCATCGATGCAATGGTAACCAAAATGACCATTCGAGCTTGAAAAAACATCCCGCCGCCAACAACAATCATGGGATACCCAATCAAAAGAGTCCCCGGCGGATTATTACTAGGGTCGGATAGCTTCGCAATCAACACAGTCAAAAACACCGCATCCGCACACAACCAAAATGTGGCAGCAATCGACTCCCATTTCTTGCTTCCCGTCAAGAAGCCACAAAAAACACTCATGGCAATCCAAGCGAGCATAACGAAAGTCACTTCAAGGTGTTCGATTAATGTTGTTGCATCATTTCCCGTCGCGAACTGCACTTGGCCTAGAAGTAGCATGAGTCCGAGCGCTCCAAGATGAATGGAAATGACTGGCGATCGGCGGCCAAAACGACGCAAGCGTTCAATGATCGTTGGTGCTTGTGCCTGTGTTGGAAGCCCGTTTAGGAACCGATCCAGATCCTCCGCTACCTCCATAGGAGTTGCATATCGATCTTCGGCCTTCTTCTCTAAACAGCGCATGCAGATCAATTCAAGAGAACGCGGAACGGTCGGCTTGAGAATGCGAGGGGGAATAGGATCTCGCTCGAGAACTTGCACGAGAGCGTCGAGGATGTTCGCTGCAACAAACGGAGCCTGAGCAGTCAGACAAAAGTACAGCAATCCGCCAAGGCCATAGATATCGGCAGAGGGCCCAACATGTCGATATTCACCGGCCGCTTGTTCTGGAGCCATGTATCCAGGCGTTCCCAGAATCTGGCCGGTATGCGTTAAATCCGAGCTACTGGTCGTCGACTTGGCTAGACCAAAGTCCGCGATGTACGGTTTCCCCTGTATATCGATCAATATATTACTCGGCTTCAAATCTCGATGGACGATTCCAAGATCATGGGCATACGCGATCGCTTGGGCTACGGGGATGAGTGTTTCAGCGATTTTGGAAAAGCTTAGCGGCCGGTTTTCCATAAGCTGCGTAAGGTCTGTCCCGGCAATAAGTTCCATCGAGAAGTAGTCGAGCCCATCTAACTGTCCAACGTCGTAGACACGAGTGATATTAGGATGTTTCAATTGTGCAGCGTTGCGTGCCTCCTCCCGAAACCGGGCTATCAATTCGCTGCTTCGAGCGTCTGCAACGCCAAACCATTGATCGATGCGAATCAATTTAAGAGCGACTTCTCGAAACGGGGCGTCGCCTACATACAGAACCGCGCGATAGACAACACCCATCCCACCTTGGCCAAGTACCTCGAGAAGCTCGTAATTGCCGAGCCGTTTGGGGAGATCATTTGCAGCTCGCTTCGGCGATTGAGTTTTGATTGGATCAGAATCGATTGTCTCAGCTTCATTAAATATTGAACGGACGCACTCTTCCTCGTTCGGAAATCTCGCCAAGTACTCTGGTAAGGAAATGGACTTCCCCAACGCCTGTCGGTACTCAAGGTCCAATTTCAAAAGCTCGAACAGCAATTCTTTCCTATCCGTGACCTGTCCTTTTATCAAATAGTCTTCGATTAGTGGCTCAGAACCTCTTTGAAACTCTGACTCAAATGCATCGCAAATAGGGCTAATACGACTTAGGAGCAGGAAGTCCGATTCGCAATTTGGAATCAAGTCATCATGTTGCATCGTTTTTTTCCATTTCCTTAAACGGTTCACTGGCCCGGAATAAACCAATCGAAATCATGAGAAGCCCCATCATTTGAACCAAGTGAAATATACCATGACTATCAAAGGACCAAATGAATTGCGGGCGCCAAGTAGTTTGTGTATCCACTCCAGCCGCAATCCCTCGCAAAAGCCAAGGGATAAAGTGAAAGTGTGCCGCTATCCTTTGTTACCGAAATGTGTTCGCGTTCCCCCTCAAATTTCGAAACTTTGTGGAGAAGTGCCCTTTTTTTCGACTGCCAAAACAAGCTTTTCGGCTGCCAGGCTGGCCTTTTTTTCGACTGCCATTTCCACAGGAGTCGGGATGTCTCGCTTTATACAGCACATAAGGAAAAGTGCTAAAATAGCGAGCGGACATTATTTTTTCTAAGAGGTGCAATCATTGACCAACCCTCCGTCAACCATTCCATTTCACAGCGGCTGAACGAAGTCAAGCAATCCGACGAAGCAGCGATTGCTGCTCTTTGGAATCGCTATTATCCCGCCCTTGCCAAGTTCGCCGAAAATAGACTAGCAGCGCTTGGGGTTCAGCAACGGGTATTCAATGGTGATGACGTCGCAGCGAGCGCACTGGCCAGCTTTTTTAAAGCTGTTCAGCGGAATCGATTTCCTGATTTGAACACTGAGGAAGGCCTTTTTCGCCTACTGAAAAGAATAACCATTCGCAAGGTGATCGATCGCAAAAGGCGAAGCCAGACTTTAAAGGCAGGTAGTGGCGAACTACGAGGCGAATCTGCATTTGGTTCCAATTCGAATTCTATTTCCGCATTTGGAATCGATGGAGTTCAGGGCGATACGCCATCGCCTGAATGGATCGCGATGATGGAAGAAGAATGCCAAAGTCTTTTTGCGATTCTTGGAGACGAGGAATTACAAACGATCGCATGCCTACGATTAGAGGGGTATAACAACGCAGAGATTGCGTCCCAACGAGGCTACTCAGTCGCAACTGTAGAACGGCGTCTCAAGTTAATCCGCGCTCGATGGTCGAGTGAATAGATTGAGACAAGAATTGAGTTGCATTACTTCCGGCAAGTAAAGCGGCAATTGCCCAAGGCCTGGATTGCCGGAAGAGCCAATCAACTTTCAATGTGGAACTACGATTCCTGAGATGCAATCCGACGTGAGTTGTCGCGGATGATTCTTCAAGGTACCAGCCGGAAGTGTTGTTAGTACCACACAAACGCGATCTCGCTCTGGATCCGCCCAGGCGATCGTACCCGTGGAACCCGTATGACCGAAGGTCTTGTCCGAACACTTCGGGCAGCTTGCGCTCATACCAACATCCAACCCCAGGCCACGCGATTCTATTCCGTCCGGATTGTGATTGCGAATCATGAGCCCCGCAACTTCCGGACGAAATAACTTTCCTGTAGGGTGCATGAACTCTTCGAGGAAAAGTCCGACGTCGAATGCCGAGGCTTGTACACCGCCCCAAGGTGCTCCTAGATTGCGCCAATACGAACTGTTCCAATCCCATTCTTTGGAATCAGGCGAGCCACCTCCTGCCTCGATCGCACCAAATTCCACTTGGCACGGCATCGTCTCCTCTGGCTTCAATCGCCCCATCCCAAATGCCGAGTGTCTCATTCCCAATGGCTGCAGAACCGTCTTGTCGACAAACTCCTTGAACTCAACCCCTGAGATCCGCTGAGCAATTTCCATAGCGAGCAAAATGGCCATGCTGGAGTATTCATAGCGAGTGCCTGGCTCAAAATGCAACGGGACGCCAATGGCCCCCCTAACGAAATCGGAAAGGGGTGCATGGCTTTTGCGCAAGTCTGCATTTTCAGGTAACTGATCGGGAAGCCCAGATACATGGGTTAACAAATGCTGAATGGTAACGCGTTCCCTGGCACCGCCTATGAATTCAGGGAGGTACTTCTTAACAGGGTCCATCAACTTGAATTTGCCTTGATCAAACAGCGTCATCAAAGCGGCAATTGCGATCGGCTTCGAAATCGAGCCTAAGAGGAACGAGGCATCCACGGATTTGGCCTCACCGAAGGCACGATGGAATATCGACTTCCCGATGCGAGCATAGAGGACCGCGGCGCGCACTTGCCCGCTGGCGGTTGCCGTGGTCAAGATGTTCGATGCCTCGTCATACTTGTCGTCGTTGCACATTGCGATCAATGGCCTCACAAAAAAAACACCCATTCCACAACCTAAAAAAACTCTACGGTCCATGATGTTCCTCGCAATTCTACTTGTAGCTGACAATTATCGCCCCGCTGGGCTGAACCCAGCGAGAGCGAAAACACAAGTGAAAACACAAGTGAAAACACAAGTGAATCCTCCGAGGCAGTGCGTTCCACGACAGGAGCCTTGGAACGCGGGCCGGGAAGAGCTTAGGAACCAAGGCCAGCTCTATAGTATACTTGACTTTTCACGATTCGCGTCGTGATCACGAAACTCAAAGTATCGGTCCCGTCCTATCCATTCATCAAACACTAGAGCACATCAATGCAATCCCATTCGTTCAAAACTGTTTGCATGCTTCTGCTGCTGTCCCTATTCTATTGCAAAATGGCCCAAACGGCGGAGCTTCCCAATATTGTCGTCATCTTCATCGATGACATGGGTTACGCCGACATCGGGCCATTCGGTGCCAAAGCGTATGCGACGCCCAATCTGGATCGTATGGCGAGTGAAGGACGCAGGTTTACGGATTTCCATGTCTCGTCGGCGGTGTGCTCAGCCTCGCGGGCTGCACTCATCACGGGTTGCTATCACGAACGGGTCGGATTCTCGGGTGCACTTGGCCCAGGGGCCAACATCGGCTTGTCCGCCAATGAAGTGACATTGGCTGAGATCTGCAAACAGAAGAATTATGCCACCACTTGCATTGGAAAGTGGCATCTCGGCCATCATCCCAAGTTCCTTCCGACCAATCACGGTTTCGATTCGTATTATGGTCTGCCATACTCGAACGACATGTGGCCGAATCATCCGGAGGAGTTGGCCAAGCGAGCGGCCAGCCAAGAAGTCAAATCGGGCTATCCTCCTCTGCCACTCATCGAAAACACCAAGATTATCGATGCCGAAGTGACTGGCGAGGATCAAACGCAATTGACCACGAATTATACGGAACGGGCTGTAGCATTTATTCGACAGCATCGCGCCGAACCGTTCCTGGTCTACTTGCCGCACTCGATGGTGCACGTTCCTTTGTACGTCTCGTCGAAGTTTGCGGGCAAGAGCGGAGCAGGACTTTTTGGCGATGTGGTTATGGAGGTCGATTGGTCCGTCGGCCAAATACTCGATACGTTGAAGGAAGTTGGCGTGGATGAAAAGACGCTGGTGATTTTCACGACGGACAACGGGCCTTGGCTGTCCTACGGAGACCATGCAGGATCGGCTTTCCCACATCGCGAAGGTAAAGGGACGGCATGGGAAGGTGGAATTCGCGTGCCCACTCTCATGCGATGGCCTACGAAGATTCCAGCCGGGACAACCTGCGATGAATTAGCCTGCACCGTCGATATTTTGCCGACCGTTGCATCCATGATTGGCTCGGAATTGCCGAAACACAAGATCGATGGTCATGATATTATGCCATTGATGGTCAGAACCGCTGGAGCCGTGTCGCCCCATGAAACGTTGCCTTGTTATTATGCAAACGACGAACTGCAAGCTGTTCGCGATCCGCGTTGGAAGCTGATCTTGCCTCATCAGTATCGAACTCTGACTGGAAAACTAGGTGGAACCGGTGGTGTCCCAGCCAAGTACGAATCGGTAAAAGTAGGTATCGAGCTTTACGACATGAAGAACGACCGGAGCGAGACCAAGAACGTAGCGAAGGATCATCCGGAAGTGGTCGCTAGGTTGCTGGCAGCAGCCGAAGTTTGGCGAGCGGATCTCGGCGACAAGCTGACCGGTCGCAAAGGAACTGGCGTCCGGCCACATGATCAGATGACGGCCAGTGATTTGCGGTTGCAATGATGTAGTTCATCGTTAAACGAAACGACCGATGCAAGAGTACCTCTAGCCTATGATGCCCTTAAGTTTTTGCAACCAACGTGGGATCGCAATCATCGGGTCTTCCTTGGCTTCGTATTCCAACGCGACCCAGCCGCTGTAACCAGCCTTGCGCAAGATGTTGAGAACGCGGGCCAGATCCGTTTCTTGATTTTGATTGTTTTGGAAGATTTCGACCTTAATTTGCGCGTTGACTGCGTAGGGAGCGATCCTTTCTAATTCGGCATAGGGATCGGCTGACGACCTGAAGTTCCCGGAGTCGAAATTGATACCGAAACTCTTGGCTTGGATTTTGTGCACGATTTCCAAGATGCCTTCCGCTTTGGCCGTGACGCCGCCATGGTTCTCCAGGCCGAGGTAAACTCCCTTTTGGTGAGCGTACTTGGCTAACGTTTCGCAGGCTTCCACGCAGCGATTGACAGTTGCTTCCCATGTATCTCCTTTGGGTTGCGTGCCAGCGAAGATCCGAATGACGGGTGCTCCGAGCACGGCGTAGTGATCGATCCAGCGTTTCGCCTGTTCGATATCCGCTTGGACCTTGGCGGGGTCGCTTTGGCAGAAGTCGTTTCGGATGGCACCGCCCGAAATCGTAATGCCTCGCCGATGACAATGCTGCTTTAACTCAACGAGGTATTCGTTCGTCACTTCTTTTGGAAAGTAATAGCTCGTCAGCTCGGCGCCCGGAATCCCCTGCTCGTGGCAGAAGTCCACGAATTGGAACAAATCCATGGCGTCGGTTTTTTTGGTGAGCCAGTCTCGCAACGAATACGCGGCCAAGCTCAAGCGAAGCTGGCCAGGGACCGGTCGTACAAACGGATCGACCGCGAACAACGATCGTGGGGACAGTGCCGCGATGGCGCAAGCGCCTCCGACTCGCGTTAAGAAGGCACGTCGCTTCGGTGAAGTGGTGAGACCATCGTGTTCGTCTGTGGAATCGTGAAGGTGGATCTGAGGAAATGGGGACATTTGGAGAGGTCGTGGGGGTGGAAGGGGAGAATATGCATACTGAAAAACTTGTTATACTCGGTCGAACTTGAACACTATCATACTGATTGGTTTCACCGCCAACTACCTACCAACCAACCTCTTTTTCAAATGAATTCGCTGGCTGTTGAACTCCGTGGAGTTTCCAAAAAGTTCGGTAGCCATCAAGCGGTCCATCCCATGGATTTGTCGGTTCCAACCGGCTCAATTTACGGTTTTATTGGTCCAAACGGTTCCGGCAAGACGACCACCATGCGCATGATTTTGCGCATTTATAAGCCCGATACAGGGTCGGTAACGGTGTTGGGGAATGACCATGGCGATTGCGCGGACGACCGCGTCGGCTACCTGCCGGAGGAGCGAGGTCTGTATCGACGCATGACGGTCAAACGTGTTTTGCGGTACTTTGCCAAAATCAAAGGGATGCAACGACCAGATGCGAGCATCGATCGCTGGCTCAAAGAACTGGGCGCGGAGGAATGGCAAAAGAAACGGATCGATCAGCTATCCAAAGGGATGGCCCAGAAAATCCAGTTCATCAGCGCGGTGGTGACGAATCCGCAATTGGTCATCCTCGACGAACCGTTTACCGGCCTCGATCCGGTCAACATGGAAGTCCTGCGCGACGCAGTCTTGCGTCTGCGGGAGGCTGGCACGACGGTGATTTTTAGCACACACGATATGGGGATGGCCGAACAACTGTGCGACCGGGTCTGCATGATCTTTCACGGCAAGAAGGTCCTCGACGATTCCATGGAACATATTGCCCTTCAATACGGTGAACCGCGGCTTCGCGTTCGTCTGTCCAATCGAGAGCCTATCCCCGTGGTCATACCGGGGGTGTTCGAACAAATCGACCGCGGACGGTGCAGGGATCTGGTTTTGTCCAAGGACGCCAATCGTCGCGAGATACTTCAAACGCTTATGTCGGCAGGCGACGTTGAGCATTTTGAGATGGTCAAACCGTCGTTGCACGACATTTTTTTATCGATTGCCAAACCATCCCCCATCGAGATCGCCGCCGGAGTCTGATCCTTGGCAAAACTTTTCTTTTACTATTTCACGATGAATGCGGGCAAGTCGACTATGGTGTAAAGGATCGACGCGAGCGGACGACCCGTTCGCGATGGCGAGCAAATTCAAATCGGGGGCAATGAGCGGTACGTCACCGTCTGCCGCAAGCATTTTAAAGAAGGGCTCGCCGAACGGACCGCTCAGGATCTGCCGTTCGAGGATTTGTAAATGGTGAACGACAAGAATGATTGAACGGTACCATCAAACCTATTCGACTATCTTGAACTTGACTATGGCGCAAACGGCAAGGAGTAGCAGTCCTGTCGCAATTGATTGCGCTATCACGAACCCAAACCAAAACTCATTGCAAAAAAGATAGGCGCCCGGATCAACCAGCTCCGCAAGCGTTCCTGGATGTGAAAAAGTTACCGCGAGAGCCGATCCCCAAAGAGTGCAGGCAATGACGCCCATGATGGTAGAATATCGCGTATCTCTTCCCAAAATAGCCTTCACACCCGCGATCAAAAGGCCAAATGGAACAGAAGAAAAGAGGGAAAAGCGAGCGAGGCCGTTTGATTCTAAACGGATTGCTATCTGCCTCAATGCAAGAAAGACAGCAACGCTTGCTGTTACGATAAGCAAATCGAAAATTGTGATGTGACGATTGCTTATCATGCGTCATTAACGGCTCGAGGTTAGGCGAGCGCCAACATTGGTTATACCGGGAGGGAGAGGCTCCTGCCGATCCAAGGCCAAGCTCGGCAGGAGCCTCGCTCTGGCCTGATGAAATCGCAGCCAATAGTTGAACTAACGGCGTCAAAACAAGCCCGACGCCCAAGCGAGGGATGATTCCGACCACTCGCTTACGCGTCGGGCTTGTATTTTCATCGGCCCAGCCTCGCTCTCCCATTGGAACCCTTGACGGGAAGTTTTCCTTGCAATTCACGGTGGAGACCGCCATGTCACATTAATCCATGCCGGGAATCCAGAGCTTGCTGCCACCGCCGGATCCGCTTTCTGCGCTGGATTGAGGTTGCTCGGATTGGCCTGGTGTCCAGAGTCCGGAGGAGGGTGCGGCGCTCGATGCAATGGCTGCTTCGGGACGACCGCCACGAGCTCGCTGGGCTTGCTGCTGACGCTGCATGGCCATCTGAATGAACTGAAGCAGGACCGGATCGTTCGGATTGTCCCGCAACGATTGTTCCAAGAATTGCCGCGACTCTCCAGATCGACCAAGCATGTTCAGAACTTCCACTCGTTCCAACACTGCGTTTCCGATTGGTACACCCAGTTCCTTACCGATTTCCACGATCCGCCGCAGCAACGAATCCGCTTCGACGGGGTCATTGGTCGTTCGGGTCTTTAGATTGAGCTGTGTGTATTCGGCCGAAAGCTTGGACTCTTCTGGCCATTGCATTTGCTCGCTGCGCTGGACCAGATTTTCGTAGACCGAGGTGACCCCTCGCTGCAGAGCGGATTGCATCAATTGGATCAGGCTGTTTGAATCGATATCGCTCAGGTCGGTCCAGAAATAGCTTGCACCGCCGACCAGGTCGAAAACATCCTCCGAGGCCGAGATCTTTGGCACTCGCAACTGCAGTTGCTGATGAAGGTCCTTGAATTGGCTGTCGGTCATGGAAGAAGTACCGGAACCTTGCCAATGGAGCAACAAAGCAGCCAGCTTGATTTTCAAAGAATCGTTGCCGGCGGCTTCACGCGGTGTTTTGCCCCCCAAACATTCTTGCGGGTAATCTAGAAAGCCATCGAGTACCAACTGGCGGGTGGCATCGTTGAGAGCCAACCTTCGTTCTGGGGCCACTTGCTTGCGGAGCATGATCGAAGCGGTGACTTGGGAAAGGTAGGACGATGGCAATTTTTCAAGCAGCTCGCGATTGAGCGAACCGATACCAAGGTCTCTTTTGACATTTTCAAGGATGGCTCGGCGCGAACCAATCGGTGGTTCGAGCGAAATTAGTCGAGCAGGCTTGTCCGTTTGCTTTCCGTAGTACGCCATCCAGCTACCGCTTCGGGCAGCCTCGAGTTCGCTAAATTGCTCTTGAAGCACGGGCTCGACGCAGACAAATGCGAGCTTGGGCGGTACCTCTTCGTTCACAAGAGCATCGAGCAGGCCTTTGAGTTGATCGACGGCGATCGGCAAGAGCCGCTTGTTTTCGAGCAGTTTTTGTTCGAATTCCGTGTCCTCAATCACGTATTGACAGAGTTCCTCGTTGACCGCAACTCCGTTCACTTTAGGTGCAAGATCGTAGCCGAGGGCTTGGTAGTAGATCCGCTGCGGTTCAGGCAACGTTGCGATGTCTGCCAGCTTGCGACAGGTCGTTCCAGCCGATTCAACGTCGGTCAGCATGAGTTGGCAATACAGCAACACTTGGAGAATCGGAGCTTGAGGTCCGAATTCGCGTTGCATCGATTCTAGTTTGGTCTTGGCTGTCGCTATTCGGTAGGCACCTACCAATGCGTTAGCTTCGGCTAGGCGTTCGGTGTAGGGCGCATCCTCCGCTTCGATAGGGGATGGGAGCGATTCGCGAGAGAGAGTATTGGCGTTGGTCTGGGATATGAGCGAGTCATAGGCACCGGACGCGACTCGAACCATGTCGCCGCCCATGTCGAGCAACATCTCGCAATGGAGCAAGGCTGGCAAAATCATACCTCGTTGGCCCATCGCTTCCATCAGATTCATGGCGACCGTAGCGGTCATGGGAGGCAACGCTTCGGTGGCATCCGAGATGGCTTGCAACATCAGTGTTGCCCCCTCTTCGGTGTTGCCGCGAACCACAGCTACCAAGGAACGGTAGAGTTTGGCAAGCGGGTTGTCGGGTTGTAGCCGAATGAACTTGGCGGTGGTTTCCTCAAGCGATTCCAGTTCGCCCAATTGCAACAGCAACTCCGATTTCATCGCCAAAAGCCACGGTTCGGACGGTAGGGTTTTTAGGTTTGCGTTGATCCGATCCAAGGCCGCGACATTTTGTTCGCCGACGATCATGCGATGGATGATTTGCATCTCTGGGAAATGCTCGTTGCACTTGCAGAACTTGATCTTCTTTCCGTTGCCGCAAGGGCAGAAACTGTATTGGTCCAAACTCATGGGCAAACCGATTCAAATTGTTCAAGGGTAGCTGCGAGGGGGGCAAGCCATTCCGTTTTCGGCCAGTCCCCATTTCCAAGCCGTAAGTTTAGCAAGGTTTCCCCAAAATGCCCATTGCAAGAGTAGAACGGCTCTCCGTGCCGTTGCGTAGGGCTGTCATCGGAGCAAATTGGCCTCGGAAAAGACCGTCACGAAATGCCGATCTACTCACGTCCTGCCAGCATTTGCTTAGCAATCTCCGCGATTGCTCGCATTTTGAAAGGATCTTTGATTCCCGGAGCGGATTCGATGCCGGAGGCGATGTCAACCCCGTCCGGCTTTGCGGTTTCCATTGCTTTGGAAATATTTTCCGATGTCAGACCGCCAGCCAGCAGGATGGTTGTATTCCGCAATTCTTTGGGGCGTGGGAAAAGCAAATCCCAGCGAGCCGTCTTGCCGGTACCGCCGCGTTGAACCGGGTCATACGCATCCACCAACAGCCCAAGCAATCGCGAATGTTTTTTTTCAGTCCATGCCAATACCGACTTTCTGTCCTCGGCTTGATCCCGCCAACAGACTGCCTTGATAAACCTTACCGAGTTTAAGGAAGGAAAGGCCGAAGCTTGGTCGATCCATTCTGGAGTTTCATCGCCATGCAGTTGAATACAATCCAGAGGACAAATGGCCAGCACCGCGTCAACCTCAAGGGGTGACGCGTTGACGAACACGCCGACTCGCACAACCAGATTGTCGGCAATGAGGCTCAATCCGCAGGCGACTTCGGGCGAAACGTAGCGTGGGCTCGGCTTGTAAAAATTCAAGCCGATGGCGTCCGCCCCGCATTCGATGGCCGCAGATACGTCCGATGACCTGGTCAAGCCGCAGAACTTGATTTTGGGCAAACGGATTTCAATGGCCATCGAGATGGGGTCAGTCAAGCGATAGAGCGAAGATGTTCAGGAACAGAACGACTAAGTAGATGGCTAGTCGTTACGACCGTCAATCAGTTACTAAAAATAATCCACCGTCATGATATGGCCGACAATTAGCCATACTCCAAAGAACAAACAACCAATCACAGTATTCAAGAACTCGATAGACATAGGTCGCGACCTCCCCAAGAGTGAGAAACCGCCATCCGTAGTAGTCGACTTGGACCCCCCAAGTCGTTCGCCTTCATGCGAGCGAGTCGTATCGACCAGACTTGAGACAAAACTTCAAAAGATTTTCGTGCCGTTGCATCTCTTACGCAGCCGTCAAAGTTTAGCAGCCACTCGTGTTTCGCATCGCGCTCGCAACACTTTAGCGCTCGAGCCACGTTCGCAACTCGAAAGCGTCCAATAGATCCTTTGGACGACCACTTGCCAATTTATTTTTCAGCAATAGCTCAGGAGAAATGACCGGAATTGAAAGTCGATCGAGTCTAACGATTTGGCAAGTGGATTCGACTTCCTCAAATGTGACGCCGTCGATGTTCGTAAGGATGTCGATGCGAAACGGTGCACGTCCCAGCATCAGAACTTTGCCGACTTCGAGCAAGGGTGTCGTTTCGGCGGGTAATGTCGAGCCGAAGCCGAAGTCACTAAGTACCTGGCGCAGTCGTTCCTCATTTTCACTCGTTGTGGCGACCAAGAAATCAATATCACCCGTCGCTCTCGGGTTGCGATAAAGGTTGTAAGCGTATCCCCCAATCATCACAAACCGTACGTTTGCGGAAATCATCAATTCGATAAACTCTTTGAAATCCTGGGGAAGTTGCATAAAAAGGCGCCATTAGCTGCATGAACGCATCAAATCGGTCCTGGAAAGTCAATCCATTGTCGTCTGCACGTGCAGCTTGCTCGGCAGCCGTATGTGACTCGAAAACTCGCAATACTCTTTCCATAAATCGAATCGTTTTGTCCATTTAATCAAATGCATGTGGCCAGCAATAGGATTGACATTGTACTCGGTCATCCTGATTTCGTGTTGGATTGCTCCGTGAACGGAATTGAAAAACTCGCTGGGTGATCCGTTACAACAACCACATTGCGTGGTTTCTTGCCAGAAACCAGCCTGAAGCCGAGGGCGTACATGCACCCCAGGCCAATCAGCCATGCGGCTTCTGGGCCTAAAGTCAGACAATATAGAAACGGCCAGTTATCGTGTCTCATACTCAGATTATTCATAGCAACTATCGCAACGAGCGATGGAACCAAAACGACAATCAAAAACATAAAGGAAAGACCCAACAGAATTCGACGTCTTTCACCAAAGAGCCAGAAATTCATCGGCGCGTAGAGAATGAGCAAAGCACTGTATCCAATTGCGGAAATCAGAAAAACGAACGGTCCTGACTCGACTGCGTCCAATCGCATGACGGCGAAAACGATCGCGACTAGGAACGTCGTTGTCAGGATGTCTAGGATGCCAAAACGGGACAGGGACTCGCCGTCCCGCATATCTTCCTCAATGCTTTGCAAGCGGAGGCCACGAACCGCCCGGAATGTCAAAAAGATTGCCCAACTAGAAACGAAGCCGATCAATGATGCGAATGCAATTCCATCGAGCCGAAAGGGTTCATTGACCATCCGGAGTTCGAGGCAAAGTGCTAGGACGAGTGCTAAAGGGAAAAACAATCGCCAATACAGTCGGTAGGGTAGTAAAGCCGCAAAAAAACCGAGCAACTGAAACTGAGTCCAAAACATCCCAACGCATAGGACAAAGATAGGTGCCAAACGGTCTGAAGGATCTGTTCCTAAAAGTGAGGCTAATCCAACATAGTTCGCAGCCCAGACACAATGGAAAAGCAGAATCGCGAGCCAGACTCGCCATCGCATCGTAGGCTTGTCATTTGGTTGATTCAAATTGAATTTGCTTTCACGTAGCGACGTATCTCCGAGACGTTGGTGATTTGTAGACGCAAATAAGTGTTTCAACAATCGTAACACGCGGAACGCGCGTTTCCTATACAATGATTCTCATTAACTCATTTCCAGTTCGTCGTTGCCTATGCAAACCGAAACGTGAACTATGCTTGATATCGTGCTGATCAACCCACGTTTCGAAGTTAGCTATTGGGGGCTTGAACATGCCTTGCCCTTGCTCGGCAAGAAGGCTAATCTTCCAGTTGCTTGCTTACCGCTGTTGGCTGCCTTGACACCGGCCGAACACCAGATCACGCTCGTCGACGAAAATGTCGAAGAGATCGATTACGAACGCTTGGAACGAGCCGACATCGTTGGCTTGACCGGCATGAGTGTTCAACGCGCCCGCATGTTGGAAATTCTCCAAGAATTGCGAAAGCGCGGCATCTTTGCAGTAGTCGGTGGGCCCTGGGTCAGCGTCAGCGAAGCGTATTTTGGCAATTTGGCAGAGGTCATCTTTGTCGGCGAGGCTGAGGAGACTTGGCCTCAGTTTCTTTTGGACTTTCAAGCGGGAAATTGGGCAAAGCGATACGAACAAGCCAACAAGACAGACATGCTCAAAGTTCCAGCACCTCGCTACGATTTGATCAAGACACAGCTTTACCTCTTCGGTAGCGTTCAGTTTTCGCGAGGCTGTCCGTTTCAATGTGAATTCTGCGACATCATCGTTACCTTCGGGCGGCGTCCTCGCATCAAATCCTCACAACAAATTCTGGTTGAATTAGACCAGCTGCTGGCCAGGAATTTGAGGATCGCGTTTATTGTCGATGACAATTTGATTGGGAACAAAGTTCAAATCAAGACCGTTCTCAAGGAGGTGGCCAATTGGCAAAAGTCAAAGGGTTTTCCATTAACGTTTTTTACCGAAGCTTCGCTCGATCTGGCGGACGACGACGAGTTGATGCAACTGATGGTCGACTGCAACATTCAAACCGTGTTTATCGGGATTGAGAGTCCAAACGAAGCGTCACTAAGAGAGACCAAAAAGATTCAAAACGTTCGCAACACGGGCACCTTGATCGAGAAAATCCATCGCGTTCAAAACGCTGGGATGGATGTGTGGTGTGGCATGATCGTTGGATTCGATAACGATGACGAGACGATTTTCGATGCTCAGCTCGAGTTCCTTCGCGATGCTCGCATCCTGCATGCGATGCTTGGTATGTTGCATGCCATTCCCAAGACGCCGCTCCACGCTCGCTTGCGAGCCGAGGGGCGACTTGACGAAAACGATACGTCCGAGTTTGGTACCAACGTGATTCCCCGCCAACTCACCCGCGAATCGCTTCGCGACGGGTACTTGTCCGTCATGCAAAAATTGTACGAACCGGAGGGTTATTTCGAACGGCTCGAGTCGTTGTTTTTGCGAGGAAACTTTCGTTTTGGGCAAGCTCGCGCGAGTTATTGGCGAGAACATCCGCTGGTCGGCATCAAAGAACGTGCTCGCTTCGGCATACTCGCATTGGGCTTGCTCGCTCGACTGATGTGGACGATCCCGCAAGCGTCACTCAGGAAAGAATATCGGAAGCGAATTTTGCGATTGCTGCGGGTGAATCGCGATCCTTCGATCCTGTTTGTCTACGTCATCAAATGTGCCATGCATTACCATCACTATACGCTCTCAACCAACATGTCCGATCGACGCTCCACGGTGGTCAATACGTTTTGATTTGGAGTGCGGAAATTCATTTCCGCTTTAAGATAGTGGCGGCAAGAATCAGGTACGTGTGCTATTCGTTTTGGCTGCATACGGTAATTCATTGGCGGAATCGAGTGCGTTTTCTTTATCGCTGACCGTCCGTCGGCGGAGCGACGGACCTATCGGTTCGCGGCAGAGGCGTGCGGCGGTTGACACTCGCACCAAGAGAATTCCGCAGCGCATCACCCCAAGGCCCGTTAGCATGACCACCCCTGCTTCGAAAATCTGCGGCGTCTCAATGTTATTCAAAAAGACCAGTCCTATTCGGAGCATGTAGAGCGACACAAGAATCAGAAGCCAACCCGCGATTTCTCGCACCCAAAAAAATATCATTTTGACCTCATGGTGGATTGTTTTTTACGTAGTTGCGTCTGTCGATGCCGTTCGAATCCAAATAAGTCACGGTAGTTTGCAATCAATTGAATCGAACGCAAATACAAGCGTGCTTGCGAAGACTCCAACTGGCGCCAAGCGTTTTCGCGCACGACCACCAGCAGCGCAATCATCAAAACCATCAAGAGCGCACCTGGCCAGACCGCTTGGTCATTCTGCAGCGACCATTGTAGCCAGCTATCGTATTGTCTACCAACCGGCACTTTCGTTAACAAGAACACGGCAAAGAGAACGATAAGCGTTCCGTGCAGAACCCAGAACGCGAAGCTCAGCCTTGCCAATGGAAGACGGTCTTTGGATTCGCTCGGTTGTGCGGAACTTGCCGAACTTGCCGAACTCCCTTCGTCGATTCCGATACGGAAGAGTGTCAAGAAAACGTCGGTAACCAATTTGTGCGTTTGAGGTATCTTCATGGCTGCGACGATCGCAAAAAGACTTGCAAGGACAAAGAACAAACCCGCTGGTGTGTGTTCGAGCGGTTGCCTTAACGGCTCTTGAAAAAAGAGACTAACCTGAATCGCGATCAGTACCAGCCATCCCAAACGCAAAACGATACAGGTCATGATGATTGCGAGCAGGGACAATCTGATCATGAGGCCTAAGCTCTCTGTGAAGCCCACAAGCAGTTCTACAAAAAGGCTGATCGCCAGGAGTTGCAACATCCCTCCGATGATCCAAAAAGCATTCCGCTGCGATTCACCGGTGTCGGTTAAGTTTGAGTCGGTCGGTCCACGATTGGAATCGGCGTCGCTGCTCATCGCGAGACCCCTTGAAACTTGCTTCGTCCTGTTTTTGCCGCTTCGAGTTCCGCCATGATCAAGCGTACGGCATTCTTCTCACCGGAGAGCGATACGGACGCTCCGTATCGATGCAGTTCGCGTTGCAGTTGCTCAGCCTGAATTTGTAGTCTCGCTTGTTCTGCCACGAGCAACAGATCATCCGTGGACCAATTGCCAGAAAATTCGGCGGCAACGCTCCTTGAGGGGCGTCGAAAAGTAGTGGTCGGACAAACGAACGATACGCGGTGATGCTTCAGGATGGCCAATTTGACGGCGGGAAGCAGGAATTCCAAAACGCCCACACAATTTAAGAGATCCGACAGGACGACAAATACTTCATTGTCTCGCGCATGGCCGACGGCAGATAAAATGCTGTCGGCCAATTGAGTCATCCGCCGAATGGGTTCGCGATCACGACTCTCAGCCAGCCCGATCACAGGGGCGATCCAAGGTATTCCCGAACGGTTCAGCAACTCTTGAATGCGACTAGCCATTGTGACATCGTCATGAATTATCGCCACTTGCTCTCGGATCGACAAACCGCAGATCTCCGCCAATGCGCCAGCAATGAGGTGTCGTTGTCTTCGTCGGGAGCGACTGTTTGGTAAGAGTGGGAAAACCGAGAAAGGATACTGGTTTACCTTGAAATCCAGAAGTTCAGGGTAGCGTTGGCTGATAAGGCCCCAAGCAGCGTCAAGCATGCGCTGGTTCAACGGGCTTGGAGGCGGACTTGGGTTGATCGAAAAATCACCGAGGGCTCGCAATAAGATTTGAAACCCCTTTTCCCCCGACATCGGAGGGAGTCGACGCATTCCCCGTTCGTCGAGCAAAACGCCACCGACCGGGTCACCTGCGTTCGTGGCCATTCTTCCGATGCTGGCAGCCACGAACGTCATTTGATCCAACAATCGGAATCCGAAACCGCCCACGCGAGTTGTGCTTGAACCATCGATAATTAGCTGCACCCGTGCAGGAACCTCTGATTCGTATTGTCGGGTCATCCATTGATCCCTTTTTGCGGAAACTTTCCATGCGATCGACTTGAAAGGATCGCCAGGAGCGTATTCCCTCAGTTCAAGCAACTCGGAACCCATGCCGGAACGCAGCAGTCGATGAACTCCATGCCGCGGAATCACATTGGACTTCTTCGTCAAGGATCGGTATTCACCCGCATCAACAAACGACGGAAGTGCTCGAAACGATTGTTCCAACCGAACGAATTTTTCGATTCGAAAGAGACTGTGCGTGCTCTGAAGCGTTATACGGAAACCGGGAAAAACGACGTTGCCCGCAGCACGCACGCGGGCGGAATAGCTCCATTCGCTTTGCGAAATACCACGTTCGAGTCGTGCTTGATTCGGAAGGCTATCAACGGCGTCGTTAATGAAGCTTAGGAAATTGCGGATTACCCAGGATTTGGACACCCGGGAGGGTAAGGCTCCTGCCGAACCAAAGCGGAGCCAGCTCGGCAGGAGCCTCGCACTCCCATTGTTTTTCAAGTCATTAATGTCAACAGAATGATTACTAGGTTGCCTTCGCCATGCGAACGTCTTTTTCGCGTCCGAGGGAACCAAATCCAAATTCTCGGGAACCACATCTTGCAAATCGAGAGTCACACCAAACAAGCGTATTCCCCTGGCCAATTGAACTCGAACTTCCACGATGCGCTCTGCCCAAAGGGACCGGTTTGCTTCCGAGTCGCCGTTCACGAATCGCAATGGCTTGAGCAAAGGAAGCTGAAAACGCGCATGCCAATAAAACAGCAGCCACTCCGATAGAATCCACAACAAAGAGGCGAGGGAGATCAAGCTGAGGGTCGTTTGCCCTCGAATCAGTCCGAGGCAGAGCCCAATCATCCCCGCGACGGCAAATAGCTGAGCCCGACGTGTCATGCTTTTTTATCCGGCAGAACAGGGACGCGTTGGACAACTTGCTGGATGACCCCGTCCACGGTTCGACCGTCCATCTCGGCTTCCGGACGCATGATCAGCCGATGCCCAAGTACTGGTCGGCAAATCGATTGCACGTCGTCGTGTGTCACGAACTCTCGGCCTTTTAGCAATGCGTGAGCGCGGGCGGCTTTCATCAAGTTGATTGCGGCACGTGGGCTTGCTCCGAGCAGGAGGTCTGAGTGTTGTCGGCTTTCACGCGCCACATCAATGATGTACCGCTTAAGCTCGTCCGAGCAATACACCGTATCGAGTTGCTTTTGAATGCTGATGATCTCTTCCGAAGAACTAATGGCGGTCAGCTTGGGAGTCGGACGGCTATGCAAATCCAACATCGCAACTTCATGATTCCGATCGGGGTAACCAACTTTAATTCGGAACAAAAACCGATCCAACTGAGCTTCAGGTAGCCTATAAACTCCTTCTTGCTCGATAGGATTCTGCGTTGCCAGGACCATGAAGGGTTCTGGCAACGGCAAAGTTGTGCCGTCAATCGTAACTTGCCGTTCTTGCATCGCTTCCAGCAAGGAAGATTGCGTTCTGGCCGGAGCGCGATTCAGTTCGTCCGCCAGCAGAAGTTGGCAGAACACCGGTCCTTTCCGCAAAATGAAGTTGCTCGTATTGCGATCCAACACTTGGATGCCCGTGACGTCCGATGGCAATAGATCCGGCGTGAATTGAATGCGTTCGAATTGGATCCCTAGAATGGTTGCGAAGGTTCGGCAGAGCGTGGTTTTGGCAGTCCCTGGAACTCCCTCAAGTAGCACGTGCCCACCAGCAAACAGAGCCACCAGGAGTTGGTCGGTTACATCGTCGAGCCCTACAACGATTTGCTGCATTAACTCCTGTGTTCGACTTCGTAACTCGTTTACTCGTAAGGCAATGGAATTGGCTGTGGGCACGAATCAGTTTTCTGGTTCTGGGAGGGTGTATGGAAATGCGATCGATGGCGATGTGAAGCAAGGCCGTCGCCTGCGGCTAACGGTTAAACGAAGCGAGTATTCTACGTTGCACTGTCGGTTTTAGGGGACTGCAAAGCTTGTCGCAGCTCGTGAATTGTTTTTCCAAGCTTGAGAAATTCTTTTTCGGAGACTCGCGGTACAAGATTGCTGATCTCAAAAGAGCGGACATACTCGAGTTTTTCGCGAAAAGCCTTGTCATTTGGAATCGCACCGGAGCGGTGGAACCCTGTGGCTTTGTTTCTCCAACCCTTTTCGTCGCTAGTCCCGGAACACTCTTTGCAAAACTCTCTCGCCAAAATAAATGCGGCCGGTCCGTACTGCGAATTGCGTTGTTTTAGACCCGAATCCATTTCGAACGCGGAATGGTGCGGGATCGTTGGCTGGAGTCCCAGCAGTGCAGGAACGCGTCGCATCAAGTACGCCAAAAACAGCAATGCACCTGCCGCCGCAACCAATGCGAGGACAACGAGAACATAGCTCTTCGTATCCACTGGCCTCGGTTGTCTAGCCATGGCTTCGTTCAAGATGTTGGAATCCGCCACACTCTTTAAAATATGGTTGGCCATTCGCAACTTGGTTTCAAGATCGGTATTTGGAATATCTTGAATTCTTGGAACAGGCTGTTCTTTGGATCGGTTCGAACTGATATTCGGCGGCGGTGGTCGCATTCTATCTTGGTAACTAGCCAATACCCGCCCATCGACCACAAAGCTCAAGCCGGTTTTTTTCCCGCGTCCGAGTAACTCAGAAAGCCGAATGGCAAAAGTAGCGTTGTCACCATGCCATATCATGCCGTTGGTAAGTACGCTCGTATCGGCGATGAGAACCATGACACCGGCAACCTGCAAGCTTCCAGTCCCCACTGCAATCAATGGCTGGTTGCTACTGTTCGAGGGTAAGCAATCGGAAGGCAACGACGCGATGACCTGCCAACGAAGGGAATTGACTCGGGCGGAATCGGTAGTCAGAGAAAGCCATGCCGTGCGATTGGACACGATCTCTTGAATCCCGATCATCAACTCGTTGGATGGGTCGATATCTTGGATCCGAATGCAGTCTTTGAAATCGAAATACCTATCGTCCACTCCCAATGCAACCACCGGTCCAGCTTTGATTTCTCCTATGCCGGGCATGAGATTGGGTTGATCGGTGGCAATGAGTAAATTTCCACCACGTTTCACAAACAGAGCGAGAACCTTCATAATGTCGCTTCGCACTCGCTTCAAATCACCGGTCAAGACGATCACCGAATCCGCAGGTGAATTGATCGAGGTTTCCAGCGATTGGATCGTTGCCATTCCCCGTTCTTCCAGCAGCATTTGAAAGAGTTCGCAACCAACGTGCCACTTCAGTTCGCTGGAAGAATTCGTTTGCTGCGACTGAACGAAATCGCATTGCCAAAAGAAAAACAAAGCGATGACAAGCGAGCCGACGGCCCTACGGCGAGGGTTGCGATAACCGTCCAACGTGCTCAACCCTCGCATTGTTTCAAGGCGAATTTTGCATCTTGGATTTGATCCGCTGTGAGTTGATGCTCCGTCGGAAAATACCTAGCTTGTTCGTAGAGACTGGAAAGGGTTCGAATCGGAGTCGAGTGTTCTGGCAACGCGAGATGGAATTGTTCGGTGACATAGCCGTAGGTCCACCACGCTTGAGCCGATTTGAATCGGTGTTTTGCAAGTGCATGAAAAGCTCGAACCACATCGTCCCGCGAACGGATCTCGTCGATCCCGGGTGCCAATTGAGCTTCGAGCAATTCTCTGCGCACTTGCTCCGAGCGGAAGCGGTAGCGGAAGGCAAAAAAGGCTATCGCACCAGCGATGGCAAGAACGACGAGGCCCTCCAAAACTTGTGCGTTGAATGGGTTGGGAAGCCAAAATGCCTCGTTCGTAGTGGACGCTTGGGGCGTTGAACGCGGCGACGGTGATGCGGCAGCGCGTGGCGTGTTCTGGTTGCTTTTGGAAACCTGCGTCCACAAGTTATTGAGGTATTTGCCTGTTTCCTGAAAACTCTTGGACATTGCCGAATCGGGCTTTGCTGGCTTGCGAATGGACTCGGCGGTACTAGCTGGATTGGGTGGCCGTGGTGGCGACCGCTTGATCGGCTCAGATGTAGCCGGTTGCGTGGTGCTTTCGTTGGGAGTTTTAGTTGGTTTGGAAGGTAGTTCGGCTGCCTTGGGAGGCTGCGCTGCCACGCGTGACGATTGGCTCGAACGTTGAGCATCCTCGATGAGTTTTTTAAGCGTTGGGCCGAAGCCCCTTCGGTCCAGTTCCTTTCGGATGTCCGTGGACGACGTTGATTTGGATTCATCGGCTCGATCGACCGATCCGCTTTTTGTCGCATCTCTGGTTGCAGGGTCGTCTCCGGGAGATGATGCGGGTCGCTTTGTCGACGGGGAGTTGCTGTCGGTTGCTAAGTCCTTGGGTGTAGGTTGCTGGTTCCGTATCGAATCGAAAGGGTTCGACTCGTCCTGTGAGAGCCTTGGTGCTTGGCCATTGCGGTCTGCTTGTGACTGGCGTGGTATTGGCCGATTCTGCGTCGATGGCATCGTTCCAGGCTGCGATGCTGGTTCCGATCGATCCGGGCCACTGGAGCCAGCAAATCCTGGTTGTGCGGAACCTGGTGGTTTCGCTCCCGACGGTGCATTCGTTCGAGGCGTCACATTGTTGGAACTGGAGGGTTGTTTGTTTGCATTCGAACGATCTGTTTTCATAAACTGTTCCGACAATTCCTTGGCTTGGCGCATCAGCTCAGGATTGGAAAGTGCGTTGGAAATCAGCTCGGGGGGAATTGCGTCGAGACTATCGGCAGTCAGACCGTCTGGCAGGTTGCCACCATATTGTTTCATGGCCTCCTTGAGCGATTGGACATCGGCATCGGAAAGTCGCGATGGAATTGCTTCCTTGGAGGAACGGTTGTTCAGAACCAAATCGCGGAGACTAGATAAAAGTTTGGCTTGGCTATCCGGTTGATTCGGATACGATCTTGGCGGAGGCAACCACCGCTGCGACGGCGAGTCGATCGATGGGAGAGCATTCGATTGCGCACTAGAGCGGCCACTCAAGTTGAAAGCTAGAATGAGGAACGCGCAAATCGCGAACGGAGTTTTCAAGAGATTTTCCGCCATGACACATACCCCCTGTCTGACACAAACCGGTAAGCACCATTGTATCCGACTTTGGCCAGTCATGGTTGAGCGGGAGCTTGCCTCCCCTCGACCATGTTTTTGCGTCCTACATCGTAGGACGCAAAAACGGCGTCCGACGGAGAAAAGCTCCGAGCGGACGGAAGATTCTTCTCTCGGGGTTAAACGATCTTCAGCTCGCTTGTTTAAATATTCCGGGCTGATGCATAGCGCTGTTTTTGTGGGCAGGCATGATGTTTTCCGCTTGCACATGCACGGCGCGTTGCGGGAAAGGATGCTGGACGCCGAGTTCGTCAAAGCGATTCTTGATCCGCTTCAACCATTCCTGCTTCACTGCACCATGCTTGTTCGGCAGGGTCTTGACCGACATCTTGAGGTAGACCGCAGACTCACCAAGACTCTCTATCGCAGGACTAGTCGGTGGTTCTAGCAGCAGTTTGCTAAAAACCGCATCGTTTAGTAATTCCTGCGAAATGGTGTCTAAAATCTCGCTGACGCGATCCAGACTTTCCTGATGTCCCACCGCGATTTCACAGACCGCTCTGGACCAGCCGTGGGTCTCGTTGCTAACACTGTTGATCGTGCCGTTGGGTATGAAATGCACGACGCCATTGGAATCACGCAAAACCGTCATTCGGAGAGTGATGCGTTCGACCTGGCCACTCACTCCCCCAACGCGCACAAAGTCATTCAGCATGTATTGGTTCTCAAGCAACATGACGAAACCGTAGAAATAGTCCTTGATCAAGTTCTGAGCGCCAAACGCGACCGCCAACCCGATCACCGCCACCCCGCCCATCAAAACGGTGATGTTGGCTCCAACTTCTTCCAAGACCATCATGGCCCCGGTAATGAAGATTCCGACCGTCGACGCATTTTGAAAAACTCCTACCAACGTCTTGGCTCGATTCTCTTTTTCCACTTTCGAGCCCCTGCCCGATCCCGTCGTCACCAGTCGAACGGATCGCGATGCAAAGAAGGAGGCAAGCCAATTTACAAGGAACATGCCCACGATGATGGCAAGAATGCGAGGGCCGTGTTCGACCAGCCATTGCAAAATATTTCGCAACGTGAATGGGTTGCGAATCGCCGCGATTCGGTCTTCGGCCTCGTTCGCCTCCTGTCGCTTTTTCTCGGCTTCATGCAGGGCAACGATGTGCTCCGATTGCAGACCGCTTTGTTCAGCCCGGTGGTCGTTGAGACGCTCGCTGATTTCGGCAACCTCGGAACGAGCCAGGATGAGTCGATTGCTCGCGCTGGCGATCGACGCTCGCAATTCGGCCAGCTCGGTTGCATCCGCTTGTTCCGCACCCCGTCGAGTCAGTTCTTGAGAAAGCGTCAACTGGGCTGCACTCGCTAGGTCTGCTTTCTTGCGAGCAAGATCGAGTTCCTTCTGCTCTTGTGCAACCAGCTTTTGAATATCGGTCAAACGGGCCGCGATCGATCGGGTCTCCTCCTGCGCTTCGTCGGCTTCTTTTTCCTTGGCTTCCGCTTCCTCGACGGCTTTCGTTAGCTCAACGTTGTCCTCGTCAGAACTCGCCGACTCGTTTGACCGCTCGGAGGAGTCCGAAGGATCCTGGGTGTCGCCATTAGTAGAACGTTTGTCGTCGTCGCGGTTGTCATGGCCGCGTGATGGATTTCGATGATCCATCTTGCCGTGTGCGTCACGCTCTTCGCCGTGTTCGATTGCGTTGCCATGTTCTTCGGAACGTAGTTGCTCGTCGTCGCCTGTGATGGCGGCAAGGGCTGCTTTGTCGTTTTCAATCTTACGTCGTAGCGTGACCTTTTGTTCTCGCAACGTCTTTCGATCTTCGATGGCCAGATCGAATCTATCCTCGGCCAACTTGCGTAGTGTTTGCAGTGACGCTGCCTCTAGTTCCAATTGTTCATTCAAGGTTTCGTCGGTGGTTTTACGAGCGGATTCTAGCTTTTCGTTGACGAGTTCCAACTCAGCCTTAAGCGATCGGAATTCTTTTTCTGCGATTGCGTACTCGCTATTTGGATTCTCGATCTCTTGTTCGAGATTGAACAATTGTTTTTGGTCGTGCTCCAAAGACTCTTGGATCTCCCCCATGCGTTCGGCGTCGGACTGACCATGTCGATCGTCCGTTGGGAGTTCCTCCGTAGAGGTAGGGTCCGTATTGGAGGCTGGCTGAGCTGTAGTGGCGTCAAACTCGTTCGACTGCGGGAAACTCGCGTTGGTGAGCGTCGCGGACAGAAAGATCGCGATACAGATTCGAAAGGGATTGCTAAAGAATACAGCCAGTCGTGTGCTCATAATGGTTTCCTTACCGATGCCGATGTGGGGTGATCCGTCACCAAGTCTGGACGAAGATTGTAGTGCGTCTCACCGATCCGTCCAAGAGTTTTTTTGAACCCACCGAAGAATTTCAATTTGCTAGCCAAAGAACGGACTTCTATTGTCTGTCGATCAAAATCAAGCTGGGTTGCCCCACGAGTGTTGTAAGTAAATCCGTTGGACAGGCACACCAAGCCCATCTTTGCGTAGCAAAAGTATCAATCTCAGCAACCGATTATTCCGATAGTTACGGATAAGATGAGGCCCGAAGTCGCAAATGAGCGAGATCGTCGCTCATTTTGCGAGCTTTTGAATGCCTAAATCAACTATCGGACACGCAGCGAAATGAAGAAGTGCACGTCTTCATTCGTCTCCAGCACAGCAAAGTCACCTTCGGCAAGCTCGGCAAGAGTGACCCACGCTCCTCGAAATGAACGATTCGCCCGTGCCAACATTCTTTGCTTGCTATTCTTTGCTTGCGTCGTTTTTCTTTCTGGTTGCTCTCGTTCCCAATATCGGGCATCCGCAGACAAGAAGTCATACTCGCTGATTGCTAGCAGAATTGTGGACCCGAGGTGGACACTCCCAACTCGGACCGTTGAGCCGGTGCAGCAATCGCGATTGGGGCTCCCCTCCAACTTGGACTGCGCTCCCAAGCCGCCGGATGATCCAGCTGCCTCGCCCTTGATGAACTTTCCCGACGGGCATCGCAATACGAAGTACTGGTCCAAAATCCCGACCGCGAATCAAATCGAATCGCCAGTTTGGCTCGACCATTTGCCTCGCGGTCCAGATGGCCAAATCAAATTGACGCAGGAGTTATCTGTTGACTTGGCATTGCTGCATTCTCGAGACTATCAAACTCAGTTTGAATCGGTCTACTTGAGCGCGCTAACGTTGACTGGAAATGAGTTCGAATTCGCAACTCAGTGGGTCGCTGGGACTGGCGCCCAATACACAGCCACCGGAGCCGACCTAGGGGGAAATCGTTTACTGCAAGTGACAGATCGGTTGGGGCTCGGAAGGAGACTCGCTGGTGGAGGTCAGCTTGCGACCAACGTCTTGAATTCGTTTTTTTGGGACTTTGGAACCAACACAGCCGGCAGCAACGGATTGTTTGTGACTTCGTTTACCCAACCTTTGCTGCGAGGCGCGTTTCGGCACGTTCGGCTCGAGACCCTGACCCAAGCTGAACGCAATTTGCTCTACGACGTTCGCGACTTCGCTCGCTTTCGCCGTCAATTCTACCTGAATACCTCAAGTGCTTTCCTGAGTCTTCTGACGCAAGTTCAATCAATTCGCAATGCAAAGGTCAACATCGCGAGCCTACAACTGAATCTGATCGAAAACCAAGAGTTGCGAGAAATGAGAATGGTTTCGCAAATCCAAGTGGACCAAATTTTTCAGGAGTATCAAAACGGGCGACTCGCACTCTTGTTTGCGGAGCAAAACTTGGCCGCCTCCCTGGATCAATTCAAATTCCAGCTAGGGCTTCCGTCTTGGGTTCCCTTCGAGATCGACGAATCCTTGCTCGGTCAATTTGAATTAGTCGACCCAAGATTGGTTGATGTTCAGCACGAAACGCAACGCCTTTACGAGAGGCTGCTTCGCTATACACCAACTGAGAATACCCGCTCCGAGATCCCACCCTATCAAGTCCTTGTGGATGCATATGAAGACTATCTGAAGTTGCATGATCAAGCAGCCGAGTTGCTTCCTGACATCAAAAGAGATTTGCAAAAATGGCAAGCAAGGCTCGAGGCAACAGACCCAGCCAGACTCTCGCAAAACGATCAAATCGACCATAAGCAGCAAGCCGACCTCGCAGCTCGAATCGCTTCGACGCTCTCCGTACTCGAAACTGGCTTCGAGAAACGTGTGCAATTTGATCGAGCGCTGAAGAAGAGCATCGAGAAGTACCATGACAAACCGAGTCTTATCGATCACGTCCAAAAGGAAAAAGAAAAAGAGGACGGAAATCTAGAAGCACAGAAACCCGAAATGATTGCTTGGCGTATCCTCTACAAAGCCATCGGTGGCCCGCTTCGCGAAGAGACTTCGAACCTCTACATTGCGCAAACCCAGATTCGTTTGTTCCTGATCGACATCGACAAACTCGAGATCGATCAAAAAGCCGCGGTGACGTTCGCTCATCAAAACCGACTCGACCAGATGAATCGCGAAGCGCAAGTGATGGATGCATTTCGAAAAATCGAAGTGGCCGCCGATGCGCTTCAAAGCGAGCTCAATGTCACTGGCCAATTGGGACTCGGTACCGACCCGTCCAAGAACAATGCTTTCCGGTTGGATTCGTCCGCCAATACGTATCGAGTCGGCGTTCAATTTGACGGCCCCCTCAATCGACTCAACGAACGAAACGTCTATCGCGCGACGCAGATCGCTTATCAACAAGCGACCCGAAACTACGTAGCGGGCAAGGATACGATCGCAAATGAAGTTCGCTCATCACTCCGGCAAATCGAACTTCGCCGCCTCAATTTCCAAATCGCAAGGCAACAGCTTGTGGCCGCAACCCGCCAAGTAGACCAGGCGCAAATCGCTCTTCGAAGCTCGTTTGAAGCCAACACCAACCTGACCCGAGACCTACTTCAATCGCTCCAAGTCCTGCTGAACACGAAAAACAACCTTATCTTCAATTGGATCGACTACAAAATTGCAAAAATTCGAATCTTTACCGTCCTTGAACTCTTGTACCTAGATGATAATGGGGTCTGGATCAACGAGGATTTTTCGTTAGAACAGCTCAAGGAGATGGTCGCTAAGGAAAACTACTTTCCGCCAGAAATGCCCAAACTCCTAGTTGAACAGACAGCGTCACCCGTGAAGGCAAACGAAAAGATCCCTTCGGACCAACCTGCACCACAGGCGCAAAACGAAGTGACTGCGCCCAATTAAGTCAATGAGTTTTGATCTCGTCATGGAAACCCTGGATTCGAATCAAACTGGTGCCAACCGAAAGCCCTCGCGGAACACTCGATTGCTTGGGAACCTACTGCGTTTTGTGATCCTTGCCGTTATCATCGCTTCGCTTGGATTTGGTTCCTTTCGACTCTACAAAAGCCTAGGGCCAGCCATGGGTTCGGAGTCGGATCTTCTGTTGCACGTTGTAAAGAGGCGTACGTTGGATGATACCGTGATCGAACGCGGAACGATCGAAAGTCAAAACACGGTCTTCGGCAAATGCGAATTGCCAGGAAATGAAAGCAGTATTGTCTTTATCGTTCCCGAGGGGACAGTAGTCTCCAAAGGGGATGTAATCGTCAGGTTGGAGTCCGCCAAGATAGACCAACAGATCGCCCTCAAGAAAATTGCGTTGAATGAAGCCGAGGGCAAGCTCAAGGAGGCGAATCAAAACCTCATTGCGAAAACGAACGAAGGGGACGGCAAAATTGTCACGGCCACTCGAGAATTGCAAATCGCAGGTATCGAAGTGACGAAGTACCGCGATGGCGATTTCATCGCAGAGCAATCGGAACTGCAGAGGTTGATTGCCGATGGTAAAGCGCAGTTAGAGAAGTACTTAGAAGATCGCCGAAAGATCGAGGAACTCGTGAAGAAAGGCTATCGGTCGCCCGAGCAGTTGGATGAGTCCCAGTTGCGGGTCAAGAGTTTCGAGAAAGCTGTTCAACGAGATGAACAGAAACTCAAAAACCTAAAGGAGTACGATTTCAAACTCAAGATGACCACGTTCGAAGGCAAAGAAGCCGACGCAAAGACAAAAGTCGCTCGAGAACAATCTACTGCGGCGGCCGAAATCGAAAGGGCTGAATCGACCATCAAAAGCGCAAAGAACTTGGTAGAACTACTTGAAGGGGAATTGAAGGACTTAGTAAAAGTTCTGGCCAAATGTGAAATGAAAGCACCGCAGGACGGAACAGTAGCCTATGCGAACCAACCTTGGTTCGACGCCTCGGAAAAAATCCGAGTTGGATCGAAGGTCTTCCAGCAACGCGACATCTTTTTTCTTCCCGACATGAACAACATGCAAGTCAAACTTGGTATCCACGAATCGATCGTGAATCGAATCAAGAAGGACCAATCGGTTTCAATCCGGTTGGATGCGTTCCCCGATCTCAAACTGCAAGGGAATATCTCTTACGTGGCTGAGTTAGCCGCAAGCAGTTTTGACAACACCAAAAATTACGATGCTACCGTGCTTATCAAAGAGATTCCGAAAAGCATTTCTTTGAAGCCCGGAATGACAGCCGAAGTCGAGATCTTAGTTGGCACCTACGAAGATATCTTGGCCATCCCAGTGGGGGCGGTTACGGAGCACTTCCAGTTATCGTATGTGTACGTGGCTAATGGATCCGAATTCGCTCGCAAAGTAGTGAAAGCGGGCCGTACGACCCACTCATTCATCGAGATTCTCGAGGGACTAGAGCCCGGTGAATCGGTTGCGATGGACGCGTATCGCCGAGGCACCAACGACTTTTCATCGGCTGAGCGGAAAGCTGGATCCACCCAGTCGGCGAGCACCGCAGGCGCTGACGCGGCTGCGAGTGCCAAGCCATGAGTCGACGCTCTTGGTTGCATTGGGGCGGCATGTTTTCCACCGCGCTCCGCAGTGTTCTCATGCACAAACTGCGATCCTTTCTAACTATATTGGGACTCGTCTTCGGCGTTGCCAGCGTCATCGTCATGCTTGCCGTCGCCGAAGGGGCCAGCCAAACCGCGCAGCGCCAGATCGCGTCGCTGGGAATCAACAACATTATCGTTCGAACCGTGAAACCGTCTGTCGAATCCCCGTTCAATTTCCGTTCATTCATTCAAGAGTATGGGCTCAAGTACGACGATTTACGCCGTATCAAAGAAACACTTGACACCGTCGTGCGTATCACCCCGCTGCGTGAGTTTGTTCATGTGGCGAGATACGGGGACAAGACAATAGACGCCCGGTTGGTAGGAGTCGATCCAAGTTACTTCGAAGTGAATCGTTTGCAATTGGCGCGAGGGCGATTTCTAGAGCCGAGCGATTTGGAATCGCAAAGCAATGTTTGCGTCATTGGAGAAGAAGTTGCCAAAAAAATCTATCCCGGTCAATCGGCAATCGACAAATCGATCCAAGTCAACAATGAGCATTTCTTCCGGATCGTCGGAGTTTTGATGTACCGAACACCTTCGGCTGGTATAGGGTCAAGTTTATCCGCTCAGGACTTGAACAAAGACATTGTCGTGCCACTGACTACGGATCGAAGCCGTATTGGTGAAGTCCTAATGAAACGGCAACAAGGAAGCTTTTCGCGGCAGCGACTGGAGCTTAGTCAAATCACGATCGAAGTCTCAGATCGCTTTCAGGTAAAGGCGACCGCCAACGCGCTCGATGGTTTATTGGCCAAGTACCATCCAAACAAAGACTATGTCATAACCGTCCCATTGGATTTGATTGAGCAAGCACAAGCGACTCAACGTATTTTCAACTTCGTCTTAGGTGCAACCGCAGCTATTTCGCTTTTGGTCGGTGGAATCGGAATCATGAATATTATGTTGGCCAGCGTGAGCGAACGGACTCGAGAAATCGGTATCCGCCGAGCCTTGGGGGCACGTCAATCGGATATCGTTTTACAGTTCTTGATCGAAACCGCCTTTCTTTCATCGGTAGGTACCTTGATAGGTCTGGGCTTTGGCGTTCTCTCCCCACCGTTAGTCTCCTACTTTTCCGGCATGACGACCGTTGTTTCACCATGGTCACTCTTGGTCGCATCGGCGGTATCGCTCTTTGTGGGTATCGCATCCGGCATCTACCCTGCAAGACAAGCCGCCAAGCTAGATCCGATCGAAGCGCTCCGGCACAGTTGAGGCATCGCAAAACAAAGGGGACGGCGAGAGCAAAAGGGGACGCTCGGTTTATGAAAAATTTCCTGCCGCGCATTTCCACGATTGATCGCGTGATAGCAAACCCCAGCCTCGTCTACTCGCTTCTGTCGCCGTCCACTTTTCCGTCCCCTTTTCCCCCGTCGCGGAGCAACCCCCGAGGGGTTTTTCGTAATCCCGTTTAGGTTGTCACCCGATTGCATTGCAATGCCCCCGAGTTCACTCGGGGGATTGTTACCATCTCTCTAGAATAGATGGTCACGACCCCCGGTGTGAAGCTGGCGGCATGCCATACGGCGAGCTACGTCAACAAATCACGGCACGGAGTGCCGTGCTACACTAAAGAAATCTGGGGGACACAGCTTTTTTTCGGGTGGGTAGTTGCATCTTGGATTTGAAATTCTTATTGTGAACAAAATACCTTTGCTTCTATCGGCTCTTTCGACGGAGTGAATCATGGCGAGATTATCTCGAGCGGAAATTTTCGACCCTTCTGAGATCGTGGCAGTCCACACAATTGCCAAAACGGTCCGCTGTTGCTATCTCCTGGGAGACGATCAGTTGACCGGAAAAA
>JANPNA010000396.1:0-3004 GCA_031427235.1 Pirellula sp.
GTTCGAGAGAATAGCGAACGCGAGGAGGTCAATCCCGAAGTTTGCCGAAAGAAGTTTGAGCTGTTCTTCGATCCAAATCTTTCGGTGATCGTGGTTTTTTCCCGTAACCGGATCGACGCCAAAGAGAAAGCAACGACGAACTACCCGAGCACACAAATGTAGGACAGCAACTTTGCTAGGATCGAACAACTCCGCACGCGCGAGTCTGGCCATGACAGTAACCTCCGTGAAAGAATGATCAAGATCGTAAGTTCGTACCGAAATTGAAACATATCGGATACCGAAAAACAACTACCCACCCAAAAAATGGTGTGTCCCCTTGCACCACCATGCACCATTCCGTGACGTTATTCGCCAGGGCGCGCATGCGTATCGCCAACTCGATCCATCCAGGCGGACAAGAGTTTCCGATGGGATTGCAGTTCCGCTATTTGCCTTTCGCCGCTGGCGAGATTGTTGAGTTCGAATGGATCTGCGTGTAGATCGAAGAGAGCTTCTTCGTTGTCGCCGGATAGCATGTACTTGAATCGCTCGGTACGGACCATGCGGTGTCCTTGGCCGAGCTGGCCGCCGACGCCAACGCATTCGCTGACGATCGAGTCACGGAGTTTAGCCAGAGGAGCTTCGATAATTGTCCGCAGTGATTGCCCCATCAAGTGTGCAGGTGCTTGAACGCCAGCATAGTCGAGCAACGTCGGATAGATATCGAGCGAGCCGACAAGTGCGCTGCTATGCAATCCTTGATTGGGCAGCATCGGTGAATGGAAAAAACATGGGACGCGAACGGACTCTTCATGCATGGTGATCTTGTTCCCCAAACCATGATTACCCAGATGATATCCGTTGTCGGCAAGGTAGATAAAGATCGTTCGCTCGTACACACCGGCCCGGCGCAGGTCTTGCATCAAGTCACCGACTTGTCGGTCCAGCAAACTGACTTCGGCGTAGTAGGCACGGATGAAATTCTTCATCTGTTCGGACGAACGAGGCGGGCCACCTGATAGCGAGGTTTTATTGCTGTCGCGAAAGTACATCTCGCCCGGCAAGCCCTGGTTGAGCAAGCTGCTCTTCTCGGGCTGTTCGCGGAAATTTGAATCAAGCGTAATTTCTGCTTTGGCGTATCGATCGAGAAACGCTTTGGGTGCCGTTAATGGTACGTGCGGATTGTGAGGAGTCAGCCACAACAGAAAGGGGCGGGTCTGATTCTCGGAGTGTTGGAGAAACTTGCGAGCTTCCGCGAAAGTCTCGAAATCGTCTCGGTCACTCACTTCGCGTCCCTCGACAAAACCAAATTTAGTAGGATCGCCCAAATGCGACTTGCCATACAGCGCTGTGTGATAGCCAGCTCGACTCAGGACTTCGGCCAACGCTGGAAAACGTCGCTCCTGGATGACACTCTTTGCAAAGCCTTGTCCGTTGAGTCCCACGGAACCGTGCTGTTGCGGATAAACTCCCGAATAGAGACTCGCACGACTGGCCACGCAGATCGGCGATGCTACAAAAAAGTTGTCGAAGCGAATACCGCTGGCCGCCATGCGGTCGAAGTGAGGCGTGTAGACCTGCGAGTTGCGGTAGCCGATGGCTCGAAAGGTATGATCGTCGGCAACCACAACCACGAAATTCGGACGCTCCGATGCCGCATGCGAGATCGCGCCGGTGTTCAACACTATCAAAAAGCAAATAGTTAACGTACGCATGATTATTCGTTTGCTCGCCAATGAAAATGAAACTCTAGAACAGTAGATCTAGCATCAGTTTGCCGGTGCCGCAGCGCAGTAGGGCTGTTCCTGGAACCGGAATCCTATCCGCTAATTGTCGAATCATACAGATCCAAGTCGGACCGATTTGGATCGAGGTGTTCCTGAAAACTCGTTGCACTTGCTGTACAATTTGGTCTACGTGAACCAAACATCCTAGTTCAACTTCTTCGCAGCGGCAATCGTGCAACGGTCATGTGTTGGGGTTGGTTGAGCGAAAAAGAATTAATCTATGGATCGGGCGTTCATGTGATACAGATTCCGATAGCGTCGACAAAGTACGTCGGTGGAAACGCCGAGACATACAAGTCGTGTTCGAATCGGAAAAATTGAATCCAATGAAATAAGTCACGAATGACCGCGGTCTTTCGCCACACATTTGTCTATTACGGAGAAACACATGGGGCGTCTTGCCGGATTCCGAGTTTTCGTCGCGGTGCTTGCGATGGAAACTTCAATTGAAACCACTCAAGTACAAAAGTTGATGGAGAAATTAGACCGCGGCGTCGTCGCGATCCATGAAGGGGAAGGAAGGGTATTTGCCGGTTGGCGATTGCTGGGAACGGAACAGCCAGATCTAGGGTTCAATACCTATCGAACAATCGGTGATGCCCCCTCCGTGAAAATCAACTCCGACCCCCTCACTGGGCCAACGCACTTTCAGGATTTCAACGTCAAATTAGACGCGGCAACACGCTATTCGGTGCGGTCCAACGTCGATGGCGCTGGGAAAGTTATTGGACAGGCTGGCAAGGACTGGCGATTCGCACTTTTGGGGTCAGATTCGCACTTTTGGAGTCAGACCCGGTTTGCGGTTTACGATTGCGTTTTGGTCGGCTAGGGTTTAGAATTTAAGGCACGGTACTGCTACTTTAAATCGAGAATTCCAATGCAATCTGATTGGTGGTGATGCGTGACAAAACCGTAAACAGGATCTGACCCCAACGAAGCGACGCCTGGCAAAAGGGATGGAATGTCAACTGCAAAGCGGTCGGCGATGGCCGGTTGGCACTTCGGTATTTGGCTCCTTACGTATTCCGCGTTGCGATCAGCAACAGCCGAATCGTTAAGGTGGAATCAGGCGTCGACGGCACCGGAGTTGTTACGTTCACTTATCGCCCCAGCGGTACGAGCTCGTACAAGCCGATGAGAGTAAGTGCCGAGGAGTTTATCCGACGGTTCTTGCAGCATGTACTTCCGAGTGGTTTTCAGAAGGTTCGGCACTTTGGCTTCGCCCATCCGCGAGC
>JANPNA010000397.1:0-11386 GCA_031427235.1 Pirellula sp.
GGCTGTTATGGCAACCAAAGCCAAGGCAACGCTTCCAATCGACGCTGCCAAGCCCATTGCAAACGTGCGTCCCAAGATCTGTATTTTTGCAAAACCGATTCAAGACATGAGCTACGAGCAAGTTGCGGACTTGCTATCGAATCATCCAGTGGACGGTTTGGAGGCGACAGTTCGAACAGGTGGTCAGGTGGCTCCGGAAAAGGTCGATGAGCAATTGCCTCGGCTCTACGAAGCACTTGCAAAGCGATCTCGCGAGTTTTTGATCTTGGCCACCAATATCAATACGGCAAAGAGTACCGAGACGGAATCTATTTTGCAATGCGCATCGAAATTGGGCGTTCGGCATTTCCGAATGGGTTACTACCGATACAAGCTAGATCGCCCAATTCTTCCACAACTCGAAGGGTTCGCCCGAGATGCGCGTGAGTTGGCTGCGTATTGTGGAAGTCTCGGGATGACTGCACTTTACCAAAATCATGCCGGCAACAATTACTTAGGTGCGCCCGTCTTCGATCTTGTGGAAGTCCTCAAGGGAGTTCCGGTAACGCAGATGGCGATCGCCTTGGACATTCGGCATACAACCATTGAGGCGACCAACAGTTGGCCTCTCCTTTACGCTGTGGCCAAACCGCATTTGGGTGCAGTCTTTGTCAAGGATGCGGTGGTCGAACGGGGCAAGGTAATCGACGTGGATCTCGGGCAGGGCAAAGCAGCATCCGAACTGTTTTCTGTCATGCGACGGGACGGTTTGCCAAGCGTACTTTCGTTGCATACCGAGCAGATCGACCACGCCGACCCGAAGCTACTGGATCAACGCATCGCAGCCATTGGCCGCGACGTCGCAACTCTACAGAAATGGCTTGAATAGTAAAGGTGGACGAGGACCGAAAGGCCCACCGCGTGACGAGCATGGCCCGCCCCGCAGCGAACGTGGTCCACCTGGTGGCGAACTCGGCTCCCGGCGCGGTCGCAATTGCGATCAGACCATGTTTTCATTCCAGACCGCCAAGAAGGTGTAAGTAATTTTGGATCGGCTCCGGTTGGCTAAATCACCGAAATAACGATCCCCATCGCCAAGCTTCAGCTCGATCGACCAAGTTGGCACGCACTGCGTTTCGCTCGAACGCGTTGAAGTTAGCGTCCTTCTTGAAAATCGCGGATCGGGCATTGCCACGGTTCAGGGCGTGGTAAATTCCATTCGCTTCATCGGCTCGTTATGGTCTGGGCACACAGTCGTCGTATCACAACCCACTTTTAAAAAAATGATTCCTGACACCTTTGTTTGCCTTCTGACACCTTTGTTTGCCTTACACCCTTACCTGACCTAGAAACCGTAAGCCGGATTCTTGGTGTCAAAGTCCATTTCCTTAAGTCCTACGTTGATCGACACATCCAGATACATGTATTCCTCGAGCAGCACAGGCGCCGCATCCGGGCTCTTTGGCCATGCAAAACTCGAGAATTTTAGCGGAATCAACCGCTCATCGTCGATGTAGATTTGCGCCAAAAAAAACTCAAACTCGACCGTTTTACCGTCGACGACGGCGGTTGGGGATTCGTGAATGACCTCCATCAGTCGGCATGTTTTGCCTCCGATCACGGCGTTTTCCGTCGTCCGAACGGTTGCCGGACCAAGTTGACGATCTCGTTCTCCCCTTTCGATCAGCTTACCGAGCAGCTTTTCGATGCCAATATCCGTGATGGGGTATCGGTTTCCCATCATTGCCAAGCGGCTTTCGGGCAACAAATCCACGGAGATAATGCCGAGAAGCCCACTCTCATGGGCCGTAAGTTTGTTGTTGTTGCGTCCCTGGACCCAGATGACTTCGCGACCCGCTTGGGATTTGGGCTCGAGGGTCCGTAGGTAGACCGAAACCGGGCGTTGTGTCGTTCCTGGTTCGGTCGGAACGCCATACTTTAGCTTTAAGGCCATTTTGGATTCTGGCAGCAGTTTGCCATCCACTCTCTCCCGTTTGATCAAAACGGCCGTGTAATCTTGGTGTTTTTCAACATGGTTGCGCAAAGACGTTCTCGCAAAATCCAGCAATGGATCGAGTGGATGCGAGGCCTCTGGCTTCTCATTTTCCGATGATGATTTGGAGTTGGATCCGGCTGGTTCTACTGCCACGATTGTCGACACGTTAGCGAATCGTTGCCAAAACACGTAGGCGGAGACGCAAGCAATGGCGACGAGTGTTCCGCAGCCAACTAGTCGTGCAGCCCAAACTCGGTGCCCTTGTCGAGCCACGGCTGTACCTCTTGTTTAGAAATGGTTCTGGCGACTTCAAAGCCTCGGCTGGTCAAAGAAAAGTCGCGATGGATGTGGTGCATGACCAACCCTTTTTGACACAGCACTCGAAAGCCCTCTAAAAAACGAACGGTAACCTCGGGTTCATTCCGATCGCGGAAGACGATTGTCTGCGATTCGTCCAATTCGACATAAACGGCCAGCATTCTCGAGGGAGCTTCGAAAGCCGCATTCACCGCTTTGACCTCGATCACGCCCCGGTCGCGCGAGGCCACTAAAATTGCCTTGGACTCGGGCGAAAGCGGTTCTACGTCGATGGGGCTTGCGGCGTCAAAGTCGACCATAGCGTTGCTGCAAAGTTGCGAAAGAGCCACTAAGACGGGTGCACCAGCCCCAAGTGCATCCCAGCTTCCGCTCAAATAATTGTCCAAGGGTTGCAGCTTGGCGACGCTCCGAATGGGTTCGGTAAAGTCTTGCTCCATGTCATTTTCGCTTGATAAGGCAGATGATTACGGATTGTCGGTGTTGGCAAACAGCCCCATAATCCTACGCGTTCCTGTTTGAGAAAACAGTGCATCTCAACTTATATTGCCTCATACCCGCTTTCATTTCATTCCGGAGAGTTTTCAAATGGCCCTGGTTCCGCTTCGCAAAGTCCTCGATCACGCAGCCGCAAACGGGTATGGAGTGGCCGCCTTTAACGTCAACAATATGGAGCAGATCCAGTCCATCATGGAAGCGGCTCAGGAAACCAATTCCCCAGTCATCATTCAAGCTTCCCGTGGCGCACGAACCTATTCTCAAGATGCGTACCTACGCCATTTGATGTTGGCTGCGGTAGAACTCTATCCCAACATTCCGATCGTGATGCACCAGGATCACGGCAATTCCCCTGCGACTTGCCTGTCCGCCATCGAAAACGGGTTCACCTCCGTCATGATGGATGGTTCGCTCAAAGAAGATGGCAAGACACCCGCACCTTACGAATACAATGTGGCGGTCACGAAAGAAGTCGTTCAAATGGCGCACGCTCGCAATGTGTCCGTCGAAGGCGAACTCGGTTGCTTGGGCTCGCTCGAATCCGGTGCAGGCGAAGCCGAAGACGGACATGGTGCCGAAGGAGTCTTGAGCCACGATCAACTGCTGACCGACCCCGACGAAGCCCAACGCTTCGTGGAGGAAACCAAAGTCGATGCGCTGGCCGTGGCTATTGGGACAAGCCATGGAGCTTACAAGTTTACACGCAAGCCCGATGGTGAAGTTTTGGCAATGTCCCGGATCGAAGCCATCCACAAGCTGCTTCCGAACACCCACTTGGTCATGCACGGCAGCAGCAGCGTCCCACAAGAACTGCAAGATATCATCAACAAGTTTGGTGGCAAAATGAAGCAAACCTGGGGTGTACCCGTCGAAGAAATTCAACGAGGCATCAAGAGCGGTGTACGCAAAATCAATGTCGATACCGACTGCCGTATGGCGATCACCGGTGCAATTCGAAAAGTCCTGGCCGAAAATCCAGACAAATTCGACCCACGCGACTACCTCAAGCCAGCTCGAACTGCCATGAAGCAAGTCTGCATGGACCGAATGATTTCGTTCGGTCAAGCGGGCAATGCAAGCAAGATCAAATAAGCCATCGTCCGACACTTGGTCGATCCTGACCCGATACCAATCCTAACCCGATATGTAAGTGAGGGACCTGCGAATTGTCCCTCGCTTACGCTTCGGGTTAGGAATCGGCAGTCTGCGGCTCTCCTAAAAAGACGCGTGCGCTAGCAGCAGCCCCAAAATCGTTACTATTTCTTACGCGGCTAGCGCCCGTGGCTCAAGTTATTGGAACTTCAAACTATGCGAACCAGTGTAACTTTCTATAGGGCTATTCTCTCTCTCCTCGTTCTCGGTACTGCGATGATCAGTTCCAGTTTATCGCAGGATTTCCCGGGAGCTGGCAAAGTCGCCAAAGTCCACGGAGGATTCAAATTCACCGAGGGACCTGCTTATGACGGAAAGCATTTGTACTTCACCGACATTCCAAACGATCGAATCCTGCGAACCGATCTCAAAGGAAACCTCGAGACGTTTATGGAAGCATGTGGTCATTGCAACGGTTTGATGTTTGACGGCAATGCCAAGTTGATCGGATGCCGAATGGATGGCGAACTCATCGCGATTGATACCACCACCAAACAAGTAAAGTCTTTGTCCTCCAAGTATCAAAATACGCGATTTAATGCGTGCAACGACTTGGTGATCGACAAATCGGGCGGTATCTACTTTACCGATCCAAGGTACATGGCCCCGGATCCATGGCCACAAGGCAAAGAAGCTTTTTACTACCGTTCGAACAAAGGCGAAGTCACACGACTTGGGGACGACCTCGATGCTCCAAATGGCATTATTCTCTCGCCGGACGAATCGACACTCTACGTTGTACCAAGCATGCAAAAACAGGTACACGCATACGCGGTTAAGTCGCCAGGCGTGATCGCAAACAAGCGAGTCCTGTATGAAATCAAACAGCCAGCGGAAAAAGAGAATTCAGGCGGTGACGGGTTGTCGATCGATGTTCAGGGCAATCTGTACGTGACGACCGACCTAGGTGTTCAAGTGGTATCATCTCAAGGGAAATTACTCGGAATTGTTGCTTTTCCGGAGCAACCCGCCAACTGTTCCTTCGGAGGCGGGGAGATGAAGACCTTGTATGCTACTTGCAGGACCGGATTGTATTCGGTTGAAATGCCCATTGCAGGCCACCGGTTTTTTGGAGTAGTGGAGTAGTGGAGAAGTGGAGAAGTGGAGAAGTGATGGCTTCTATGCAGGGACTGTTACCTACCGCCGTTTTGATTTCCGGAAGTGGTACGACACTCAAGAATCTAATGGAACAGCGCGATCTCGGAACGCTGCCGGTGGAATTTCGATTGGTTGTCAGCTCCAAGAAAGAGGCTGGCGGGCTTAACTATGCAAAGGAAGCATCTATCCCAACGGTAGTTGTTCCAAAACAGAGAACTCAGTCCGCAGAAGAACACTCGGAAAGTGTCTTTGGACCGATTCGTGAGGCTGGAGCTGAGCTTGTGGTAATGGGTGGGTATCTCCAACACGTTTTGATTCCAGCGGACTTTGAGAACAAGGTGATCAATATTCATCCGTCTTTGATCCCATCCTTTTCAGGCAAGGGCATGTATGGCCTGAAGGTGCATCAAGCGGCGATCGATTTTGGAGTGAAAGTCTCAGGCTGCACCGTACATTTCGTTGATAATGAGTACGATCATGGTCCCATTATCTTGCAGAGCACTTGCAAGGTCCTGGAATCCGACACAGCCGAATCGCTCCAGCGTCGCGTTTTCGAACTGGAATGCGAGGCATTGCCATCAGCCATTCGCATGATTGTTGCACGTCGGTCGCCGCCGTGATTTATTGTCGCCTTTCGCTCCGCGAAAGTGCGATTCGCAACCGCACTTTCGCGGAGCAGAAGGCGTTAATCAGAGCTCACACCGAGTCCAATGGGTGTTAAGGGAGCGAAAACAACCCTCCGCTTGGATCGGTGGACGACGAGAATTCTTTGATTTATTGAGTCAAACATCTATGGACAGCCAGTTGCGGCAGACTGGTTGGAGAAGCTATACTTGAGTGCATAGCAGACGCAGAATTTTCTGCGGCTATTGCTTGACTCTTCCTAAACTCCCTCCTCATTTCGTTTTGTCTTTGCCAAGTCGCTTCCAATTAGTCTGGTTCACTGATTCGGAAAAAGCGTTTTGGCATCGATCGAAACGATGCTTTTCGACGCCCTACCAATATGACCGGCCAAGATGATGATGCAGCCTCCTCGATAGGTGAGTCGCGCGCAAGACCTCAGTCTAGACGAGGGGAAACGCTTTCCCTCTCCGAAGAACTGTTTAAAGAAAAACGAAATTTAGGTGCAACTCCGCTTCCGACAGAGAAGCGAGAGCCACTTGATTTTGCGACGTTACAGCAAATGCCAACCGATGAGCTATTGGCAATCGCCAATATTGAGCATATTGCAAATGCGGAACAATTGGATCGCCAAGAGCTGGTCTTTCAATTGCTCAAAGCGAGGATGTTGTCCTCAGGAATCCTCTACGGCGAGGGGACTTTGGAGATTCTAGCGGACGGATTTGGATTTCTTCGGTCCTCGAGCCACCACTACATATCCTGCCCGGATGATATCTATATTTCACCGTCGCAGATCCGCAGATTTGGTTTGACGACGGGAATGACCATTTCCGGGCAAGTGCGTCCTCCAAAAGAAAACGAACGCTACTTCGCATTGCTTCGGGTCGAGGCGATCAATCACCGCAACCCCAACATTGTGCGGTCGCGAAAGCCATTTGATTCGTTAACTCCTCTTCATCCGATAGTTCGGATAGTTCTCGAAACCACTCCCGACGTCATCGAGACACGCGTCGTCGACCTTATTGCACCGCTCGGCTTTGGCCAACGCGGATTGATCGTTTCTCCGCCTCGATCAGGCAAAACGATCTTGCTGCAACGTATGGCGAGAGCGGTACTTCGGAATTACCCAGCGTCTTACGTGATTATGTTGCTGGTCGATGAACGCCCCGAGGAAGTCACGGACATGATGAGGGAAGTGAAGGGCCCTAAGTGCGAGGTCATCAGCAGCACCTTTGATGAACCGGCCTCGAGACATATCCAAGTTAGCCAAATGGTCCTAGAGAAGGCCAAGCGGCTTGTCGAGGACGGTGTCGATGTCGTTATCTTCTTGGATTCGCTAACCCGACTGGCGCGGGCCTGGAACGGCGAGTGTCTGCAGTCGGGCAAATTGCTAACGGGTGGGCTGGATGCCAATGCGATGCAAAAGCCCAAGTCTTTCTTTGGTGCGGCGAGGAAAATGGAGGAAGGTGGCTCGTTAACGATCATCGCAACTGCCTTGATCGGTACAGGCAGCAAAATGGATGACGTTATTTTTGAAGAGTTCAAAGGTACGGGCAATTTAGAGATTGTGCTGGACAGAGCCATGGTAGATCGCCGCATTTGGCCTGCCATCAACATCAATCAATCTGGGACGCGCCGCGAAGAAGCCCTACTGGATCCCAACGAGTATCTGCGGATTTCGAGTTTGCGAAAATCGTTAGCCGATATCAATCCACCGGACGCCATGGAGACACTGGTCCAAAAGCTCTCCAAAACAAAATCGAACGCCGAATTCCTGATGGGGATACGCTCGTCGTAAGGCGACCGTAGCTGCGCTCGCCAGAGCGCGGTTGGCATCAAAACGCAACCTCCGACCCTCAAACAAACCATGCCGCGTGAAATCTCACCTAGCCCCTCGGCCGAGCCAAATACCAACGCTCCAAGCGTCATCGCGGTGGTCGTTTCGGAATACAACGAAAACATCACGGGTAAACTGTGCAAAGCTGCCGTTCAAACGTTGATCGCCAGCGGTATCAAGGATGGAGATATTCACGTTATTCGAGTTCCGGGGGCTTGGGAACTCACCTACGCGACTCAGCTTGCCATCCAACTGCAATCGTGTCGCGGTGTAATTGCGTTAGGGGCGGTCATCAAAGGCGAAACCACGCACGACCAGCATCTCAATCGCGCCGTCAGTATGGGGCTAATGCAACTCTCGTTAGACCATAACAAGCCCGTCGCGCTCGGACTGTTGACGGTCAACTCGCTGGAACAAGCGATCCAACGCAGCGGTGGAAACGCCGGAAACAAAGGGGAAGAAGCAGCAAATGCCTTACTCGCTTGCCTGAAGTTGGCGAAAGCCATGGCTTAAGGCGAGCATATCCGCCGTTCGCCTAAGTCCTCGCCATTTCGTTTGCCGCCCGCAGAGTTTCATCGCCCGCAAGCGGGATCTACTTCGGCTACCACAAATCGGTAAAGCATGCTAAGTTCTGTGGGATTTTGGTCTGCATTTGCATCGCTTTTGAGGCAAGGTAGCCACAGATTTCCTCAACCCGCAAACTGTTAGGTCTCTGCCGTGCCTAGACGCACCGACATTAAGAAAATTCTATTAATTGGTTCTGGCCCGATTATCATCGGCCAAGCTTGCGAATTCGACTATTCGGGTACCCAAGCTTGCAAGGCCCTGCGAGAAGAAGGCTATCAAGTCGTCTTGGTCAACAGCAACCCTGCGACCATCATGACCGACCCCGCCACGGCCCAGAGGACATACATCGAACCTTTGACCTGGGAAATGGTTGCTAAGGTTATCGAGCGCGAACGCCCCGATGCGCTACTGCCTACGCTTGGCGGTCAAACGGCGCTGAACATCGCTATGGAGTTAGCAAAGAACGGCATCTTGGAGCAGTTTAAGTGCGAGATGATCGGTGCCAATCCTGAGGTGATCCATAAAGCCGAAGCCCGCGATGCATTCAAGCTTGCGATGGAAAAGATTGGAATGAACGTCTGCAAAGGAGCTGTCGTACACACGATCGAGGAAGCCCGCAAGACGCTGGCGGAAGTTGGTTTGCCCTGCATTATCCGTCCCAGCTTTACGATGGGCGGGAGCGGATCCGCCATTGCTTACAATCGAGATGATTTCGATGACTTGGTCTTGAACGGACTGACCCTTTCGCCGATCACCGAGGTTCTCGTCGAGGAATCGATCATCGGTTGGAAGGAGTATGAGATGGAGGTCATGCGCGATGTCGACGACAATGTTGTCATTATTTGCGCCATCGAAAACTTTGATCCGATGGGGGTGCATACAGGAGACTCCATCACGGTTGCTCCAGCCCAAACCTTGACCGACAAAGAATACCAACGCATGCGGGATGCAAGTCTTGCGATCATTCGCGAGATCGGGGTGGAAACAGGCGGATCGAATATCCAATTCGCGATCCATCCGGAAAACGGGAAAATGATCGTAATCGAAATGAATCCGCGAGTAAGCCGCTCCAGCGCGTTGGCCAGCAAAGCCACAGGATTCCCCATCGCCAAAATCGCCGCCAAACTCGCGGTCGGCTTCCGATTGTGGGAACTTCAGAACGACATCACCAAGAAGACCCAAGCTTGTTTCGAACCGACCATCGACTACGTGGTGACCAAGATCCCTCGTTTCGCATTTGAAAAATTCCCGGAAGCGGACTCCACTCTGACGACGCAAATGAAGAGCGTCGGAGAGACAATGGCGATCGGTCGTACTTTCAAAGAGTCGTTTCAGAAAGCCTTGCGCGGCTTGGAGGTAGGAGCATTCGGTTTCGGAGCGGACAGCAAAGACCTTTGGTTCACGGATCGCCGGCCTGACGATGAAGAGATCCGCAGCAAACTGTCTCGCCCCAATGCGGAACGGGTGTGGTTCATCCGTTATGCCATGCTTGGCGGGATGAGCATCGATGAGATTTATTCGATAACGAACATCGACAAGTGGTTCTTGGACCAGTTGAAAGAATTGGTAGAAATCGAAAATCGATTGCGGGCAATTGGTTCACTCTCTGGCATCGACGCGACCACGATGCGTCAAGTCAAACAGTTCGGATTCTCGGATCGCCAATTGGCTACGCTGCTCAATAGCGACGATGGTGAAATTCGCGAATGGCGCAAGTCACATGGAATCGTTGCAACCTACAAATCCGTTGACACCTGTGCGGCCGAGTTCGAGGCTTACACGCCGTACTATTACAGCACTTACGAAACAGAAAACGAGACGCCACCCAAAGGGGACAAGAAACGGGTCATCATTCTCGGAGGCGGCCCAAATCGCATCGGCCAAGGGATCGAGTTTGACTATTGCTGTTGCCATGCCAGTTACGCGCTGCGTGAGCTTGGCATCGAATCGATCATGGTCAACAGCAACCCGGAGACCGTAAGCACCGACTACGACACGAGCGACATGCTGTTTTTCGAACCGCTGACGACGGAGGATGTGCTGAACATAGTCGATACGGTTCAGCCGGATGGGGTCATTGTTCAGTTTGGTGGTCAAACGCCGCTCAACTTAGCGAGAGCTTTGGCCAACGAAGGCGTTCCCATCATCGGTACCAGCGTGGATACGATCGAGGATGCCGAAGACCGAGAGAAGTTTCAAGTGCTGCTTAATGAGCTCAAGATCAAGCAGCCTGCAAACGGCATCGCTCGAACGATGGCGCAAGCCCGGTCGGAAGTTCAGAAGGTCGGCTTCCCTTGTTTGGTCCGGCCCAGTTTTGTGTTGGGTGGTCGCGCTATGGAAATTTGCTATGACCATTCTCAGTTCGAACGCTTCGTGGCCGAAGCCTTCGTTGTCGCCCAAGGTCAACCGGTCTTGATCGACCGTTTCCTGGAGGATGCGACGGAGGTGGATGTCGACGCGGTTTCCGACGGCGATGATGTCGTTATTATGGGGATCATGGAACACATAGAGGAAGCGGGTGTGCATTCCGGCGACTCGGCTTGCGTGATTCCTTCGTTCTCGTTGAGTCAAGAAGTGTTGGCGGAGATTCGGCAAGCCACCGACGCCATGGCCAGGCGATTGAAGGTGGTGGGGTTGATGAACGTTCAGTTTGCCATCAAGGAAGAAGACGGCAAGTCGGTCGTCTACGTTTTGGAAGTGAATCCTCGAGCGAGCCGCACTGTACCCTTTGTGGCCAAAGCGACTGGGGTTGCCGTCGCCAACATTGCGACCAAAGTCATGGTTGGAATGAAGCTGAAGGACTTAGGCATCACGAGCGAGCCGATCCCTCGAAGTGTTTCCGTGAAAGAATCCGTGTTTCCGTTCCGGAAATTCGCTGGGGTCGACATTGTCTTGGGACCGGAGATGCGGAGCACGGGCGAGGTCATGGGGATCAGCGATGAATTCCCAATCGCATTCAATAAGAGTCAGATCGCAGCCGGAGTGGTTCTGCCGAGCTCTGGCAATGTTTTTTTAAGCATCGCCGCCCGACATCGCGATGGCATCAGCGACATGGCGAGGCAGTTGCATGAGATGGGGTACAAACTCTTGGCCACCTCGGGCACTGCCCAAGTTTTGGAAAAGGCGAACATCCCGGTGTCGAAGGTAAAGAAACTCGCCGAGGGGAACCCGAATTTGATCGACTATCTCAAGAATGATGAGGTTTCGTTGATCATCAACACGCCTAGTGGCAAGGGAGCGAGAACCGACGAAGGCCGAATTCGCGCGGCGGCAGTCCAGGCCGGTGTACCTTGCATAACAACGATTGCTGCCGCTCGGATGGC
>JANPNA010000398.1:0-2172 GCA_031427235.1 Pirellula sp.
GCACGCTATTTGGATCAACTTGGGCGAACATAGTCAACTCGATCTCATCGACCTCGTCCTCGATGCCGTCAACCAACGGGAAGTAGGCGTCAATGATCGCGTCCATCACAGTGTAGACCACGAACCCCACTCCCTCGGCGAGCATCGAACCGCCTCGCGACCAGCGCAGCATCGCTTCTTCGAGAGCCGGGACACGACCGTGATGGACGGTGACTAGGTAGTTCCGTCCGATGAACATTCCCACTTCGGCAGTCTGCAAATCGGCGCAGTCACCGCCGGGAATCGCGGCGTACGTGACGACAAACAGGTAGCCCTTGTACTCGTCGATCTTCGGTCGCTGCTGGCCACGAGCCACATCCTCGAGCGCCAGCGGATGGAAGCCGAAGACTTCCATTAGCATCGAAAGTTCGTCGGGGCCAGGATTCAGCACGTCCATCCAAACCATGTTGCTCGGGTCTTGGATGTAGCGCTCGATCTCGTCCGTCGGCACGGCGCGTTCGATGCTCACTCCGCTCAAACAAGCTACCGCCGTGACCTTCGGAGACGTTGTAGAAGGGCTGCCGTCGGTATTGGCAGTCACTTTTGGGTCAGACCCTGTTTTCGGTTTTTGTGAGCGACTCTTCGATTACCGTTACTGCGGGCCATCACATCATAGATTGCATTCGGATATTCCATTCGAAGTGGTCTTGCCATTTCGCCATTCTAACAGTCGGGTCTCGACCTGTCTACAGAAAACAGGGTCAGACCGGTCAGACCCGCGAGTGGTCAGCGCGTAGCAACGCGGTGTTGTACGACCCTTTCCGCAAGCTCCCTGACAGTCCTATGAATTTCGCCATTTTTGCATCCTCTTTTCGATTACTCTACAATGCAACGATTCTATCGACTTGCTATTTCAGCGAAAGAATTCATACTGGATTTCGATGAAAATAGACCCGGATATTTGTCACAACATTCGGTTCAATTCAGTCAGCTGCAGCATTCTAACCAGGAGAAACCAATGTTCAAACATCCAACGATCCTCGCACTGGGATTTGTCGTGGCCACGCTTCTCAGCACATCCATCGCACGTGCTGGACTCGGAGCAATTCGAGACAACAGTGGTTTTTTTTCCGAATCTGCCAAATCTGAAGCTACCCGTAAAATTTCTGAACTAGAGCAGAAGTACAAGAAAGATCTTGTGATCGAGACTTTCAATGAAATCCCGGAAGAGATTACACAGGGTGTAGACCTCACAAACAAAGCCGCTATGGGTCGGCTGTTTGAACAGTGGACGGTGAAACAGGCCAAGCAGCAAAAGGTAAACGGGGTTTATATCCTGCTTACGAAAGAGCCGGCCCACATCCAAATCGTCGTTGGCAATGACACTCAGAAAAAGGCGTTCACGTTGATGGATCGCACCAACCTCACCAGCCTGATGCTAAATAAGCTTCGCAAGAAGCAAAATGACGAGGCGTTGTTGGAGGGTGTCAACTTTGTGTTGACTACCATGGCAAGCCATGCGCCCCCACACAATCGGGGCAACAACGTTTCTTCTTCGTCTGCCTCGTCGCCCGTAAAAGGAGTACCGTCAGAACAAGCCAACCCTTGGAGTTGGCTCATTATCGCAGTCATTGGCATCGCAGCCATCTGGCTGATCGTGGGAGTTCTTCGTTCGGTGATGGGGGGGCGGGCGGCAACGGCCGGTTCAGGAATGTCTCCAGGCTTTGGTGGAGGAGGCATGTTCGGTTCACTGCTGGGTGGTATGTTTGGCGCTGCCGCAGGCATGTGGCTCTATGACCAGTTCTCGGGCAACCATGGAAACGCATGGGGGGCCGACCAGGATAACCGAAGCGGCGGATCAACCGGATTCTCGGGTCAAGATACCGACTATTCCGGAACTGGCGGTGACTTTGGTGGCGACTTTGGAGGTGGTGATGCAGGCGGTGACGCTAGCGGTGGCGGCGATTTCTGATTGCATTCATTGAGGTCTTCGCTTGCCTGCAATTCTGTTTTGGTCTTGCATTTTGGTTCACGGTTCTGCACGCGATGCCTCGTGCTGCTATCATGGGAGGTTTGTTCGAATGGCTAAATCCCCAACGGAAAAAGGAACCAAAAATGAAGATTGTTGCTCACGCATTGTGTCTGCTGTTGTGCCTTGGATCATCGCTCGCCGCTCAAGAGGCAATCAAACCT
>JANPNA010000399.1:0-4354 GCA_031427235.1 Pirellula sp.
GTGACCTTTAATCAGACGTTTGATTCAGCGAGCAATCGAACGGAGCTCAAGGCCACCAGTGGCAGTGCAAATGACTTCAAGAACACGTACCAGTATGACGCATTGCAGAGGCTGACCGACATTGTCCAGGAGAGCCAATCAGGTGGCAACGCGGTGACGTCCAAGCACGTGACGATGGTTTACAACGTATTAAGTCAGCGGACTAATTTGACGCGTTTTCAAAGCACGGGAACAACCAACGGCGTAGCAACGACGGATAACACGTATGACACTATCAATCGTTTAAGCACGTTGACGCACAAACAGGGCACAACGACCCTAGCTGGTTACACATATGCCTACGACAGCATGTCGCGACCGACGAGTGTCAATTCGACCATCGAGGGCTTGTCGACTTTCACTTATGATGCGACTTCGCAGGTAACAGGTGCCGACCATGCAACACAGACCGACGAGACCTACGGTTTTGACGCCAATGGCAACCGCAACAGTAGCGGCTACACGACGAGTACCAACAACCAAACGACAGTGGGTCTTGGATTTACTTATACGTACGATGACGAAGGCAATCGCCTAACGCGAACCGAGACATCGACGGGCAAGGTGCAAAGTTACGAATGGGACTACCGAAATCGGCTAGTAACAGTCAAAGACCGCAACACATCAGGCGGCTCGATCGTCAAGCAAGTCAACTACGAATACGACCCGTTTAACCGCCTGGTAAGGCGCGAGTACGACTCTGACGGTGCCGGTTCTGGCGCAGCTACGAATCAGTACTGGGTCTACGACGAGGGGATCAACGCAGTCCTGCAATTTGACGGCGCAGCCGCGTCAACTCTCGCGCATCGCTACCTCTGGTCGAATCAAGTCGACGAGTTGCTGGCAGACGAGCAAGTGACCTCGCTCAGCGTAGGAGGCAACACGTTGTGGGGCCTTGGCGATCATTTAGGAACCCCACGCGACATCGCGGACCTGAATGAAGGCACCAGTGTGACGTCGGTCACGAACCATCGAACATACAACGGCTTTGGAAAACTGACTGCGGAAACGAATTCTGCTGTCGACATGCTATTTGGTTACACTGGCAAACAACTCGATGAAGCGACAGGGCTGCAGCACAATCTCAATCGTTGGTACGACTCCAATCTTGGCCAATGGCTGAATGAAGATCCAATTGGGTTTGATGCGGGAGATGTAAACACTCGTAGATATGTTTCGAATGGCTCTTTGCACCTTGTCGACCCGCTTGGATTGGATGAAGGTGGAATAATTGATTGGATAATTAGCGTCTTCTACTTGGATCAAGAAACGGTCGACGGCGCCATTGCAATTGGAAACATCCCTGATAATTACGACATAACACGGCAACGAAAAACAGTTCGGCTACGGCAGATGGCTGAACCAAACTACAATCCGCAACTTGGTCAAACAGCTGGAGGAGCTGACGGGACGTCGGAAGGTCTGAATGATGCAAAGCCTGCCATTAAGATTCTAGCACAGGCCTCTATCAATCATATGGCTGCAGGCGGGATGGCGTCGGCTGGTGGTCTTACCCCAATTGAGGGAGCGGGCGGGTTCACTGGACGTTTCGCGAAAATGGATCCAACGGATTTACAGTTCTCGCAACGCTCCGCCGGTGGTAACGGGCGAGCTGTCCAGCTTCGAGAATCAATGGCGAACGGATGGAACGGTAAAGCAGTTGATGCCGTACAGACGCCGCATGGAATTACGAGCATCGACAACACGAGAATAGCCGTTGCGCAGGAGTTGGGTATACCGCAAGTTCCGGTGATGGTACGTCAAATGTCCGATCCGCTTCCGCAGTCGATGCTAGGACGATTCGGAAATTCCAAGACTTGGGGCGAAGCTTTGCAATATCGAACTGGTAACCAACGCCCACCGTTACCATCGACCGGTACACCAACAAGACCTAGACTGCCAGGAAGTTGATTATGAGTGTCGTCTATTTAGAGCCTTGGGCAAAAGTAGAAGAGTTCGCAGAGAATCTCGTTGCAGAACTGCAACGAGAATCGATTGCCGGTCACAAGCTCTTTGGCAAAGAAGTCACTGCATTGGCGCAACGCATTGATTCCGATGAAGTGCTGTTTCGTCTTGATGACGGCTCGGGCGTCGCAGTTGTTCACCTTACGTGGATAGGCGAACCTGAGCAAAGCAGTGAGTGGCCCGACACGAAAATCTATCCAACGCTGGAGTATTGGGTTCAATACGGCATGATGGTTGACCATCAGGAATACACGGGCGCAGCCTGAAACCGCCGGAAAGTAATCGTGACCGAAGTAGAATCGCTTCAAGTCCGGCGGAACCTTGATCGATGTTCCAATGTTGGATGCTCGAAGCGCGATGATGCCTTGCCTTGTCGAGACGGTTTGAACTGAAGAGCGGCGGCACGATGCCGCCGCAATGTCTTAGCAGGATGCGTCCCCAGCTTGAAGTGGATTGGCCGCTCGTGCAAACGAGGTCGGTTGGAAGTGTTCCCGGTTGGAATCGCTAGGGACGCTCGCGCAAGTTAGAGCGGAATGAACTGAGATAGCGAGACATGGACGTCGAGCGAAAGACGGGCGGGATGGCAAGGATGCCAGTCGGACACGCCGCGAACACGAAGCGGCGAACATCGAGCAACGTTCGTCGAAGCATGTATCTTCAAAGCGCCAAGCAATGTTCCAATTCAAAAGAGAAGCGGCGTTCGCGGCGTGTCCGACCGAGCGTAGCGAGTCCCGCCCAGCGGAGGCGGAGTACGAGCGGGGATGATGAGGAACCGCGTTGAAGTGCAAGGGCACGTTATCGAAGGGATGAAGTTCGAATGATTGGCCAATGTTCCAATGCATCCCAACTCGCGGTGACGATTCATCCCCCGCGGGTCCGAAGGGCACGATGCCCGTAGGACCGTGCGTAGCCGTAGCCAGGGCAGGACGCCCGCTAAAAAACAGATGAGGCAGGAGGCCGCAATTCCGATTTTATGAGGGGCGCAGTGAGGGCCCCCAAAGGCCCGAACGGGATGGGCCAGCCCTGTTGCAAGGCGGCGGCGAAGCGTGATGTTCGGCGGTCCGGTGGGCTAGGGCCAATCTGCAAATCCATTTACTCAAAGCGCATCAAGGAATGTAAGTTGGGGTCAGCCACTCCGCCGTACATCAAAGCGCAGTTCCGCCCGCAGATCACGGTTCAGAAGTGGCGATAGCGGCCCCGTCGGAAGTACATGGCCCAATGGAACCTTGGCCAATAGACGTTGGGAACTTCCGGCAGGTAGAGTGTTGCAAAGTGTCAGTCACGCAAGCGAAGTCCAAGCTACGAACGAATGAGGCTCTGCGAATGAGAGAGTTGCGCAGGACGCAGCGATGAACCTTGCTAGTGATGTTGGAACCATTACGGCCGGAACTTACAAGTGGCGTAGCCTTGCCAATTACGGTTCGAATCGATCTCGGTTGATATCGATGTGGCCCGTTGCGTTTCGATGATCGCTCGAAGCGTTGCACGTAGCGCCCGCGAATGCCGGAAGCGGACAGGCTTATTGAGGTTGATCGGCAGCCAAGAGACGTTGATTCACCGCAAGGAATAAACATTCAAATTGCCAGATACGGTAGCGGTAGGGCCTGGAGATGAAAAACGTGTCGCTCGCCCAACCGGCGACACGTTTTTTATCGTAAGGACCGGACGCGGTGATTGGTCAAGAGAGCCCGAACTACTTCGCGCTGTTCTTTAACGCGAGGTCGATTACCTCGATTAGCGTATCTTGTGCCTTTTTGGGTAGAGCCTGGATATCCTTGAGTCTTCGCAATAGACGTCGATTGGTAATCGTGTCATTGGTCTTTCGTGGCTTGAGTCCGATGAGTTCATCGGTAGTAAGCTCAAGAGTAACAGCGAATCGGGCTAACATCTCCGGATGAGGGCGTATGTTATCGCACTCGTAATCGGAAACGAGCTTCTGAATGATTCCCATTCGGTTGGCCAATTCAGCCTGGGTAAATCCTCGATGCTTTCGGATTCGAGCAATGCGTTGCCCGATGGTCTCTTTACCCAAATCGATTGGAGGCGGTTCTAGTGTGGTTGGTCTAGGCATGTCCACCATTTTAATGGCCTTTCTAAAAATCCCTGGTTGGTCGCTTGCCATGTAGAGTACTATACTCTACAAATAAATGAGGTAGAAACTCGCTGATTGTCAGCGAGATATCTTGACAGGGTTTTAACGGAGATCGGAAATCATGGCCAGAATCGACCAAGAGGAAATCGACAGGATCAAGCGCGAGACGGATATCGTCGCACTCATTCAGAGCAGCGGAACAACGCTCAAACGTCGAGAATCGAAGCGCGGCGAATGGATCGGATGTTGTCCGGTTCA
>JANPNA010000400.1:0-3266 GCA_031427235.1 Pirellula sp.
GAAAACAAGCCAGGGGCTGCTTCGGTAGCCCCTGACTTCTTTCGAGCATGTCGGCTTGTTTTTTGAGTAATGCGAAAAATCCAAAGCGCTGACGCGGAGCTATATCAAGCGATTTTTACCCACAGATTCTGCGGACGAGCCAAAAAGAAAACTTCTTGGGCTCTCTGGCCCGAGGATGCATCTTGTCAACGCACATCGTACAATGTGGTGATAGTTTAGTTAGTCTCTCTTAAGGAACACCGCGTGGTTGGACTCAATCGTATTACTATCGATCCTGCTGTTATGAACGGCCAGCCGTGTATTCGAGGGCTTCGCCTGACGGTTCGTCGCGTACTGGAGTTGGTGGCGTTGTATCCAGATCGCGGGGAACTGGCGGGAGAGTTCCCGGAACTGGAAAGCGAAGACATTCGACAAGCCTTGACCTTCGCGGCAGCTAACCTGGATGACAAAGTTCTCGAACTCCATGGCGTGTAATGCGATTCCTACTGGACCAAGGGTTAGCGCGTTCTGCGGTGGAACATCTTCGGCAAGCCGGAATCGAGTCCGTCCATGTAGGCGATCTTGGCATGGCCGCTGCAAGTGACGCGATGATTCTGGAAGAAGGTCTTAGACGCAATGCCATTGTGGTAACTTTAGACGCAGACTTCCATAGTTTACTTGCATTGTCCAATGCAACCATGCCTTCAGTGATTCGCATTCGAATGGAAGGGCTCAAAGGCATTGATGTAGCAATGATGATTCAGCGTGTGGCCGAATTGGCCACTGAAGACCTTGAAGCGGGAGCTGCGGTGACAGTGACCGATCGGCGAATCGCCATCAAACGACTTCCCTTGATACCAGCAAAAGACAAAGACGACAAAAGCAGCTAAAAGAGAAAAACTCTTGGGCATTCTCGCCCGGCGATGCGAACCGACCGACTTCGACGTACAATGATTGGCTATGGTCGCGCTAGCCTCATCTTCTCCACTCGAAACCTACATCGCCCCAAGCCCTTACGCTTGGCTTCGTTCTCGCGCGCCAGTACCTACGACGTACGCGCCCGCATGCGAACCGCTTAGCGAATTCGACGTTGTTTTGGAAAACCGCACTTCGCGCGCACGAGGCATAGCAGAATGTTGCACCGGAGTTGTGCTTGTAAGGTGTGAAACCGCATCGAGTTACGTCGTTGTCTTTTGGGAAGTGCGGACGATCCACTACAATGGCGAAGGTATCGACTCTCGAACTGATCTCTACAACTTCAGGGCGCGCTGGTACTCGGCCAGCAATGGTAGGTTCGAAAGGCTCGATCCGTACGCGGGAAATCCAAGCGATCCGTTTAGCTTTAACAAATATGGATTTGCACACGGCAACCCCGTAATGGGGATCGATCCAAGCGGTTTGAACTTGATGGGAAACGTGATGGCCGGCATCGGGATTGGAGCACGACTAGTTGGTAGTTTTGCGAAGGTTGCATTTTTAGGACCAGCTGCTTTTACACGAGTTTCATTGCTTTCGGTAAGGCTATCGACGCTTTATCGGGCTGGAACTTTTGGCTTTGCAGGCGTTAACTCTCTTGTTTTAGCCATCAAGATGATTCGCGCTTTTGCAGATGGACAAAGCGTGAAAAAGAGCTTTGATAGTTCTGTTGACGATTTACTTGCTTGGTATCCTTGGTGGTACACAGGCAAGTCGTTCGAGACTATTCAATCACCTGAGTCAGTGATAGGGCAGTACAAAACTCTAATCAACGGTCAGACTGCGGTGCCACCCGAGTTGCTTGCAAGCGTTTTGCTTGCTGAATTAACGCATTATAATGTGATCGATTCAGTTGGTGACGGCTGCAATCGGGGCGAGAATAGTATTGGAGTTGCTCAGATTCGTGGAGACACGATCTTGCGTCAAGCTAAGAATCACCCAGACATCTGGCCTGCGTTTTACCGAGATGACGAGAATTTGGATGATATTGAAAATCAACTCTGGGACTCTGGTAGGGCAATCGGGTTTTTAGTTCTCAGCCTACGCGTATGTGCCAGGAACGCAAATATTGATCTCGGACGATGGGGAGGAATGGGTGAAACAGAGCGGGAAGCTTTGGTGGCACGTATGACCAACGCAAAAGACCAGACGAGCGACTATCCCGTACAGTCTGTTGGAAGCGACTTTGGTGGAGTTTGGGGTGTCTCTGCATACCGTCGGATTAAACAAGGAGACTTGTTGCGTTAGTCAGCCAGACACAAAACGATGACCGAAAGTAAAAAAAGAAATCCCTACCAAGCTTCTGCTTCAGACAGAAGTAAAACTAAGTCGAATCGTGTTAGACTTACGACCGTGGAGCTAGTTGTTTCATCCGTTATCGTATCATCGCTATTCATCCTAATAATGCCAGCCGCCGGAAAAGGGACCTTCCAAGTTGGGAGTGGCAGTCCTTTCTTTGGCATCCTGGAAGTACTCGACGACGAAAGAATGCAATTGGGGGCGAAAACAGCATTGGTTACGATGGGGATTTTCTTTGTGACAGGGTGTATAAAAGCGTTTATTCAGAACTTTTACGGTTTCGACAAGTAAAAAGCGAAAAGTGGGTCAATTGACTTCGTTGGGGTCAGACCTAATGCCGTTGCGCTTTTTGGCTGATTTCGCCTCACTTGGCCTTGTTGTATATAAAAAAGCTCCTTAGCGTTCCAGCGTATTGTTCTACTTGGAACCGAGCAGTCCAGTTGGGGTCCTTCGTTGGGTCAGACCCTGTTTTCTGTTTTCGCAGTCGTTCGGGGGGTAACTTCGTTGGGGTCAAACTCGGGATTCGGGATTCGCAATTGAATTGTTATGCGTCTTCAGCCATTGTCGCCGATCATTGGTCTGCTCCACACTGAACAGGCGGCGAATTTTACGCTTCCAACGAATCGATAACCGCTATCGCCGCCGCATGTAGGGTCCAGTTGCCGAAATTGCCCGCACCGAATTGCTAACCAAGTGTCCAACCCATCCGCGTTGGAAGCATTGCCCGCTGCAAGACGCGATTCGTGCCGCTGGTCTGTGCGTGTGTCAAAACAGTTCATGGCACCTTCGGGCTTTTCCGCGTGGATGCAACGATGTTTCCCAATTAATGACTCCTGGTACCTTTGTTCTTCCGCAAAGAGAACGCCATCCATCCGCATTCGGACGACCATCGCGTTTTCGAAGGGTTGGAAATGAATATCGGAGGCTTGCTGTTGCACTGCGTCGAACAGAATGCGATTGACAAGCTCGATAACAGGAGTAGCCGATTGGTCTTGGAGAAGATCGTTAGTGTC
>JANPNA010000401.1:0-5064 GCA_031427235.1 Pirellula sp.
CAGTCCGATCTGGCCAGTGCCATCTTCGCCTTCCTTACCTACCTGGTCGCTATCCCTTCAGGCATCAAGATCTGGAACTGGCTGGCCACCATGTACCAAGGCTCCATCGACATGCGCACGCCCATGCTCTATGCGATGAGCTTCCTCGTCCTATTCGCCATCGGCGGTTTGACTGGCCTCTACCTGGGTGCCATCTCGGTCGATATCCACCTTCACGACACTTACTTCGTTGTGGCTCACTTCCACTACGTGATGATGGGTGGAACGCTGGTTGCATTCTTAGGCGGGCTGTTCCATTGGTGGCCGAAAATGACCGGCAAGATGTTCAACGACTTCTGGGGTATTGTCTCGGCGGCCATTGTGTTCGTCGGGTTCAATTTGACGTTCTTGCCACAGTTCGTGCTCGGAACGCGAGGAATGCCTCGCCGTTATGCATCCTATCAGCTCGAATTCCAAGATCTACATCGCCTTTCGACCATTGGTGCGTTGATGTTGGGGATGGGACTCTTGGTTGCCGGATTGACGCTGTTGCATTCCCTGTTTTACGGCAAAAAAGCTCCGAGAAACCCTTGGGGTGGTGCAACCTTGGAATGGGAATGCTCGTCTCCCCCTCCGCACGATAATTTTAGCTCAGCTCCAGTCGTAGGCGACCCTTACGAGTTTGGCAATATCGAGTACGATTCGAAAACCGGTGGCTACTTCAAGAAGAAGTAGTAACCATCCATCCTGGAACGGTTTGGACCATTCTAAATTAGGACTGGTCTATTTCCGTTTAACAACCCCATCAACTCCACGACTAAACTATGACTACTGCGGTAGCAACACCCCCAGCGGATCATCACGAAGAGGAACACCATGAGCATCCTGCATGGTTGGCTCACCATTTCGACGATGCTGAGCAGCAATTTGATGCTGGCAAGTTGGGGATGTGGCTGTTTCTGGTAACAGAGGTGCTCTTCTTTAGCGGAATGTTTTGTGCTTACGCGCTTTACCGAAATCGCAATCCGGAAGTCTTCGAGTTCTGCTCAACTTTTTTGAACGAAAAGCTTGGAGCCATCAATACCGGGGTTTTGCTTTTTAGTTCGTTGACCATGGCATGGGCGGTTCGAGCTTCCCAACTCAAGGAAACGAAGACGCTCATTGGAATGCTGGCTGCGACCTTAGGGTGCGCCGCCATCTTCTTGGGTGTAAAGGCAGTTGAATACAGTCACAAATGGGGGCTGGGCTTGTTCCCCGGCAAGTTCTACGTCTCGCAAATCGAAGGGGCACATCATTCGGATGTTCCTTACCTGTGGTATTTGTGTATTCCGCCATTGGTCCTGCTGGTTTGTTTTGTGCTTTACTATGTGTATGGAATCGTTTCGGCTAGCAAGTTCCACCTGCGAGTGGCTGGCCCCTTGGTGGTTGCAGCCGGTTGTTACTTTGCAGGCGTCGGCCTGGGCGTCTTTTTGGAATCAGAAGCTGAGGAATCGCACTCGATCGCTCACGCGTCGGCTAGTCACACCGAACATGCAACAGCGGATCATAGCCATGAGGCAACAGTACCAGATGCAACAGTGCCAACAGTGAACCTGCTCGGCATGGACGCTTCCCCAACTCACGATGTGGCTATCACCCCAGCGGAAAGCAACACCCCAGACTCAAGCGTCAATCAAAAAGGCATGGCTGGTCTATTCTTCAGCATTTACTATTGCATGACAGGCGTGCATGCATTTCACATTTTAGGTGGAATGGCGGTTATTACATGGCTAATCGTCAAGTCAGCCAAATTCGAGTTCCATTCGAAGTACTATGGCCCGGTCGACAACGTCGGTCTCTACTGGCACTTGGTCGATTTTATTTGGATTTACTTGTTCCCATTGCTTTACTTGATCACCTGATTCGCGAGTAACAATCTGAGCGCCGGTGCCTGTCGAAAGCATCGGCTTTCCATCCGACGATAACCTTTCAACACCTCAATAGACAATCATGTCAGCTCCAACTGCCGAACACATTCACGACGCGCACGGTCATGGCCACGACGGCGAATTCTCGCACCCGATGCCGATTTGGATGCTACTCACCGTGTTCGTCGCATTGCTTGCCCTGACGGTTTTGACGGTCTACCAGTCCACGTTCAACCTGGGGAACATCGAAGTTTGGCTGTCCCTGACTATTGCGACTATCAAGGCGGGGTTAGTTATCGCGTTTTTCATGCACTTGCTTTGGGATAAACCATTGAATGCTATCATCATCCTAAGCAGCCTTGTGTTCGTCGCATTGTTTCTTGGGTTCACCATGATGGATGCGCAGGGTTATCGCGAAAGACTGATCATGAATTCGACTCTCGAAGAGTCACAGCCTGCCGCCGCGGAAGTGCCGACCAGCAAGTAGTTCCCAATGATTACCATCGAGTTCAACGGACAAGCAAGCCAAGTCGACGAGAAGTCGACAGTTGCTGACCTGCTCCGATTTGCAAAAGTCGAAAGCAGATTCTGTGCCGTCGAACTGAATCTCGAAATTGTCCCCAAGGATCTGTACGATTCGAAGTCTTTGTGCGACGGCGACAAAATCGAGGTGGTCACGCTGGTAGGTGGCGGCTGACATGTCTTCCGATTCACCTATCCCTTTAGCTGTCGAGCCTTCGGACGAAACGCTCAAGGTTGGTAAGCACGTACTTAAGAGTCGTTTGATCGTTGGAACGGGCAAGTACGACACACTTCAGCTCATGAAGGATTCCTTGGATGCGAGTGGCTCGGATTGCGTCACGGTCGCAGTCCGTCGCGAAAAGCTCTACGATCGCGAGGGCAAGAATTTACTCGACTACATCGACTTGTCACGGTTCACGTTGCTTCCCAATACGGCTGGCTGTTACAACGCGACCGATGCCGTTCGCATCGCACGATTGGGGCGTGAGATCTTGAAGTCATTAGAGAACCCTGGGGCGGATTGGGTAAAACTGGAAGTCCTAGGGGATTCAAAAACGCTCCTACCAGACCCGATCGCAACTTTGGAAGCCTGCAAACGATTGGTGGACGATGGATTTCAGGTTTTGTGCTACACGAGCGATGACCCTATCATGGCCGTTCGCCTCAAGGCGGCTGGTGCTGCCAGCGTCATGCCAGCGGGTTCGCCCATAGGTAGCGGACAGGGGATCTTGAATCCCAACAATCTTCGCATCATCCTTGAGTATTTGAAAAGCGATGACCCCACTTATCCGGTGATCGTCGATGCTGGGGTTGGCACTGCCAGTGATGTGTCCATGGCCTTTGAGTTAGGGGCAGATGGCGTATTGTTGAATACGGCGATCGCACATGCACGCCATCCGGTATCGATGGCTTCGGCCATGAAACATGCGACCATAGCTGGCCGGTTGGCTTACCAAGCCGGGCGAATTCCGCGTAGACTATACGCGACGGCCAGCAGTCCCGAGGAAGGTCTGATCACATCTCGACCGTGGTAAGATTGCACAGACGGCGTTGGCGGCACAGAAACAATCTACCAATAAGCGAATTTGCAACGCGATGACGGAACAACGATACGATGTCGTAGTGATCGGAACCGGGCCTGGTGGTGAGGGGGCTGCGATGCAGTCCGCCAAAAGAGGCAAGCGAGTTGCCGTCATTGAGGCTTATCACAAGATCGGTGGTGGCTGCACGCATTGGGGAACGATTCCCAGCAAAGCCCTTCGGTTCTCGATCTACAGCGTCATGGAGGCGATGAACAACCCAATCGCACGCGAGCTCGGTATCCATTTCAATCCGACATTTGCTCAGTTGCGTTCCAGCAGTAAAGCCATCATCGCGAAACAGGTGTCGATGCGGCAGACGTTTTACGAACGCAACAACGTGCCGGTGATCCACGGCAAAGCTCGATTGCTAGATGCCCATACGGTAGAGATCGATGGGGAAACACGCATCCACGGGGACCACATTGTTTTGGCCACTGGCTCGCGTCCCTTTCGTCCTGAGGGAGTTGATTTCTCGCACCCACGCATATTCGACAGCGACACGATTCTGGAGCTTTCCTTCAAGCCGCAATCGATTGCGATCTACGGTGCGGGGGTGATCGGTTGCGAGTACGCGTCGATGTTTCGCAACCTTGGGATTAAGGTAAATCTCGTCAATACTCGGTCGAAGCTACTGGAGTTTCTGGACGATGAAATCATTGATGCGTTGAGTTACCACATGCGAGACTCGGGGGTCGTGATTCGACACAATGAGACCTTCGAAAGGATTGAGCCACAGGACGATGGGGTGGTACTCTTTTTGAAAAGTGGCAAGCAGGTGAAGACGGACATCCTGCTGTGGGCGAACGGACGATCGGGAAACACAGAGGATTTGAATTTGAGCAGTGTCGACGTGCAAGCGGACACGAGGGGATTGCTGAAGGTCAATGATCGGTTTCAAACGTCATGTCCCAACGTCTACGCGGTGGGGGACGTGATTGGTTTTCCTTCGTTAGCAAGTGCGGCCTACATGCAGGGCCGGGCAGCAGCCCAACACATTGTAGGGGTGAACGAAGGAGCCATGAAGCTGATGGATGTTCCCACCGGAATTTACACGAGTCCCGAAATCAGTTCGATTGGAAAAACGGAACGTGAGTTGACCGAAGCGAAAATCCCTTATGAAGTGGGGAATTCGCAGTTCAAGAGTCTGGCACGAGCACAGATTACAGGTCGGGCCATTGGGATGCTGAAGCTGCTCTTTCACCGAGAGACGTTAGAGATCTTGGGGGTCCATTGTTTCGGACCGAACGCTTCCGAAATTGTGCATATTGGACAAGCCATCATGAAGCAACCACCGCCATTGAATACGCTAGAGTATTTTATTAACACCACGTTCAATTACCCAACGATGGCCGAAGCGTATCGAGTCGCGGCTCTGAATGGATACAACCGATTGTTCTAGGATGCGAGGCAGAATAAAACGGTCCAGTACAAGAACAGGCGTCGATCTTAAGCTGGGCCGCGAAACACTTTCGCTAGCGTTCCCTAGTAGCGGAATGCGTCAAGCATTTCGTTGGCGTCCAGCATTCACGAAAGCTTTGACAGCTTCCGCTACGATTTAAATCGGCCCGCCTTAA
>JANPNA010000402.1:0-35935 GCA_031427235.1 Pirellula sp.
CCCAAACTCTCAATTCGATGAAACCCATCGCCCTTTGCCATGGCGGGCATAAGTTGGGTTTTGATTTCCCTATTATAAAACAAAAAACCCCCCCGGGCCAGCCGCTTTAAACCTCGGTTCGCCCGCGTCGGCTTACTCGTCGACTAGCTATCCCGTTGGGCCGAATTGCTCTTCTATACAGTCATCCGATGATGTTGGTTACCCCTTCGAGGATACGGGACCGGACGAAAAAATCAAGCTGTAATCGTACTTTGAGCAGTTACGGGCATTTATTAACACAATGAAGAGCCACTCCTTCACCACTGTTCAACGCACGTAAAATTTGTACCTGCACCTCCTTCCCTTCGCTTTCTAATGCTCTATAGTAATGGGTAGAAAGACTTGGTTGTTCGAAAAAGGGGCAACTGGGGGTCGACACAAATCAACGGAAGACAAAATACAGGGTAGCTTGCAGGGTCATTCAAAGACCAAAGCGCAGGAGACCAGATATTAGTAAGCCGACGCATCGAAGCACACCTAGTGTGATCCGATGCGTCGGCTATTTTCGTTTCAAAATCAGGATGATCATTACAGATCCGATTAATACCTTAGAAAGTACACGACTATGTTATGGACTATTTTCGTCATTCTTCTGATAATGTGGGCCTTGGGACTTGCAACCGGTGCGACCTTAAACGGATTCATCCACATCTTGCTCGTTATTGCAATCGTTGTGGTTTTGCTCCGTGTTATTCAAGGGCGACAATTGGCATGAAATAGCGAACGGCCTCCACTCCATGTCGAAGCCGCTATAGGTTTAACACGCGAGCAAGAAGCTGGACTACATCGCTTAGCGTTATCGGATAACTGACAAATCGCAACCAAAAACGTTTGGCGGCGAGTTTGCATGTGGGCCGACGTGATGGAAAACTTCGTTCCATTGCGTTGGCCTTTTCGTTTTGTTTCGTTCCATTCTCAAGAGGTACCATTCCATGTTTAGAAAACTTTCAGTTACTACCGCATTGAGCGCAGCCATCTTGTTGACCAGTAGTCTAGCTCATGGCCAATTCGGAGGCGTACAAGTCCAAGTCGGTGGCTATGGCACCGGGGTCCGTATCGGCAACTTTGGCTATGGAAACGGCTACGGAAGCGGCTACTACAACGGTTACGGGAATGGTTTCGGAAACCAATACTATGGCAACTACGGGAGTCGTTACGGTAACTATGGTAATGGCTACAGCAACAACTACAACTACAGCAACAATGCCTATGGTTATGGCTACGTTCCCCGTGCAGGTTACGTTGTCCAATCGCCACGGTATTATTCCGTTCCATCACGCAGCTACCCAGTGCGCCGATATCGCTACCGTTGAAAAGGAAAAAGAAGGGAAAAAGGGGAGGGGGGTAATATTGATGTTTAGCAGTCTTTAAACGGGGGTTTGCTTCTTCTTTCGGGGACGCCCCGCTGGCCGTAGCGTTGCCCAAACGCCGTGTTCGTCGGCCATTTTTTCCGTCCATTCATCATCGCCATACCGAAAGTCAATAGATGCCTACCGAATGTTAGGCACGAATGGTGCTGTCGCGTATCGTCTGCCGCGGTGGCTCAGTCACTGAGATCACAAGACAGGTTCCTATCTACTCGCGCCGCTACACGGAACTAGTCCTCAAACAAGCGAACGCTTGTTTGTCGAAGCTTGATTTTGGCCGCGCAACGGCAACCGGTCCAGCGATGCTGGGCAGGTATTTTTTGAATTTGTTTGTTTTATCTTTTTTTCCTATGGCTCGTTGGTTGTTGCGGTAGCTTTGTCCAAATAGCCTGCTGCCTGGTCAGCACTGTGCACCGAACCACTTCGGTTCACGATCGAATGTCGTTTTGAGTGAACCGACGACAGAAATCACCGGACGTCGTCGAATCCGGAATCGAGTCAGCGCCCAAAGCATCGAGGAAAGCCGAATCGTTGCGAAGTAATTCCATGTGTTCCAACCGAGTTCCATTGCACATTGCGTTGATCGCAATGGCAAGGAGATGATCCGATTCATGGTATGGGGCATGGCACTTAAGTAGGTCCACGTGCTTGTCAATGTTGTTGACCAATCCGACATGTTTTGCGAGTTTGACCATCGCAGATACACCGGCATAATTGATGGCTTGCGAGCGTTCGGCCAGCTCATACACGACGTCCTTTGAGCCGATAACGGGGTTAGGGTCCCGTAACACTCGATTGAATCGATTGGCCTCCCTTTCAACCATTCAACCTATCGAATCGCCTAACAAAATGCGTTACTGCCGCGGTTTTTGATCTTTGGTCACGAGCTTCAACACTTCTTTTAACATGGGTGCCGCAACTCGTGCGGCGGTATTCCGTAACAACAGTCCGGAGTTGTAAGCTTGGGTGCGCAATTGGCTCCAAAATTCCCCGTCGTGATACTCTCGCAGCAATCGAAGCAGCTTGGTCCGTTCGGCATCGGGTAGAACATCAAGAACGACTGGGATAAGCGACTCGGTGACATTGTGAACAGCCTCGCTCCGCAAACAAACAGGCACGATTCGCTCCGCATTTACAGACAAATCCGATTCTAACGTCGCGACCACACTTGCGATGTTTCGAGCCTTGATGGAGTCCGCATCGCGCAAATCGTAAGGCGGCTTCCATTCTGCGAAAGGGCGAAGCTGGTCGATGTGCGATAGAGCCACAACGATGGGAGGAATGGATCGAAGCATATTGGCAGCAAATCGTTCGCGAAGGGCGGCAAGCAACTGTTGATCGGGAGCACGGGCAGCGGTGGTTGCCGAGCAGACCATGATGATCAGATCGCATTTCATGAGCTCCATTTCAAGTTGCTTTATTGCCCGACTATCTTCTTTGCCGCCGAACCCCTCCGTGTCGAAGAGAATAACCTTTGGCAATCCCTCGCGCTCGAGCACATACGGGGTAACGCCAACGGTGCATGGCAAGGAGTCGGTTGCTGCCCGCATTTCCCCGAACATTGCATTCACCAAGCTTGATTTACCCGCTTTCGCCTGCCCAAGCAGGATCAATCGTAACGGCTCGTCGGATTGCAGAGCCCTGGTCTTGTCAGCCTTCGCAAGATCCAACGGAGAGCGGGTTGATCGAAAATCTTGAAACGTTGATTCGTGCAATGCGAGTTGCCCACTGTAAAGCTGAATGGCGTACTCACCCGCTCGCCTCAAGCAGTAGCCGATAGCCCAGCGTTTCGCTTCTGCCAATGCGGTATCACTCAAGTCTCCCAGGAGGTTGTCGTTAGCTTCCTTAAAAACGCCCGAAATGGGATTCAAAACAAACCGGATGAATCGATACCCCAATCGCAACGGGCTATCACTGGCCGTAAGGGACGCGGTTGTGGTCCACAAGTGCGTCAAGTTTTTAAGTTGCCGAATCGTTAGAACATGTGAGCCTGGAATATGATCCTTGGCTGCCACTCGCAAATCGTGAAGCACATGCTCCGCGATCAGGATCGCATGCGGCACGGTGATCTCCATTGCAGGTTGTGCGGATGTTCGCCCAAATCGCACAGCCACCGCGTCGAAAAGTTCGATGATTACAAGTTTCCAGGCGTCCATATCATCCAGGGGAGGCGGGTTTCCCTCCGTTTTTTGCGCAATTGCCTCAATTACCTCTCTCGCACCTTCCTCGCCGGCAGCCCCAAGCGATTGGATGGAGAGACGAATGGCCTTTCGCTTTCTTATTCGGAAGAGCCGGTCGATGTTCCATCCCAAAAGCGATAACAAGGCTGCCGCTACCGCAAACCAAGTTAACCATCCCTTTTCGTAGAGCCACCAACAGCCTGCCCCCATGAGGAAAAAGTATGGGATCAAACACAGGACGGCCACAAGAACGAATCGAAGTTTCCACCGGAGCATGATTGGCTCACTGATTGTTGCTAGGAATAGGAGGCGAAGTGGGTTTGCCGCTCAAGAAGAGTCATTCGGCGGAAGTTTTCATTCTGCCTCGTTTTAAATAGTCTGCGAATCGTCGGCGACCCTCTTCGAGTTCCTTTGCATAAAACTCTCGAAGCTTAGCTGCGTCGGGGGTTGCACCGCGTCTGAGTTGGGCAAAGTACCAGCACAACGAGCAGCCGAGTGCGTACGTCGTAGCGGCATTGTATGCTGCCCCAAAAACGCTTCCGAATACGGGCACAAATTTCGCAATGAGGCTTCTTACCAATCTAGCCAACATGCTTCCTCCAATGGCGGTACCGAATTCGGTCATCAGATGGGAGGTAAGTGGTTGTCCATAGATCGAAGAGATCGCATGAAACATTTTGGCCTGAATCGCAATGACGACAGGGATGTCAACCAACGGCCAGGGGACTGCTCCCGCGCCTCCTGCCGCAACGCTATAGGAGAGAATATGCGGCCAGGCCGTCGAATAGTAGATATCGCCCAACTCGGCACGCAGCTCTGGTTGTGCTTCCAACATAGAACGCAATCCATGTGGAAACTCCTCCTCAATGGCCTTCCATAGCGACTCCAAGCCATAGTCGACCGGCTCTAGCCCATCCTCTGGCAAGGTCAAATCGACAGCCACAAATCGATTTGAAAAATCAGCAAACTCCATTCGCTGATGTTTCAGTGAGCGCGCCAGATCGATCGGAATGGTTTCAGGCCAGGGCTCGATATCGAATGGATAGGGTAGCGTGTGCGGGTCGGAGCTCTTTGCGTAGCCTTCGTGGAGTGAAGTCTGAACTACGATAATTGGCCAGTTGGGTCGCTTCCGACGAATGGTCCGAAGAACATCCAGAACCGACTTTTGTGCATGGTCCATGGCTTTCACGACGACCATGACCAAGTGGGCTTGCTCTTGACTGTAGTTCAAATCCTCGGTCGGGTCGTAACCCGCTTCGCCCAAGCCACGGGTGTCCAGAAAGCGTAGCAAGCAGGTCGCGTCGTCCGGAAAGGCATACAGGCTGGCTGTGCGCGTACAAGGTTGGAAGCCGTTACCGATTTCAGCCTTAGTGCTTCCCGTGATGGCATGAACGATGGACGTCTTTCCTGACTGGGCTTTACCAAGTAGCCAAAAGACGGGCACTTTCAAACTTAAATTCGATTGCCGAAGCTGCGCATCGACCTTAGCAGGACTAACCCGTGGTGTTAGAACGGCATCACGCAACGCTTGCCAGTAGTTTTTGATAAAAAGCATATATTCTCAAGCTTTGTACGTTGCCTATTGTCGCCTTTCGCTCCGCGAAAGTGCGCCGCGTAAACGCAGTGTCCAACGGCACACCGTGCCGTTGAACTCGGCACGGTGTGCCGAGCTACACTTGCTTCCGCATGCAACAGTTTTTGTACTTCTTGCCCGAACCGCAACTGCAAGGATCGTTTCTTCCAAGGCGTTCGCCTCGGTTGCGAATGGCCTCAACCCGTGGACGTTCACTGCCAGCACTATCGGCAGCAGCAAGATCCGCTTGTTTTTCGGCCAACAGTTCGCTCGTCACGTCGTAGGAATCGTGACGCGCGACTACTTTGCTTTCGACCCAGGAATCGGACACGATATCGCTATCAATCGCTTCCATTCGGAAAATGACATCGGTCATGCGTTCGCCGATCGAGAGCCACATTTCCTCGAACAGCTTCATGCCTTCGCGTTTGTATTCGACCTTGGGATCCATTTGCCCCATGCTTCGGAAATTCACGCTGCTTCGCACATGGTCCATGGCGAGCAGGTGATCCTTCCAAGCCGAATCGAGCTGCGTCAACAGAACCGTTCGTTCCATGCGGCGAATCTCCGGAAAGTAGCGATCGTCAATCGACTGCATGAACTTGTTCGTGAGCTCAGCCTTATTCAGTTTCTTTAGTTCTTGAGCCTCGCCGGTCCAGCCCAGGGTCTTTCGCATCCACTGAGCCACTTCTTCGATCGTTTCGGCGGAGTTGCCAACCGTGTCTTTGAGCGATTTAATGCTCTTGCCGAAAATGGTTTCGGCCCTTTCGACCGCGTCAGCCCTCAGTTGAACCGCTTTCTCAACCGACCGACGACTGATGGCAACCAAGGTCTCGGCGGATTTATCCGAGGATGCTTGAAGTTGTTCCATGACGGTTGGATCCTCAAAGCGGGTTCCGGCCCATTCCGCAAGTGCCGCTCCATCGATGGTGTAACTCTTGGGACCCGTCTGTTCCTGGAAACGATTGAAAGCCACCATGATTGGGAATTGGCTTTCCCGCTCGATGTAACTCACCTCCGCCTTGGACAGCAGTTTTTCGGCCAGTTGCTCTGTTTCGGGACTTCGAACTTCATCCACCTCCAGTTCGATACCGAACTTGTTCTTCATCCATCCGACCAGCATCTTGAGCCCAAACTCTTCGCGCAAGAACGCGTCCCCTTCGGACAAATCGATTTCCGCAATGTACTTTTGCGATTGGGCGATCAGTTCCTCATCCATTCGGTCGCGATCGATTTTCTTTAGCATGCCAATGGTGTAGTTGGTGGCGAAGCGGGTGTTGACCCATTTGGCCATGGCTTCCCAATTCCATTCGGATTGCTCCTCTTCGGCGGGCATGTTCTCGTCGATGGCGTCGAGGATTTGAGTTTCGGCAGTTCGGTCAGCCTTGTCTTTGGCATACGCTACCGCGGTCGCGGGATCCACACCTCGGAAGTCTTTTGGTTCGAGCTGAACGCCAAGTCTCGCACCGGCCCATTTCGCATAGGATTCCGGGCCGTACATTGGGTCGCAAAACTGCTTTACGTTGTTTTCAATTTGTTGCCGCAACTGAAACATGACCAGATCTCGACAACTGGTACCATCGAGAATCTGCTGGCGATAGCCGTAGACTTTCTTGCGTTGGTAGTCCATGACTTCGTCGTATTCGAGCAGGCTCTTGCGGGCTTCAAAGTTTCTTTCTTCGACTTTTTTCTGAGCTCCGGAGATCCGCTTGGAAACGTAGGGGCTTTCGATGGCATCCCCCTCACCCATTCCCATTCGTTTCATCCATTCGCGAACCCATTCGCCTGCAAAGATTCGCATCAGGTCGTCTTCGAGGGAAAGGTAAAACCGGCTGGAGCCCGGATCCCCTTGCCGTCCACAGCGGCCACGCAATTGCAAGTCGATGCGTCGCGACTCGTGCCGTTCGGTAGCGATCACATAAAGTCCACCGAGTTCGCGAACTCGCTCCCCTTCTTCCTTCATCCTTTCGCGTTGGTCGATTTCGTGAACGAGCGAATCCCATTCTTCTTTTGGGACTTCAAGTCGGGTTGGGTACTTGTCCTGCAATTGGGCCCAAGCCATCGTATCGGGATTTCCACCAAGGATAATGTCCGTACCGCGGCCCGCCATGTTGGTAGCGATGGTGACCGACTTGGTGCGGCCAGCTTGAGCAATGATCTCGGCTTCGCGCTTGTGTTGCTTGGCGTTGAGAACCTCGTGGTGGACGCCGCGTTGGTCAAGGAGTTTCGAAAGCCGTTCGCTTTTCTCGATGGAGACCGTACCGACCAACATCGGCCGGGCCGCACGTTCAATTTTCTCGACATCCGCGACTGCGAATTCCTCGATTTCTTTCGAGTCGGATTTCTTGATTTTGATCGTGGAATCGTCCTCGGACTGGATCGTACCGATCAAAACCCCCTTCTTTTGATCTTTGAAATGGAGGGTGTCGTATTTGTGGACCCGTTCGATTTCGTCGGCAACCGCAGCAAACTTTTCTTTTTCCGTTAAGTAAATCGAGTCGGGGAACTCGATGCGTTGAAGTCCGCGATTCGGTGGGATGGCTGTAACGCCAAGATTGTAGATCTTGCTGAATTCGCTGGCTTCGGTCATGGCCGTTCCGGTCATCCCCGAGATCTTTTTGTACAGTTTGAAGAAATTTTGAAGCGTAATGGTTGCAAGCGTCTGCGTTTCTTCCTTGATGCGAACCCCTTCTTTGGCTTCAACGGATTGATGCAGCCCATCGCTCCATTGTCGACCATCCATCAATCGACCGGTAAACTCGTCGACGATGATAATCGCCCCTTCCTTTACCACGTAATTGACGTCTCGTTTGTAGAGATGGTGGGCCTTGAGAGCGTTGTCCAGCAGGTGAGGCCATTCCATGTTGCCAACGGTGTAGAAACTCTCGACGCCCGCGATTTTTTCTGCGTCTCGGATGCCTGCGTCGGTCAAATTGACCGTATGGTCTTTTTCATTGACAACGAAGTGCTCTTCCTTTTTGAGGGCGCGGGCGACTCGATCGGCTTCGGTGTACTTTCCTAAGTCACGGGCTGCCGAGCCGGATATGATCAATGGAGTCCGGGCTTCGTCGATGAGAATATTATCGACTTCGTCGATCACGGCGTAGTGCAACGGGCCTTGAACCTGTTGCATATGCGGTGGGAATTTGTGATCGCCTCGGCTGGCCATTCGCATGTTGTCGCGAAGATAATCGAACCCAAGTTCGTTGTTGGTCGCGTAGGTGATATTGCAAGCATAGGATTTCTGGCGTTCGTCGTTGTCCATGCCGCTTTGGATGTTGCCGACGGTCAGCCCCAACCCCATGTACAGCGGAGCCATCCACTCCATGTCTCGACGGGCCAGATAATCGTTGACTGTGACAACGTGAACTCCGCGGCCCTCAAGTGCGTTCAGGTAAGCGGGCAAGGTAGCGACTAGTGTCTTGCCTTCGCCCGTTATCATTTCAGCGATATTGCCGCCGTTGAGGACCATGCCTCCGATGAGCTGGACGTCGTAATGACGCATCTTCATGAATCGGCGACCGGCTTCGCGGCATGTAGCAAAGGACTCGACCAGTACATCCTCGATCGTTTCCCCCTCGTTCATTCGCTTCTTGAATTTCTCCGTTTGTTCACGAAGCTCGCCATCGCTCATGGCGATCATACGGGGCTCTAACAGTCCAACCTGTTGCGCGTACTGAGCGTACCTTTTGATTTGCCGTGAATTGGCGGACCCAAAAAAGGTAGTCAGTCCACGATCAATCCCCCCTAACACTCCGTTGATTGTGTTGGTGGTTCCTTCCCAAATTTTCTCGAGCAGATCCATTATTAATTCGTTCGAAAGTGGATTCTTAGAATCTTTTCCAATCCCCCGGCTCGGGATTGGGGTACAAAAAGCAGTTATCCCCTGGCGGAGGGGACGGGCTTGAGCCCGCTAGTCAATGCATTCTACGCATTTTCCATAATTGGTCGCCGGGGAGGGTATAGATTCCTAGCATTTAGGTCAATCGAGTTCAACCAAAGTCTCGCTACTGGACGCTTTGCGTTTCAAGTCAGCCATTCTGGTTTTTTGTTTTTCATTACGAATAGGCAGACAGCGTCGGAAGGATTGGGAATTTACGGACTTTTCAGTAGGAAAAGGGATAGATTTTTCGGCGATCGAACGAAAAATTGATTGTGCCTCGCAATGCTGGCTCTCGATTTCCCCCGTCAATCCAACCGATTCCAAAAGTCACTCATGCCTCTGCTGAAACCGGAACAGGACATTTGGCCCCTCAATTTACTAGACGATCCGGAATCGGAATCGATAGATACTCCGAACTCGGAATCCACCGAGACGGAAGCGGTTGAACCGGAAGCGGTTGAACCGGAAGCCGAATCGACATCGCGAATCTTACCCGTACTGGCTCACGAAGGAACTTGGTGGGCGCTTTACACCCTGGCCAGGTTTGAAAAGAAACTGATGCGGCAGCTCCTTGAAATCGAAGTTCCATTTTATGGCCCAACGATTTCACGTCGATACCGATCACCTCAGGGTAGAATACGCACCAGCGTCGAACCGCTATTCCCCAACTACGTCTTCATCATGGGGGATGAAATGGCACGGTACAAAGCCGTATCCACGGGCAGCGTCAGCCGATGGATGCCCGTCGCGGATTCGGCCGAACTGGTGACCGATTTGCGGCAAATCCGCAGTCTCATCCTGACCGATGCGCCTCTTTCACCGGAACTTCGACTGCAGCCTGGCCAAAAAGTTCGAGTCAAGACTGGGGTTTTCAAGGGTTTCGAAGGCACCATCATTCGACGTGAAAACGAAGTTCGACTCTTGATTTCGGTCCGTTACATGGGGCGAGGAGCAAGTGTTGCGCTGGACGATTGCCAATTAGAGGCGATCTAAACTTCGTTTCAGGTTTGTTTCCATAAATCCTAGACTATGATCCTAGACTATGATTTGAATCCAATTGCAACTTTGAAACCGTAGCCTCCGTCTTTTCCCCGTTTACTTTCTTCGATTTTTCATGATTGAATCTCCAGTGTTTGTTGCAGGTCACGGCGGAATGGTTGGATCTGCGGTTTGTCGTCGGCTCGCGAGCCTGCCGGGTATTGATGTAATAACGCGCTCACGAAGCGAATTGGATCTTTGCGAAGAGTCGCAGGTCAATGAATTCTTTTCCAAAAATCGCCCCGCAACCGTCATCTTTGCATCCGCAAAAGTTGGAGGAATCCACGCGAACAAGACGTTTCCGGTTGAGTTTCTCACGGACAACTTGCGTCAAGAATTGGCAACAGTTCATGCCAGCTATCGAAACGGAGTGAAGCGTTTTTTGTTTTTGGGTAGTACCTGCATTTACCCGAGACTGGCCAAGCAACCGATCCGTGAGGATGAGTTGCTAGCCAGCCCGCTCGAACAAACCAACGAAGCGTACGCGCTCGCAAAAATCGCCGGATTAAAACTCTGTCAGTACTTTCGTCAGCAATATGGAGTTCTCTATCACTCCGCTATGCCAACGAATCTTTACGGCCCCGGCGACAATTATCATCCCGATCACAGCCATGTGATCCCCGGCTTAATCCGAAGGATTCACGAAGCAAAAGTACGAGGCGATGCAGCAGTCACGATATGGGGAACGGGCACTCCGTTGCGAGAATTCTTGCACGTAGATGATTTGGCCGACGCCATCCTTCATCTTTGTCAACTTGACAATCCGCCGGATTGGGTCAATGTGGGAACAAGTGTTGACGTGAGTATTTTAAATGTGGCTCGGTTGGTGGCCAAAACCATCGGCTTTACCGGTGAAATCCAAACGGACCCCTCCAAGCCGGATGGTACGCCACGAAAACTGACCGACACTTCGCTGATCCGATCGACTGGTTGGAAACCGAAAATTGCATTGGCAGATGGCATGGTTTCAACCTACCAGTGCTTCTTGGCGGAAAACGATTCGGGCCAGCTCCGTTCTAAGTGAGCAATTCATCTCTCGGGAGGTAAGTATCCCCCGAGTAAACTCGGGGGCATTCCATTCTCAGAAAACGCCGCCAACGGAATCATTGTGGAACGGAAATTTTTTACCTTTAAGTTTGGATGCGACGGCCTTGAACACACCCTCGTGATCCTCCCCCGCAGAACTGCCAGAACCTGCATCCACAAACGTCCAACCACGCTCTAACTCGCGAGCAAAGTCCACAACCAAGCATCGCGAATCAAAGGCGATCGACACTCGTTCTGCAAGTTCTGCCAGCTCATGAAGATCGGACGTCGACGGCGGAAACCCCGTCGGCTTCGGTATCGCTTTCAGATGCAAGAAGGACCATGCAAATGGCTTGCCATCAACAATCCAGACCCTTATTTCTTGTGGCAGCGTACCATAGGTGCTAGTGCCAGCCGGAACGCATTCTTTCCACTCGCGCGCAATGATCAGCGCACTCCAGCCGAGCAGCCGACGCAGTTCCGCTGCCTCCAAAAGAAGCTCACTGGCATTCCGAACCCGCGATATGCTGCCGCCTAACTTCAGCGAACCACTCGATGCCCTAACAAACAACGGATAAGTGATGTCCTCGGGAAGCTCCTCATTCCATGCCAATCGCCATGTTCTGGACATCGGGACCTCCACCGAAGCAGAAATCAAATGATCCAACACGGACTCTAGGCTAGCGAGCGGAAGCCGTTGACTCGCTCGGTCTCGAATATTGGGGCGGTTCGCAACCAATTCCTCATAGTCGGAAATCGAACCGGCAACCGAAAACACAAACCCTTCATCATCGGATTCGGACTCGCCGATCGGTATACCGCCCAAGTCGTCTAGCCAATACAGGATTCGGCTTCCAAGTCGCTGATGGACTGAGTCGTCACGGACATCGTAGAACAAGTTCATCGAACTGGCGTTTCGGTTTGAAGAAGAGCAAACGTCATGAGAGTAGACTTATTAAGCCGATTGGTCAAACAGGAGAGGGCCAAGTTTCCCAAAAAGGCGGGCGATACCTCGGTAAATGGGGGAAAGGGGAGCTTCCTCAGGTCGAGCGGGAGCTTGCTTCCCCTCAACCTTGTTTGGCGTCCTATGTTGACGCGCTCGCTGACGCACGCCGCTCACCCCTCGACCTTAGCGAGTTGTTTGCCTATTTCTCGATCGTCGCCTTGAGCCTGAAAACAGTCCCTACATCAATGAAAGGCTTCTCAGGCAAATCGGTAGAAAACGTGATCTTGCCCTTGATTTCTTTCCCGAATTCCAGAGCGCGTGGTTTGATGACCATCGGCAATGCATGTAGCAACTTGCTTTCGTCTCCTAATTTCGCCTCAATCTCAAATTCTCCGCTCTCCACCGATTTGATCAAAAACGGTTGGTGCCCCTTGAGGACGATTAGTTGCTTAATCGGTTCTCCTTGAACAATATCACCCAACGAAAGCGTTTGAGGGGAGACTGCGATTTCCGGTGCGATGTTGGCGACCAACCGAAGCGGTACGGTGGTTAAGTTGCGGTCGTTGGTGTGAACAACCAATTCGCTTTCCAACGGTCCGACAGGCGCATCGGCTGAAACGGAAACGGATAGGGAATAGCGAATGCGACCGTTTTGACGCGAGACTTCGGTGGGAACGACGGTAATGAACGAATCTCCAGTCGTAACTCGGTTGATTTGCCAAGCTGGCTTGCCGGCGTAATCGACTCCGACATCGATCGTTTTGGAAGTTCCCTGCATGATACTTCCAAATGATGCCTCGCCAGGCTGAAAAACAACATCGGAGCGAATGTAACCTTTGACGTGAAGCTGAATCTCGGTAAACGACGGCTTGTCAATGGTGACCGTAAGAGTTGCGGATCGCGAGCCGGTGTGGGTGCCCGTATTGAACTTTGCGAGAATACTCCCGCGTCCTCCAGGAGGTACAATTTCGGTTTCAACAATCGGGGTGGTGCAACCGCAAGAGGTCCTTACGCTTCGAACTTGAATCGTTTGGTTGTAGGGGTTATCGAAGGTGAATCGATACTCGGTCTTTGCAGCTCGGGCAACGGTCCCGAAATCATGATTGGTGGTTTTGAAAAGTCCAGAAAATTGGGCTGCCGACGCAGTCGACACCCAGGCCGCTATAACAATAGCAGTCGCCACGAGAGTGCGCATAAACGATCTCCGAGAAATACTTTTGCATGGATTGGTGGGGGAATCGGGCTGTTGCAAAAATGGGTCGATGCATTCGCCAATCGAATCGTTGGAGCGGAGGATTGGCGGTGACACATAATAACAACGGGTTTGAAGCGACCCGATGCGAGGTACTTGCCTCACAGATCGGTTATCAGCATCGATCTCAATATGGTCACACTCTATTGTTGAATTCTTTGAGCTTGTTCTAAAGTTGGCTCTTCGTTTCCGGATGTCCAGAAATACCTACGGAGGCGTTAGGATTGCGACATCCAGAAAAATAGACGCGTTACCCTGAAAAGCAAATTTGGTATAGTTGTGCTGCGTCGTCCCTGACTCATTTCCAATTTGGAGTCTAAAAACGTGAACTTAGTAGACAAGCTCAGGACAAAAAGAGCAGCGACAGTGAACCGCAGCGGCTTGGGCAAAATTCTTGCGCCTGGGGTTGTCATTGCCGCCCTGATTGCTGAGGGAATCTTCGTTATAAATAATGGCATCAAAGTCGTCGACGAAACCAAGGAAAAGCCGACGGAATCCACCAAATCGTCGGTTGACGGCGCAATGAAAAAAGCGGTCGCAACCTCCGATTCAGCCCCAAATGCAAAGACAGCAATGCGAGGACGCACGAGGTTAAACCTCTGGATGGATTGGAACATGGATGCCAGAATCAAATAGCAAGGATGCGGACGCGATCACAGAACTCCTGTCCGCTTATCGCACCTTTGGCGGTCCCTTTGATGAGTTGACTACGGAACATGGAGACGTTCGGACGGGTTATCGTCGATTGATCGGCCTTGAACCTCGTCTGACAGGTCCAGAAGTTTACGTCCGCTGGCGATTGGCCAAGCAATCGCTCAAGGACAATCCGCCTGCGTCTACTGGTCAGCATTTGAAATCGGGGGTGGCTCACGCTTGGGATTTGGATCCCATTCCATTCGTCATTGAAGCTACGGAATGGAACATTCTGAGCGCAGGGTTGCAACAACGCATGCAGGTTCTCGATCTCCTCCTACAAGACGTTTATGGAGATCAACGCCTTCTGGCCACCGGAGTGCTCCCTAGCGAACTGATTTATGGTTGTCCGGCCTACCTTCGTCCCGCACGACGACCACCCGGTACAGCGGTTCGTCGCAAGCTCTATCTTTACGCAGCCCAGATTTCACGCAACAGCCATGGACAGTGGCAAGTCCTGGCGGATCGAACACAGGGACCAAGCGGCTGTGGGCATGCGGTTGAGAATCGAATCGCCATGTCCAGAGTTTTGTCGGACGACTTTCAGAAAATGCAAGTCCAACGATTGGCAGGCTTCTTCGCAACACTGCGGCAGTCATTACAAGATGCTGCACCGATCCGAGAAAAGAATGCGCGCTCAACCTTGCTCTCTCCTGGAGTTCAAAGCCAAACCTATTTTGAGGACGCGTACCTTGCGCGATATTTGGGTTACACGCTGACACAGACGACGGATCTGACCGTGCGTGGTGGTGCGGTCTACCTCAAAACCCTAGGCGGGCTTGTGCGCATCGACAGCATCCTGAGGCGACTACCCGATACGATGTGCGATCCCCTCGAAATTGATCCCTCGTCCAGCGAAGGTATCCCTGGCTTAGCTCAGGCCGAGCGAGAAAACAATGTGTTGCTTGCAAATGGGCTTGGAACGGGTTGGACCGAAAGTCCCGCAGTGACCGCAATTCTACCCAGGTTGTGCAAGGCACTTCTGAATGAAGACCTTCTATTGCCCAATATGCCAATGTGGTGGTGCGGCGATTCTGCGTCCATGGAATACGTCATTGACAACATCGAAAGCCTTTTCCTACGTGATGCCTTCGTTAGGCATTCTGCCACGCAAACCATCGGAGCACACCTTAGCTCCTATCAGCGAGACGCCATCGCCGCAGACATTCGCAAGACTCCATGGCGATACGTCGCTACCGCATTACCCCAGTTCGGACGGACGCCGACCTGGGTGAACAACCATGTTGTCGCTTGGCCGTCGGTGATTCGATTGTTCGGATGTGCGACGAAAAACAAGATTGAAGTCATGCCTGGGGGTGTTGCGCGTGTGGCCGACTCACCTGAGAAGCTAGACGAAAGCTTAGCGTGCGGCTCCATGAGCAAGGACGTGTGGGTCCTTAATAATGGTCCCGTCAAGCCGATGACACTGTTGACTTCTGGCAAACAAAACGTCGAACTTCGGCGGACTGCCATGGACCTTCCAAGCCGGGTCGCGGAACACATGTTCTGGCTAGGGCGCTTTGCCGAACGCATGGAGTTTATGGCCAAGCACGCAAGGTATTGCAGCTCTCAACTCACCTCGGAAGTTTCCTCGGACTCACTCCCCTCACAGTGGCAAGTTGTGAAAGCGCTTTGCGAGAGTTCGAAAATGCCTAACGAGCCACCGCGAGACGAAATCCTGGCTCTGCATGAAATGAGGCAGACCGTTCTACATTTTGTCTTTGAACAAAAACAATCCGATGGCCTAGCCAATGCCTCCAACAGGATTATCCGCAATACGGAAACCATTCGGGATCGACTTAGTTTGGACTCGTGGCAAATACTGAGCCGGCTCGACTATGCTTCGCTCGTACCCTGGCCAGGACAACGCGAACGGATGGGCGAAGCATTGTCGACACTCAATCAAATGATCAGTCACTTATCCGCTTTTGCCGGACTTGCTTCGGAGAGCATGACGCGCGGCCCAGGCTGGCATTTCTTGGACCTAGGGCGCCGGATCGACCGAGCGCAAAACTTACTCCGATTGATTGAACTGCTATTGGTGCCTTACGTGAAAAGCTCTCGGCAATTGCTCGAAGCCTTGCTGGATATTTGCGACAGTTCGATGACCTACCGATACCGCTATCTGATGAGTTACGAGATTGGCCCGGTGCTCGACTTGTTAGTGGTCGATCCGTCTAATCCTCGCGGCTTGGCGTTTCAATTTGTCCAAATACTTCATCATTTGGATGCGCTACCTGTCGCCGACAAATCGGAGGTTGCTCGTTATCGAAAAAAGATTACCGAGTGCCGCGGCAACCTGCGACTCTTTGATGCAGACGCATTGGGCGAGGATATTGTCAAAGACGAAACGGGCAAGAACGAGCGAGCCATTTTGAGGAGTCGATTGCAAGAGTTTTCTTTGCAACTGAACGATCTGGGCGATTTCATCTCCCGAAGATTCTTGACCCATACGGCGGCCCGTCAATTGGATGACATGGTGAATCAGTGAGTGGGGTGAGATTTTAGATTTTAGGGGGTTCTTAGGGGAATTTAGTGGGTCGAAATGCTGGGAAAGAGGTCTGGTTTTCCGCAGAAAAAGAGAATGCGTGTTCTTTAGTTTTCAAAGCTGCTGAAGCCTCGCGCAGCACTTTTTATTGACTGGATCATGCTGTTAAAGCCTTCACTGGCTGCGTTGGTTATTCGATGTAAGAGTTTAGTCCTCGAAGGTATGGATAGAGGGATTTGCTAGCGATGGAGCACAACGAAGCGGCTACTTCGTCGCAGTTGCTAGCTGTCGGACAACCATACCTTACTCGACTCAACAATGCATCGGGTGTCAATTTGTCGAGGCCTGCTTCGCAAACGTGAGCAATTTAGGGAGACTCTAATGCGGATTTTACGTTGCAGTGCGCAGCAGCAAACAGCGTCGAACTTCAGACGCTGCGACTGCCGAATGTGATCTTGCGCATCACCACCAACGGTCGCAATGCTCGCTCCGCCAAGTTGTTCGTCGGCGGCACGCGTTCGTCGTACACAAACACCAACCTCCAACCACTCGCCGTAGTGACGCAGCAGTCGACCTTGCAACGTAATCGCTTTCTCATGCGTCACTGGTAATCAATCGAATCCATTTCCACCAACTTTTGCCAATCACGCGCCGTTCGAGCAATATGCACCAAGCATTTTTGCTTCGCTCCAGCGACTTGAGCGAAGTACGCGATGTAACAATCCGTGACGAGCGTGCCTAAGGCCATACCGACTAGGTGCGGACAGTGGCTGAGATTAGGGCATGCGAATTCGTGCTGGGGATAGAAACAAACAGACATTGACATCATCCTTGATGCCGACCATCTTACCCAAAATGCCCGTTTTTCTCCAAGAGCAGTTCCGGGTGGCCTAAACTCTTACAGTTGTTGATTGGGATCCTAAGAACTTCAGTCCAAACGCGATGTCGTCTCGACTGGGTCCGGCTTGAGCCGCTTTGAGCAGAACCGACGCTGGCCGTTTCTTGGCTGCCTGGCTGGCCTATTTTCGGCTCCGATTTCCAGATTTCCAGAGGGTAGTCGTGAGGAAATTGGTGGTAAGAAAATTAGGGTCAGAGGTTCCGGGTGCGGGGAAATATTCTTGCCACTCGTTTCCTTACCTTACCGCCACCTTTCCGTGATCAGACTCAGGAGTCCCGGCACTCCAAATATCATGATCGTTAGTTCACCGCAGCAACGAGGGCGAATCCTTTCAGCTAATCGCTAGGCAACGAGCTTGCTTCGGTGAACCGATCCAATAGCGATCGCATCGCAGTGTAATGTACCGTTTGTACAAACTCGCGCGGACCGGCTACCGTGATCGCATTCTGCGCTTCCTCGTCGGTTAACACGACGGGCGAAGCAGCAAGATTCTTTGCTACCGTCAGCAACGACTTGTCTCTCGCCGTGAGTTGATCGTTCGTCTCTGCCGTCTCAAAATGTTCAAGTATCTGGATTTGTTCGCGTGTCTGGCCTGTCGACTGCAGCCTTGCGTCGGCTTCCGCAAGCGAGTACCAGGCTTCGTTTTGTCGAGCCACAACCCAGGCGATGCGGGCACGGGTTAATTCACTCAAATCCAGAGTCTTCTCCGTGGCAAGGAACGCAGTGACTTGCCGCTTTCCTGCCGTTGGAAAGTTCGCCAACAGTCGCATCCAGCCAGGAATGGCATCGGGTAAATTCAGCTCCGCAAACACCGCCTTGGTCTCGTCGCTCGATTTCATTGGTAACCTCGCTTTACGATTGCGTGCGGTCTTGAGGCCGTCTTCGGTGGCTATGGGTTTGCTCGACTCACTTGCCCTACGCCGAGTCGGAATAGCGTCGGGCGTACGCGCGTGAGGGATCGTTGGAAGTATTGAGGAAACTTTCTTTGCCAATTTGGGACTCGTATCTGTGAGATACGAATGTTCGTTCGCATTGCTCCCTCCGAAATTGCCACCACTTCGCGATTGACGGACACCGATTCCCTCTTTCCATCTATTGATTGCATTGTTGCCTGCAACCGACAGGACCATTTCCAAGATTTGGAGATCCGAATAGTGCTGCCTGCACGCGTTGATAGCCTCGTCCGTCACTAACTGCGGCTCTAGAGTTAGTTGCCTAGCCAACGCAAACGTCGTTTGTTCGTTTTCCGGGAAAGAAGTCCAATCCAAATCGAGTGCCGCAATCTGTTCGTCACTCATTCCAACTGCCAATAACTTTGACTCCTGATGTCCTAAACAGTATTGGCAGTTATTGATCCGTGAAGCGATCCAAAACAACCGTGTTTTGAACCCATAATCTAAAATCAATAGAGGGTCGGGTTCTTGTGCAGCTCGATTCGCAGCAGGATTTGACGCGCGAGTTGGGCTGCCGCTGAAATTCAAATAGCCTCTCGCACCGGAGGTATTAGGAAGGAACAGTTGAACAAGCCGAGATTCGTAGGACGTACTCCGAGCGTCGTTTTGCGACTTCTCCTCCTCGGTTAGCGGCGGAAGCGAAACCCGTTCCTGTCGGTACTTCATATCCTCGAGCAGTTTCTTTAGCTCATCTCGATGGACAGGAGTTGGGCGAGGCAAGGTTGCCGCCTCGGATGGCTTTGGCGGAGACATGTCGTAGTACTGGTAAAAAGGATTCCCAGTTTCCAGCGTCAATTGAAAGCCATTGCTGATACGGGTCATGTAGTTGTAGCGACTGGTATTCACCATAATGAAAAAGGCTCGTTGGTCACCAAATCCCGTTCGCAAAGTGTCGAGATGTTCCTTCGTGACTCCAGCGGGCGTGCGCGTCAGTGTTCTCGCAAAGTCCAGAGCCTTTTGCTCAGCAGCGCTAAAGCTCGACCAATCATTGCCCGCAAGCTTCTGACTGATGTCCTCAATTTTCTCCAGATTGAAACCTGCGACCTCCCAATTCATTTCGCAGTGCCCCATGCAGTAAGGGCATTTGATGGCGTCTGTTACCATCCAAAACAAACAATTGCCGAAGGGACGATCCCAGTTGGCGGAAATCTCCGATCCCGCTGTCCGCATGTACGTTTCAAAGGGAATTGCCAACTCGTGCGCATAACCAAAGGCAATCTTGTACCATACGATATCGCTGGCAGTTGGCATCAGACCGGATGGAAGTTTCCCCGCGAACTCTTGCCAATCTGGAATTCGCAATCGCGTTTTTCTAGCCCGTTGAATCTGCAAACGCTCTTGAAGGCGATCGTAAGGCAACCAAGTGTGGTTGTCCGTTTCGCTGATGATGTCCTTAGGCACAACGTCGGGATGGCCTACTTGTTTGGGCGGAGAAGGGGGTGGGGCTAGTGTTCTTTGCACAAGTGACTCAGGCGAAAAACGAGCATCGATCGGACGTAGCGGCTCGTCTTTGTCCAACGCAACACCCAAGCAATGGATCAATCGATCTTGAAAGTTTGCATAAGCAAGATGCAGCACCATCGCAGCAACATTGCGTTCATCGAACATCTGCACCAGCGCAGCAAACTGCTTGTCCGTCACGCTATCGGAGTCGCGTGTCATGCCAGAGGCGAAGTCCAACGCGGCTCGCTCTCGGTCGCTCCATTGAGAACGATCTGGTTGCATCAACGACCGCCACTTGTCTGCATTGACACCAGCGAGTTCCGCATCGAAGGAGGCGATTTTCATGGTGTAGTCACAGCCATTCGCTTGGGCGGCAACCCAGCGCATCGCAGCCCTCAAGTTGGGCTCCACTGGGCCCAAGGCTCGATGCGAATAATCAAGTTCTAGAAAAGCTGCCGCCGTCTTCGGCATCTCGCGAGCGACCATCCGAACCCACGATGGCAATGGTTGTCCTGCTCCGGAAATCGGAACTGGCAACGTTGACCAACATGATTCGTTGGATGGTGGAACCGGCCAACCGGTTCGCGTCGTTACATCCGCGCCCAACGACTGAGACCGTCCGCCGTTACTGGTCATTAAAGGTAGCAGCAGCAGGACTGCAAATGCTACCTGGGTTTTGATTGACTGAAACATAATTACCTCAAAACAACTAAGTGGTTTAGCGCTAAAATGAAACGTCTTTGTCTTTTCCTAGGTTCACTTGGCAATGCCGACTGCTTGCAGGTATCGTCGCATTGCCGACGACGAAGAATCCACGGGACCGACTATTGGGAGGGGAAATGTGTTGATAGCGATGCTGATGGTGCATTCACCGTCCCACTTAAACAACGGGAACTGATTCGCAAGATGGTTGAGTGCGACCCTGAGGAAGCAGTAAGCCCCCGAAAGGGACTTAGAGAATTGGAGGTCGCAATAGAACTTGCTGACACTCATCAGCCGGGCATTGAACATCTGGCACAACAGGTGCATCCAAATCAAAATCGATAACCGCGCACGCACATCCCGGCGCACCCAGGATCGGTCGAACAACTACCTTCAATACAACCGACTTTCCGGGAGAAGAGGGGGGCAACTTGCTGCACTCGCCTCCGCTACAACGGGGATAGGTGGGAGTGTGCGAAGTTGGATCCTGATTTAATTGCGCATTCCGATGGCCAATCGGGCGTTGGTGAAGGTGGTCGCCGCAACTCGCATTGACGTTGGCAACCGTACACACAAACAAACACGCGATTGCCAAGAAACAAGGCAACGGTATCAAGAGCAGGATTTGGATGCTGGAACGAACGGCCACGAAACACTCGCAACGGGTGTACAAGGGTAGGGGAAGCTACCGCAGCTTAACGCTTTTTCGATAGTGGATCAAGGATTTGAGTCTAGATTCCGAGAAAAACAACGAACTACTCGAAAGGTGGTGTGTCCCCCAGCATCGCCCACCTTGTGTTCCCACCTTGTGTTCCCACCAAGTCGTTCGACTCTGCTGAATCTCTTGCGGCAAGTGTGCTTTGAGGTGGTGCCGGTATTCCTCTTGAATAATCAGATTGCTCAATCAATCGGGGTCGTCGAGCGAATAGCCGTGCTGGCGCAAGGTCCTTCGGAGTCGTACCCAACGCATTCGAATGAACGCGGGCTTGCAATTGAGAAGCTTGGCCGTGTCGACGGAACTGTTACCAGCCAGCTTCAGGCGGACTAACCCTTGATCTAGCTCGTCAAGTTGCGCTAGGAATTGTTGCAGTAATTCTTCCGCGGAAACCACCAGCGAGGCTGTTGGATCTTGGCTAGCTAGTCGCTCCACCAGTGTATCCTGCTCAGCGGCATTGACCTCGCGCTTGTTGCCGGGCATTTTCTTGATTTTACGCCAGTGCCGAGCAATTTTGCTTTGAACCATGGCGACCGCTAATCCAATCAACTGCTGCGGTGTCGAGAATTGGTACTTTTCATTACGAAGTCCAATCAGCAGGCTGCGATGCACGGACTGCATAACGTCCATCGAATCAAGCGTGCCTCGCATGTTTTTTCCCAACCGACTGCGGACACTCCGCAGCACGGCGCGTTCATAACGCTGGACGAGTCGGCTGGCAGCGGACTCGTCGCCTTGGCGAACTTGGGCGAGCAATTCCGCGAAGTCGCCGTCCGACTGAGACGATTGGTACTCGATTTCCATGCGATTGCAACTTGGCTGTCCAAAGAGTATGGTGGAACCGTAAGTCTACACGCAAGGATTCCAATTCTGCAATGCTTGAGCCAACTAACCGTTCGCTGAATTCTTCTGCTCATCCAGTTTCGGGGGCAAGCGGAGACCTCCTGCAGCAGTTGTGCAAGACCCTGGAACGCCGCTTAAGAGCTGGCGAAAGCATTCGCTGCGAGGAGTTGTTAGCGGATCATCCGGGACTGGCAGCAGACCCCGAGCAGGCGCTGGACTTGATCTACACAGAATATTCGACGCGGTGCGAGCTAGGAGAAAAGCCAGCCGCCAGCGAATTCACGTCGCGATTTCCGCAGTGGCAAACGCAGCTCGACGAGCAATTCCAATTGGATGAGTTCCTCGACGCTGAGCCTGCGATTCGAGTGCGATCGGGCGGCGACGCGGAGCACTCGTCGCAGCGCTTTGTCCCGCGAGAAGCGAGCGAAAGATTTCGAGTCCTCTCGTTGCTGGCGCGAGGTGGCATCGGTCAGGTTATGCGCGCCGTGGATACCGAGCTGAACCGCGAAGTGGCCGTTAAGGAGATACAGCCCGCACTAGCGGAAATCGACGATGTGCGCGAGAGGTTTTTACGCGAAGCGGAGATTACAGGTCGTCTGGAACACCCCGGAGTTGTACCCGTCTACGGCAAGGGCAAAGATTCCGATGAGCAACCTTACTACGCGATGCGGCTGGTGCGCGGCGAGAGTTTTCATCAGGCTATCGAAGACTATCACGCACGCGCACACAATCGACCTCGCTTCGATTCCATCGAGTTTCAAAAATTGCTGCGGCGCTTTCTGAGTGTCTGCGAAACCATCGCCTACGCTCACAGCCGAGGTGTCATTCATCGCGATATCAAGCCGCAGAACATTCTGTTTGGACCATTCGGCGAGACACTGGTCGTCGACTGGGGCTTGGCAAAGGTGACCAATCTGCCCGAGCCTTTGCCAACGCAGCCCGAATTTGAACCGACCGGCGGCGACGAGCCTGGAGACGCGATCGTCGACGATCTCGAATCTCCATCGACTTCGACTGCCAACTGGTCGTTCGAGCTTACACAGTCAGTCGGAGCGCTGATCGGTACCCCCGCGTTCATGAGTCCCGAGCAGGCGCGCGGCGAATCGCAGTCGATCGGCCCTGCCAGCGACGTGTACAGCTTAGGCGCGACGTTGCATACGTTGCTGACCGGTCGCAAAAGGTTTGCCGATTCCGACGTCAACAATACGCTGCGACAAGTGATTGCTGGCGATTTTGCTCGACCACGCGAATGGAATCGGTCCATTCCTCGATCGTTGGAAGCCATCTGCCTCAAAGCGCTGGCTCTCAAGCCTGAGGACCGCTACGCATCCGCCAGCGCCCTGGCTGGCGACATCGAGCATTGGCTAGCCGATGAGCCGATTTCGGCAGCGCGCGAATCGATCGCGGCACGGCTTGCACGTTGGGGACGTCGCAATCGAAACGTCGCAGTCGGCGGGCTGGTGGGGCTGCTGCTGATTACAGCGATTTCCACAGTCGCCGCCTTTCGTATCAACGGCGAACGCCTGCGCGCCGATGGTGAACGCCTGCGCGCCGATGGTGAACGCATCGACGCCAATCGTCAGCGTTTCGAGGCCGATCACCAGCGCGTCGAAGCCGAGCGTGAACGCATCGAGGCAAATCGTCAGCGCGTCGAGGCAAATCGCCGCACGGCCCGGCTGGCGTTCGACCGAGGCTTCGGGCTGTCCAAAGATCACGAGCACGGGGAAGGCATGCTTTGGTTCGCGCGAGCGCTCGAACACGCTCCGCACGACGACACGGCATTGCGGCGCGTAATCCTCACGAATATGGACGCCACTCGGCATTACGTATTGCAGCGGCGTACGGCATTTGCGATTAATGCGTCCTTCGGGAGAATGGCGTTTAGTCCGGACGGCAAGCGGCTCTGGACAACGAGCATCCAGACAAAAGCGCAGCTGTGGGACGTCGATTCGGGCGCGATGTTGTCGATTCGGGAACTGTCGAGCGGTAGCGTCCTCGCGGTGCGCGTCTCCGACGACGGCTCGGCGTTCATTGCCGCCTTGACGACCGCGCGATCAATTTCGGTGCGGCGTCTCCCGTCCGACGAGAGGGCACCAAACGAGCCTGCGGTCGCGATGCGGCACGACGAGACCATCGTCTGCGCCGCGTTCAGCCCCGATGGAAACGTGCTGGCCACGGGCAGCCGCACGAACGGCCGGTCCAAGGCCCGGCTCTGGCGCGTCTCCGACGGCGAGTCTCTTGCAGACCTCGATCATCCTACCTCAGTCGAGCAGGTCGTTTTCCGACCCAATAGCAGCCAGATCGCGACTGTGGGTAGCGATGGACGAGTACGGTTGTGGGAGATCCAGAACGGCCCGCCGCCTCGAACAGTCAAAACGCCGGTTCGTGAAGTTAGAGTGGTGTCGCGCAGACTCCAACGGATCGCGTTCACACCGGACGGCAAACGGATGCTGGCCGGCGACTCCTTGGGTTCGATTTCGGATTGGGACATGGACACCGGTCGACGCTTGCCGGATTGGCCGAAACAGTCCGGTCGGGTGACGGCGATTGCCGTCGCGTCGGACGGCCAAACGGTTGCTGCAGCCTGGGACGCGGGCATCGTACGGACGTGGAGTCTTGCCAGCCCAGTCCAATTTTGCGAACTGCTGCGCCTCGACAGGCATATTGGGAATTTGACGTTTCGTCCAGGGACACGTCAGTTGCTGACCAATCCCGAAATGCATACAGCCGTTCTCTGGGACATTCCCGATCCAGCGCTGGTGGCACCGTCGTTCGGTCAACGCATGGTCACTTCAAGCGCATTTAGTGCTGACGGCACAAAGTTAGTCACGGGAGGCGGAGACAAGACCGCGAAGCTGCGCGAAAGCCCGACCGGAACAGCGTTCGGCAGTTCCATTCGCCACGATGGAAAAGTAAGTCATGTAGCCTTCCGGCCGGATAGTGTGTTGGTTTTGACGGCGAGCCACGACGGAACGGCCGGGCTATGGAGCGCTAAGAACGGTAAAAGACACGGCCAAGTGATGGATCATCGAGACGCGAAGGGGGACCTAGTTCAAGTGGACGCAGCCGCTTTCAGTCCCGACGGCCAATTAGTTTTGACGGGCGATCGCAGGGGCGTAATTCGATCATGGAACGGCGACACAGGGGAATCGGTCCGCGAGTTTGAGAGAATCAAGGGCAAATCGGTCGGGGTCGGATCGGTCAGCTTCAGCCCCAGCGGAGATCGAGCCGTAGTAGGCATGGGTTCTGGCGACCTGGGCCTCTGGGACGTGCGGAGCGGCAAGTTGCTCTGGGCTGTTCAGCACGGAAACAGGGTACGGTGCGTCGCCATGAGTCCCGACGGACGCTTGGTCATCAGCGCCAGCAATGATGAAACCGCGAGGTTTTGGAACGCGGACGATGGCCTGCCAGTCGGGCAGCCGTTACCGCATCGCGGCCAAGTATTTGTGGCGGCGTTCAGCCCGGACGGTCGCCTTGCGGTAACCGGTGGATTTGATGCCACCGTGCGGCTCTGGGAAGTCCCTTCTGGACGACTGTTCGGCGGACCGATGCGGCACGACGGCCCGGTGATAGCAGTCGCATTTAGTCGGGACGGCACACGACTGGTGACCTGCGGCAGCCGCGACCACACCGCTCGGCTGTGGGACGTGGCCACTTGCCTGCCCCTGTCGCCGCCGCTCGAGCACGACGACGACGTCCTGTCGGTTGCGATTCATCCGGTTGGCCACCTTGCGTTTACCGGCCGGCTGTGGCACCTGCCCGCACCGCTGCCCGATGATCCAGAACTCGTCGATCTTTGGGCAAAGCTCGCGACCCAGCGCTCATTCACGTCGGGTGACAACGTCGAATGGCTCGACGCAGATGCGGTGACTTCCCTTGCTGCGGAATTCCAAGCCCGAACCGGTACGTCCTGGTCCGCCTGGGCCGACGCTGCTCATCAATCGTTCCAGCCAGCCGCGCCCGACGAGCGGGCTCCCGCCGAGCCAACGACACTCACACACTAAAGTTACTAACCGAACCAATGGCCCACTTCGTGCGTGCCCGTGTCGTCGATCTGCTGCACGCTGTGCGTGTCGTACCCCTTAGCGCTGAAGTCTCCAGTATCCCGCCCGCCATCCAGTGTTAGGCGTATCCGGCTGACGCGACCGCGCGAGGGTGCCACATGCCTCGTAACGACTGTGTCGCGACCGTCACCCGCTGGGCCTCTAAAGATTTTGGTTTGGAAATCCCGAAAGGCAAATGTCTCGAGATCGAGGAAGTCGCTTCCAGCTCCGAGCAGCGCGACGAAGTTGAGTTGCGTGCGACCGACGTGGAGTTGCGTGCGATCGACGATGGCAAAAAACTTGTGGCGAATGACGTCGTCGCCCGCACCAGCGTCGATGAAGCTGTTTACAAGGGCGTAGCCCGCAGCGTCGACTTCCAGGAGGTCGTTTCCAGTACCGAGCATCGCGTTGAAAGCAAAGGAAGACGGATTGAGCGTCGGTGCCGGTCCCACGTTGAACCATCTCTTCGGAATATTCGATTGGGCGTCAACCACAACTGTGTCGTTGCCTCCGCCTGCATCGACCCTTGCCTCGACCGACGAAGCGTCAATGTCAATCGAAATGGAGTCGGTTCCGCCGGCTGTGTTCACATCAACGAAAAAGTTTCCAAGGTTTGTCCCCTGGATCCTTATGTCGTCTTCGCTATCGCCTGTGGCCACATTGACGGAAGCGAGGGCAAAGTTACTCGCCGCGATGTCCACGAGGTTGTCATTCCTGGGATCAATTAAAATCTTCCAGACTGGATGATTAGGCAAGTTCCCCGTTTGGTGGTCACCTTCCGGGTTCTTGAAGCTCGCGTCCAGTGCGAATGCCGCAACATCCGGTTCACGGGAAGGCGCCGTGATCGAGAACGTCACATCGTCAAAGCCCACGGTGCTCGCATTCACTAGGTTGCCGTAACCGTCCGCATTTACATTGATCCGCGCCGCCGATTCGCGGACCTTTTGCACCGCCGGAAGCAGCAATGCGATCTCCACTGTGTTGCCGTTGCCGGTCAGGTTGAGATCGACTTCTACCTCATTGTAGCCCTGAGTGCGGAAGCCGACTACATTTTCATCACCTGCCAGATTGAGATTCGCGTCAAAGGTCGGGTTCTGGTTGTTGCTGGACACATTCCTCAATGCCCCATTCGCGGTGCCGACGTAAATCGTGTCTCCGCCATCCGCAGAGATCACGTCGAGCGAAACATTGGAATGGTTGTTTAACGCTGTGATGGAGAGGTCGGAGCCGGGTCCCAGATCTTGAATGATCGTAATCTGCCTGGTCTGCTCGGTCCTTTGCGTTCCCGTTGGCTCGCCATCGCTGATCTTGATCTTGTCGTCCCCCGCCCCCGCGTAAACGACCAGATTGACGCTTGGAAGTTCCGTGCCAAAGACCCAGTGCAACTGGGCGGCTACTTCGTCGTCTCCACCGAGGGTGTCGACAAAGACCTTATCCACCCCCGTAAAAGTCCGTCGCTCGCCGTCCCCCACAACCTCCACCATTCGGTCGCGCCGCTGTATAACCTCGATAACGTTTGGCCCCTCGTCGCCGGTGATGCTCAGGATACCGCTCTCAAATCCAAACATGACTGCCGGACATTCCCGGCGCTCCAGGGTTTCGAGCAACAATCGCCGAACTTGGCACTTGCAACCGCGACGCACGATGCGGTTGGACGACTTTTTGCGAATGATCGACATAATTGGTTCCCTTCAGTAAACCAGGCGACCGGTTCCCGCCGATCGATCTGGAGTCCGCTGGCTTTTGGCCCGTTAACTCGGACTCAGGACTTGATAGTTTTTCTCACGCGGGAATTTGGCGAGCCGCAAAACGTTTCCCCCGGATAGGGCAGCGTTACCTGCTCAATCCGGGGGATATCCTTCACCGGCTCGCCCGCGCCACAGGGGGAAATCGCCCTGTACAATTAAAAGAATGCCACTTTTCGTCAAAAGCGCATCATGCCATTGCGAATTTTTCCTTGGATTTCTCGAAACAACCGAATTTGCGATCCCAAGCCCGTCGTAGGGCCAGGCGAGCGTCCGCGAATCCCGCCGCGAATCCCGCCGGGTTGCCCGTCGGGATTGGAAGTTGTGGGGCGTCGCGCCGTTAGGCAGAAACCGAACGATCCGCCGGACAAGGAGGCGGGATTTCAGTCGTCGATGCATCATTTTGCATTTCGTATTTTTCAGTTTCTTTTTTTGGCTTCGATTCTCGCTAACTGTCAATTCTTGACCTCACCCGCCTCCCAGTCCACAACTGATCCACAAAGAAACTATGCCTTGTCGATCTCCACCTGCTCCACGCCTGTGTATTGGATGTCGTACAGAGCCTCGGGGTACTCGACCGTGATCGTTCCAGCCCCCGGTTGCGCGGCCTTCTTATGGTTCAACTTGGGCTTCGCGGGAACTTCAGGCTTGGTGGCATAAGCGACTTTGAGGCGATCGTTGTTGTTGCCGCCGCCGTCGATGAACAGGCGGCCGCCGGTGTCAAACAGAGTGGGACGGACGGTGACGTTGAAGGTATCCGCGCCGACGTTGCCGTAGAGCGCGAACAACACGTCGCGGTTGAACTCAGCGACGTTGACCGTGTTGTTCGCCGTGCCCAGGTTGAGCCGGAGACGCTCGATCGTGTCGAAGCTGAGGCCGCCGAAGAAACTCCGGCTGACCGTCGAGCGCGTGATTGTATAGGGGGACAAGCCGCCCTGGGCGAAGAGTTCCTCGTGCAGGATCACATTGTCCACGCCCTGCTGGCCGTTTACCGTCACCGGGCCGTTGATGAACGACAGGTTCTGGGCGGTCGGGCTCAGGTGGATCGTGTCGCCGCCGGCACCGGCGTTGACGACTACCAGCGTGGCGGCAGCGGTGTTGTTGATGTTGATCGTGTTGTTGTCGGCACCCGCGTTCAAGGTCAGCGATTCCATGTCGTGGTAGACAAGCAGGACATTCGGCTTGCTGACCTGGTTAAAGGTCACGGTGTAGGTATCGTTGCCGAGGTCATCCTGGTCGTTGATAAACAGGGCGTCGCTATCGCCGCCGCCGCGCAGCACGAGGCCGCCGCCGATCGAATTGACCGTGCCGTTGCCAACGTTGAAGGTGTCCATGCCGCCGCGGCCATCGACTTCGCGGTTTTCCGCATCAGAAGTAAGCGATCCGGCACCCAGCGTCATCGTGTCGCCGATGACGGTGATCGTGTCGTTGCCGTTCGTTCCGTCCAGGAAGGCGCGGTCGTCAAGGCCGGTGCCGCCGACGAAGAAAACGGAAGATGCGAGATTACTGGCCGTCAAAGTATCGTTCCCGGCGTTGCCGCGGATGACAACCGTCGTTCCGGCCACGGTCGCGGAGACGGTCATCACGTTGGCTGCGTTGCTGAGCGAGACGACCAGATGCTCGACCGTCCCGAAGGCGACGCCGGCCGAGCCGGGGCGGGTCAGGCTCGAACCGCCAAGGGTGTAGGCTGCGACATTACCCGAAAGTGTGTCGCCAATGGTGAGCGTGTCGAGTTCGGCAGCCACTCCGGAGCCTCCGTCGACCGACAGGAGACTGCGCAGGTTACCGAGGTTTTCGGCGATGGGACTGACGCGGATCGAATCGAGGCCCCCTTCGCCGAAGATCTGCATGGCAGCGGCAAATAGCGGCGTGGATTCGACGTCAATCTGGTCCATGCCGAGGCCCGCGAAGACCGACACCTGGTTGAATTGCGGCGCCGCCACCACGGTGATGGTATCGGCCCCAGCACCCGTATGAAGTTCGGTCCGCTCGATCTGATCGTAAATCACGTTAGGCTGCCGGTCGCTCGGGTTGCTGCCAAGCTTGTTGAGTCGGCCCACCAAGACGTTGTCCAGGTGAAGGTTGAACGTGTAGTTTCCGGCCACGGCATTTTCGTCGTCGCGCACGTAGAGTTGATCGTCATCCTCGGGGATGGCGTTTTGGGGCAAAAAGGTCCGGGAATAGCCGTCGCCGCCGTGAATCTCCACGTCACCGAGCACCTGGTCGACATTTTGTGAAGCCCCGGCAATCCAAAAGATGTCGTTGCCATCGTGCCCGTAGAGTTCGAGATCGGTCGTGGCGCCGAGGGCTGCGACGTTGACGGCATCGTCGCGACTGCTGCCATGGAGGCGGACATTTTCCACGCCGGGGGTATAGGTTACACCGCCGAAAGCGCCGTTTGCGGTCACCGAACCAAGCTTGAATTGGTAGCCACGGCCAGTGGGGGCGTCAGCGTCGTCGAGGATGAGCAGGTCCGCGCCGTCCGCGCCCTCGAAGAAGACGCTGCCCCTAACCGTGCCGAGGTTCCCGTTACCGAGAGTCAGGGTGTCGTTGCTGTCCGGCAAGCCGAGCGCGTCGCCGAAGACGTTCACCGTTGCGCCGACCGCGATATTCCACACGGCGAAGGTGTCGTTGTCGGCACCGCCATAGAGGTTTACGGTCACGTCGGAGGCAAGGTCGTGCACCAGCAAAGTGTCGGGGTTGAAACCAGCGAAGATCGTCACGGTCATGCCGGAGGCGATGTCCGAGACGGTGATTTGATTGGGGTTGATGTTGGCTTGCAGCACGAGCTGCTCGATGCCGCCGTAGAGGAACAATTTGCCGGGAGTGTAGTCCGTGGCGTCGATGCGTCCCTGCACGGCCAGTCCCATGTTGTCAATGCCTTGTATGGAATACTCGTCGCTGAGGCCGTTCGCATCGTTGACGTGAACCTCGTCTTGATCGCCGCTGCCGCCGAGGATGGTCAGGTTGCCGAAGATGTAGTCGAACGTGGAACCGGACGAATGGCCGATCGTGAAGGTGTCCTTGTTCGCGCCGCCGTCGAGGATCAGATCTGTGCCTGCCGGCAAATCCTCAATAAGGAACGTATCGTCGCCACCCAGGCCACGGAATTGCAGGGATTGTAGCACATCGACAAACGGCGAGGCAATGGTGGCCCCGTCCACGATAATGTCGATCCGCGTGGGATAGACCGCGTTCCGGCGCAACTCGAAGTTGTTGACGTAACTATCGCCCTCAATGACGAGGCTGGACCAGGCACTCACGTACGAGGTACGCAGGACCTCGAAATAAGAGTGGGGAACGTTATCGGCGAGGTTGTTGAGGACCAGGGCCACTTCCACATTCCCCGGAAGCACGGCGATTTGAGATTGGAAAGCCTGGGAACCCTGGAAAGGCCCTAGAAAGTTGCCAGCGTAGCCCGCGTGGGTATAGTAGGTGCCGAATTCATCCGTGGTCTTCGGCGCCAGCACGTAGGGATCTGTTCCGGAGGCGGAGGGTTGCCAGCCCAGCAGGAAGTTTTCATTTTCCATCAGCGCGCGTGTGGTATCCGTGAGAATGGCGTTGCCGTGGCGCGTCGCGTTCAAGAACCGCGCCAGGTCCGGGGCCGACAACTTCCAGCCGAAGGCTCCGCCTAGGTCCGTAAAGTCGGACTGCGAGTGCCCGGGAATCAGCTCGTCGGCATCGATAAAGTCGTATCCCTTGGCCGGGTTGGGATCCTGGACGGACATGCTCGCGTCGACAATGCCGGACGGCCCGAGAATGTTGTCGCGGACGTATTGCTCATACAAGAATCCGAAAAAGCTGTCCGCAGGCACGGGTATCGGCAGATTCGCCTCTTCTGAGAAGTGGTCCAAAAACTCATCCTCCAGGTCCTGGCGCATGTAAGGGATCATCTTCGCGAGCAATGAGAAATTAACGTTGCTATAACTGTAGGGAGAGCCCAGGCTGCCGTCCGGCAAGGTGACCGTTGGGTTGGGAACGCCGGCGGCCACCATGGCGCGGAGGTTCTGGAAGTTGTTGTTCGTGAAACTCTCGAAGTTGATGCCGAGCGGGTTGGCCGAATCGCTGGCGCCACCTTCGAAGAACCCACTGGTATGGGTCAACAAATGACGAATGGTGACGAAATTGTCGGGGCCGTTGACATTGGCGCCCATGATCCAGTCCGCAGGCAGAAACTGCTCGATCGGGGTGCTGAGCATGGCGTTGACATCGTCGGACTGGCTTTCCAGCAGATGGAGGACGGCGACGGTGGTGATGATCTTCGACACGCTGGCGACTTCGATCCGCGTGTCCGTTTGGAAGACGGCAAAGTTCTCTTCCGCCAAGTTGCGAGCGATGCCGAGGTTGGTTCCGAAAAGTCCGCCCGTGCCTTCCGCCACGGCCGCTGCGCCATTGTAGCTGATGCCGTAGGCATAGCCGACGGTATTGAAGTCTAGCAGCGCACTGATGTTCTGGCCGAACGCTTCCGGATCGAAGGTCGACTCCCCGACAATCACGCTGGCCAACAAGCGACGATCCTCCAGCCATTCGAAGCCTGGTTTTCGTCTATGGATTCTGCTTTTGCGATTCGTCTGCGCGGAACCACGCAATGAGTCTCGGATAACTCGCTTCACTGCACTAACAAAGGAATCTCGTTTCGACTGTGGAGTGTTGCGACGGCTTGACATGGCAAATGGCTTTCTGAAAAGTGGAACGATCGGAGATTAGCAAAACGACACGGCACAAGGACTGCAATCATTGATGAGTGTATCGCTCAAAAGTTGCTTGCGGTCGCCGCTCTAATTAGATGAATGCCGAATTGCGACTAAAGCGCAACGAAGAAAAAGAAAATTTCTTCAGAATTCCGGCCATGAGAATGCTCGCCGTCTTTGGCTCGTTGCGTTTAGAACGAGCGTCAATGAAATCGCGAGTTAGTAGTGGCAGGGCTTGAAGCTTGTTTAACCGATCGGAGCGACTAGCGCAGATCGCGGACTTCCAGAAAACGGCGGTCTAACCAAATCGGATCGAGGCTCAAGCGGCACGCAATGGGGGGAATCTGGAGGGGAATCTGGGGGACACAGGAAAGCGCCGGGATAAACCGGATTGGAGTTGGGAATGCAAGAGTCCTACAAAGAAGATTTAGCCAATCACTTTGGCCATGAGTCGTACGCTGACGACGGTAACGTCGCGGGTGCCCGTTGCCGGAACTATGGCGTCTTACCTCGCCGCAAGCTTCCCATCCACATGTGGACGTAGCCGAAGCCAGCGACTAACGTTTCCGAAAGTTGGTAAACAATGTGACATGTGCAATCGCCGATTAGACTAGCCTTGCTACATCGTTTAGAATGAAGCGTTAGCGTCGAGGAATCGAACACGATGGTTTCTTCCAGTATTTTTGTTGCCGATTGTGATTCTTTTTACCTTGCAGTTTGGCTTCTCATTGCCGTCAATCGTAGTTTTCGCTATCGCGATTGTCGGGATACAATTGGAATGCTGTAGACCGAGCGATTCTTAGGGACAAGTATTTATTCATCTATTTGTCTGGGGCATCGGGATTCGCGGTAAAGACGAGCGAAATCGGTACCGAGAACGCGCTGAATGCGCACAGTAGGATTCAGCAATTGATCGAAGTAGCCAAATAACAGAGATCGGTAACGGGCCGGATTGGACAAATGCTAGCCGTTTCCAGAGCTAGGCCCAACCAATGTGGACACTGGCTGCGGCTGAGTCGACTACGCCTGCAGGATCGGATAACTGAAGCGGCTAGCGGCGGGGAGATTGCAGCAGCTTCTATTTCCACAGGTTGGACTGAGGCTGGATTCACGTCCAGCTCATCAACGGTGGACAGGTCGTCCGGGGAAGTACTTGCACCTTCGCTCCTCCCTACCTAAGATCAAGTCCGTTCGAGTCTCAACATTTCATTTTCTCCCACTTCTAGGCGAAGCATGTCCCTCCGAGCCGACTGGAAATCTGCAAAAAAGAGCATCAAGACTAAGGACTGGGAGGCGCTGGTCAAGTTCAAGGACGGCCTTGGCCCGCAACTCGACAACTGCCATTCCCTGGCGACGAAGGCGGCCAATCAGCCGTTCTCCGACGCTCAAAAGGGACTGGAATCGCTGAAGACCGCTGTTATCGAAGCGACTAAAATAATCGAAAAATATCACACGGCGATCAACAATTCGGAACTCCCGCCCGATGACAAGTCATCGCTGGGCAAATCGCTCGTCAAAATCGACAATGCCTTGGAAAAGCTCACCAAATCGACGGAGAAGATGATTGGCTGGAGTAAGTCGATCATCAGTGAAGCAGCGATATACGGGGATCTTTGAGGTCGCCAGAGCGTTTTGGACAAAAATTCTTAGGCACCGAAACAACAACTGTCTGAAGGTACGCGCTCAAACCGCCGATACTACTTATCGGACGGCATCCAGAACACGCTGCTCGCCCTGTCCCGGCCGGGATCCATGTGATTTCGTTGCTCCTGAACCATGATTTACGACTTCTCTGGCGTTCCGCATGCACCAAAGTGGAGTGTCCCCCGTTTGTTTCATGCACCAAAGTGGAGTGTCCCCCGTTTGTTTCATTAAAAACTAAATTTACTTGCCCCAAGTGGCTCCCTTTCTGACTGCCAAAACTCTCTTTTTGGCTGCCGCGCTGGCTCCCTTTTTGACTGCCATTTCCACTAATTTACAAATTAAACGCATGCGGTTTTTTGTAGCGGTATTTACCACAGCTCAGTTGAGGTTTCCCCCCTATTCTCCTTAGCTCAGGTGGGTAAAATAGGCCTTTCCCCTGAACTCAGGTGGGGAGAATCTATTGTTCTGCATATCAAGTTTCAACAGCTATAAACCATCATGAGACGACCCAGACCGTGGCTTGCAGCACTTCTAAGTTTGTTCGGGGGACCTTTGGGTCAAATTTACGACGGACGTTTTCGTCGCAGTATTACGTTATGGTTCATCGGCTTTTGCCTCACGTGCTTGTTATTTCTGATGGTTGTCAATCTTGAGCTAAACCGACTTGCGTTGTGTGTGCTTGCAGCTGCCGTCGCTGTCTATCCAATATTCCTCGCCGTTGATGCCTTCGCGATCGCACGTCGTGTCGAAGGAGCAACCCGAAAGTGGTATCAGAGGTGGTGGGTCTACATCGGTATGTTTTTCGTCTTTTACTTGTTGAACTTTCTTACGGCAATCATCGTACGCAATTACATTGCTGAATCATTCGTTGTACCGGGACGTGCGATGGGGCCGACGATACTTCACATGGATCGCATTCTGGTTGACAAATTGTGGTCGAGCGCAGAAACTTTGCGTCGCGATGATATTGTTGTGTTTCGAAGTGCGGGTAAAGGTTCGCCACTTTATGTAATGAGGGTACTGGGTCTTCCAGGGGAGACGATTGAGATTAGGGATCGTGTCGTCTACATCAATAATGAAAAACTTGACGACATCCACGCATTTCACGATGGCGAACCTCCACCTGACAAAAGATTTATCAATTTTGGGCCAATAACCATATCCCAACTCTCGTTTTTCGTCATGGGAGACAATCGATTTCGTTCAAACGATAGCAGAATGCTCGGAGCAATTCCTTTCGCTGACTACTACGGTCGTGCCAAGACAATTTTTTGGTCACGAGACTACGAGTTCAAAAACCAAAGCGACTTATCGACCGGGATACCAAAAGCCATAAGATGGGACCGAATTGGAACGAAAATTCGATAATCAAAAATTGCAGAACAAAATCGTGCACCGAAGTCGCGGATCGGACGCTTCCTCACAGATACTCACTTGGCCGCGACTCGGTGACGATTGGCGTTCGGTTGGTCGGCGCCATTTTGTTGCAATGGAGCGATGGTTGCCACTTCAAAACGTAGGGCCGAGACAACTTTCTCACGCAACAGCTCCTTACCCCTCCGCCATCGTCGGCGGGGAGTCGGCGGGGAGTCGGCAGTTACCCTGTCCGCTTGAATGGCCTGAAGGGCCAAGACAATTTAGCCCAGGGCAAAGCGCAGCGCCGCCCTGGGTTAATAAAAGTGAATCGACGGGTGCCCTGAAGGGGCTAAACAGCCACTACTTAGTGATCGCCACGCGTGTCTTGCCCCTTCAGGGCATCCGTTCGCGGGTGGT
>JANPNA010000403.1:0-13869 GCA_031427235.1 Pirellula sp.
ATGTCAAGCGCGGGAAAAACGATGCCGTCGATGTTCGAACGAGTTGAACTATGACGAAGAATCGGAGACGATCGATGGGTCGCTGCAATGGGCCGATGCAACTGGCCACGTCCGTTTGATGTCCTATGCAGGTGGTTCGCCGCTGCTTCCCTCTCGATTCGTTCATTCTCCTTTGCATCCATCGGAACGCCCAATTCACTCTGATGATCGCGACCAGATTCGTGGGCTTGGAAACATACTCTGGGAGGGAGACGAGCACGATGGCCGATGGGACGATCTTCGCGGCGATATTCTCGGGATGGTATTCTGCAGTCCGCTCGGAACGGTTTCACCGGAAAAACTTTGGTGGGCGGCAAGTCGACTCGGCGTTCACTCCGCTGCAAAAAGCGAGTTGGATGAGGGATATCAACGCCTAAAAGCTGAGGAACAGGAGCTTTTGGAACGGCTTCGGAATTCCGAGAGTGTCGATCATGATCGAGCTTGGTGGTCTATTGAGCGAGATCGAATCGCTGCCGAGCTGGCCCATGTTCAAAATATGAATCAACAAGCGTCCGAAAAGGCAGAACGATGCTGTCAACCTTGTTCGCCCTCAGGAAACGAGCGGCTCGTTTCTATCCAGCATGAGATTGCAAGACTTCGCGGGCTCCAAAAGGAATCACTCGTCAACGAGGCAAACTCTCAGTTCAACGAACATCGTACTGACAGTCTCAGAGTGAATTCCAATTCAACGCTCTTTAACAACGTTTCCCTCCACAACGCCGCCCTCGGAAAAGGCAAATCGGCCTTCGATCGAGCCGAGTACGTGACGGAGCGTCAACGGTTGCAGAGCAAAATCGATCCATTGTTGGCCGAACAGGCTGCGTTGGAATCAGAGCTTTGGACTGTTGGGACGGCACACGCAAGCCATCCTGGTAAGCGTTGGGATGATGTTCAGCTTAGGCAACAGCACTCGCATTCCGAAGACATGCTACGTCGCTGGGATCGAAGAGCTCAGACGCATCGTCGCTTGGCAGAGGTCCAGTCCCATCTAAGGACTCGTTCGCCATACCGGCGAACGACAGAGGGATCGCTCATCCCGTCTGCCGAAAAGTTCCTCCGAGAATTGACTTCGGGTGCGGCTCGACAGCTACCACCTTGGGCAGTCGATGCATCCTCTCTGGACCAGCATTTGAACCGACATGGCAGTATTGGACTTGGCCGCGAATCTAACTTCCGCAATGAGCACAATGACAACACTTTGCCTAGCGAGAATACAAGGCAGCGAAAACTGGTTGACTTGGCAATAAGACTGGCGATCGCTCAAGCGGCTGTACCTCGAATAGGCCGTATCCCGTTGCTTCTAGACGATTCGCTTGGCGGTTTCCGGGGGGAATCCCTTGAGCAGATCCTCCATGTCCTCTCCGCTTTTTCACGAGACGGGCGGCAATTGCTTCTCTCGACTAACGATGAATCTATCGCTAGAAGGATAGCAGCTCACGGTGGTACCGTTTCGAGAATGTTGGAGGTCATGCGGTATGCACGTCCTAGCTATGTACTAGATGGACAAAACGAGCTTGGCATGCACCCGAGCATAGAGCATTCGGCAACGCTATCAACGGTGCGTGACAAGCGACCGTTACGTATTGTCAGCGCTGATTCTCCTGAAATAGAGATCCGTGAGCTTAATCGGCAACTCACCGGCTGGGCGAACGAAGAGGCGAACCATTCGTGGTGGTTACCCAATCCTTCTCGGATGGCATCGCCAACGATTCAAGCCGAAGCTTCGAGCGACAGAATGGTCAACGGCAAGAGGTTTTTTTTACAGGTGGATAGTCCCGTTCAGGACGCGCCTGGCGTCAGTTCCGAACTGATGCGTAGATTGAATACCTCGGGCATTTATCGTGTCGGCGACCTGTTGCGTGCATCAACAACCAAGTTGGGTTCCGTAATTCGAGTCGAATCTGCCATGTTGGACCAAATCCAACGCGTTGCGGAATTGATGTGTGGTACACCGCAGCTTCGCGCATTCGATGCGCAAGTTTTGGTCGGGTGCGGCATCATCAGATCGGATGCCTTGCGCAGCCTGTCAGCGGCCGAGTTGGTCCAATGCGTAGAATCGTTCCTTTCCACATCAGCAGGACAAGACTTATTGCGAGGCGCAACGTCCTTTGAAGTAGCTAGGATTCGAAATTGGATTGCGGATATGCGACGATCCTATGGTAATCGTTCTCGTGAAGTGGTTGTGCCCATTCGGACTAATCGAAATAGAGATCGCGAGCGCGCTCGTCGAGAACGTCGCGAAACGAGCGACGAAGCAAGACCCAGGATAGTTCGATCCAATGGGAACGGTGTTCAACGAGGCAATGAATCTCCATTTGCTAGCGTCCGAGAAACTCACCCGATCTCTGCACAGCAAGGAAGTGGTTCCGTTTCGAGAAATCAACGAACCAACCCAGTCACAGGCTCATCGGTCGCGCGGTCGGCAGGTTCGAATTCCGCGTCCCAATGGAAATTCTATTTGGATATCGACAGCCCGATTGTAGATGCGCCGAGTATCGGTCCCCGCATGGCCGAACGGTTGGCTCCGTTCAATCTCTCTACCGTCGGCGACCTCATCGCAGTCGATGCCGAGAATGTTGCTTCGCAACTTGCCGATCGAGGCGTTTCCGCCGATCTTGTTCAGCAATGGCAACATCAAGCTTTGCTGGTTTGTCGCATTCCAAATCTACGAGGGCACGATGCTCAATTGATTGTGGGTTGCGGGTTAAGAACGGCTGAGCAACTTGCCGCAAGTGATGCGGTCGAGTTGTATAATAAAGTCATTCGATTTGCGAGCAGCAAGCCGGGTGTGCGCATTCTTCGCGGTTCCAACGTACCCGACCAAGCGGAAGTGACCGACTGGATCCAATGGGCTCAAAACTGCCGCGCGGTAAGGGCTGCGTAACGCATCGGACGATCTGGTGATTAAGGTAGGACAGGCTGCCAGCCTGTCTGTGCAGTACTTCGACGGGCTAGCAGCCTGTCCTACTTCGAATAGATGATGGCCCCTCCATGCTGAGCGTCAACGATATTGTTGAGATGCAGATCGATTGCGTTTCCCGATGGCACCGTGAACCGATCGACAATCCCAATGCAGAGGACGGGGTGGTTTCTTCCCTTCTTGCAACCGTATGTCAACAACACCAGTTCAACTATCTTCTTTGGCACGAAGAGGATATCGCTCGAAGCCGCGATGTGTCCTATGCTAAGATTGCCGAAGTCAAGCGGAACATCGACCGGTTCAATCAAGCACGAAATGATTGGATCGAGAAAGTCGACGATTGGATCACCGCCAACCTCGAACAGGAGTCGATACAAAGCGTCGACGGGGCTAAGTTGAACACGGAGACGCCCGGTAGCGCAATGGATAGGCTGTCCATCATGGCCCTTCGGATCTATCACCTCGACGAGCAATTGGCCCGTCAAGATATTGACCAGCAGCATTTGGAGAAGGTTAATATGCGATTGGCCATTTGTCGTTTGCAGCAGAAAGATCTGGCACAATCGTTAGACGAGCTTCTCGTCGATATATACTCAGGTGTCAAGCGGCATGGCACCTATCGGCAAATGAAGATGTACAACGATCCGACTTTGAATCCGTACCTATATGGGAGGGGGTTGAGGGTTGAAGGTGGAGGGTTGAGGGTGAACGATGTCGATGGTAATTGAGGGGATCTTGACTACGGAGAACGCGGACGGGTCGATGCATGTTTCCCCGATTGGTCCTCACGTGAATCTGGAACTGACCTCCTGGACTTTGAAACCGTTCCAATCATCGACAACATTCTCAAACCTTAAGAAATCTTCGCGCGCGGTTTTCCATGTGGTGGATGATCCCCTCTTAATGGCAGTTGCGGTTCTCGGCCTATGCAATCCGGGCGAGGATTCAACCGCCGTTCAAGATGTCCTCAATGCGGATCAGATTAGCGAGCTTGTGGTCGCAAAGTTCAATTTGCAAATCGGGTGGGTGCTCGATTTGAGTTGCCGTTATTATGCGTTAAGTATCGATCAATGGGATGTTTCGGCCCCTCGTGCGATCGCCGAGTGTTCGCTGAGCCATCACGAAGAGAAGCGTCCGTTTTGGGGTTGGAATCGTGCCAAGCACAGCATTTTGGAGTTGGCCATTGTGGCTAGTCGAATTCACATGCTCGATCGATCCGTGATCGATGACGAGCTGAATCGTCACAAAATCATCATTGAAAAGACGGCTGGGACTCGTGAGATGGCAGCTTGGGAGTTGCTCAAGAAGCGATTGTCGCAATAATCGGCGGGTGCATCGATTGATGCAGTCCACTATCTCATTCAAAGCATTGCCGAAATGTCTGCACAGTATTGTATTGGAATCGATCTAGGAACCACGAATTCGGTGCTTGCCTTCGCACCTATGGGCGAATCAGAGGCGTTGGTCGCAGTTCTGCCGATTCCGCAATTGGTGGCCCCTGGTGCCATCGAACGACGCCTTTCGTTGCCGTCTTTTTTGTACTTAGGCAAGTCGATCGAAGATCCCGCCTTGCAAGTCCCCGGAATTCGAAATGGAGTTGGGATTGTAGGTGAGTACGCTAGGCGAATCGCGAGCGAACAGCCTGATCGCGTCGTGGCAGCCGCCAAAAGCTGGTTGTGCAACAAGCGAGTCGATCGGCAATCGCCGATCCTGCCATGGGAGTCTGACGCGGACACGGAATTGGTTTCCCCGATCACAGCGACGACCGCTATTCTGAATCATCTTGTGGATGCTTGGCAATTGCAGTTCCCAGACGCTCCGTTTGCGGAACAGTGCATTGTCCTAACCGTTCCAGCTTCATTCGACTTGGTTGCTCGAGAGTTTACCAAGCAAGCTGCGCTGGCAGCGGGATTCCCCGAGGACTTTCTTTTCTTGGAAGAACCTCAAGCTGCGTTGTACAACTGGATCCATGCGCACGGGCAACATTGGCGAAAGTCATTGCAAGAAAAGGATGTGTTATTGGTCTGCGATGTCGGTGGTGGAACAACGGACCTAACGCTTGTCCAAATTCAATCCGAAAATGGTGAGTTGAACATGAATCGCCTTGCGGTCGGCAATCACTTGTTGATCGGTGGGGACAACATGGACTTGACGTTGGCTCACGTTGCCTCGATGCAATTTGCGGACAAGGGGACGAAGTTAAACGCTTGGCAGTCTGTTTCGCTTTGGCATTCCTGTCGGTTAGCCAAGGAATCATTGCTAAAGGGTGAGTCGGCTCCGAATTCGTTTCCACTCAACGTATTGGGGCGAGGCAGTAAACTGATTGGCGGTACTGTTTCCATTGAGCTGGATCGATTGAGGGTTGAGAAGACGCTTGTCGATGGCTTCTTTCCGTTGGTCGGTCGAGATGAGCGCCCGGTTCGAGATGGAGCCACCGGATTTCAGGAGATCGGATTGCCGTTCGAATCGGACGCGGCGATTACGAAACATGTCGGGGCTTTTTTGGCCGACCACTTGCGTGCCGACGATCAAGCCCCGATGAAGTTGACGCATCTTCTCTTCAATGGCGGAGTATTCAACTCCGATTCGTTCCGCAATCGTATGTTGCAAACACTGGCCTCGTGGAATGAAGAAGGCCAAGCCCCGATTGTGCTTGGTGGAGTGGAAGATCTCGATCAAGCGGTCGCGTGTGGCGCTGCGTATTACTCTTGGACCAAACAGCATGGTGGTATTCGAATTCGAGGTGGAACGGCTCGTAGCTACTATGTCGGCATTGAAACGTCTGGTCCGTCGATTCCAGGTATGCCAAGACCATTGCAAGCCTTGTGCGTTGTACCGCAAGGCATGGAAGAGGGGACGCAAACGGACGTCAAGAGTCGTGAAGTAGGACTTAAAGTCGGGCAGCGCGGTCGTTTTCGCTTCTTTTCAAGTACGATGCGAAAACAAGACGAGGCAGGAACCTATCTTAGAGGCTGGGACGAAAACGAACTCGAGGAGACTTCGCCGCTGGAGGTCGAATTGACCGCCAGCGAAGGTGAGCAAGTAGTCCCGGTAAGATTTCAGAGTAGGATTACGGAGTTAGGCGTTTTCGAGCTATGGTGCAAAAGCACTCGCAGCGACCAGAGCTGGAAACTGGAACTTAACGTTCGCGAGTAGTTTTTATGGTCCTGACAAGATCGCTTCCAGAACCGAGAACCTGGTATCGAGAATTACGGTAGACAAAATAACGCTCAGACCGAACTGGAAATCGGTAGGCGACTTAACGAGTAAGCCGGTGTGTTGGAATCGTACAGAGATTCCATTGCACCGGCTTTTTTCGTTGCTTTCCCGCGACTTGCAATCGCGAGGATTCACCCGAAGTGTTTTGTAGCTGTGGCATGTTGGCTTCGCAACTGGTTCGTAGAGAAACTTTAGGAAAGAGGATCATGAAAAGTTCACTCAACAATCGTAGATTTGCTTTTGCGGCGATTGCCAAACACATGGCCGCTTGCGGTAAGTCTTGTCGCAACTGCGCGAAAGAGTGCTCCGCGATGGCCAAAATGATGAAATGATGTACTTAGCCGGCTAAGCAACGGTCAAGTGTTTTTTGTCGTATTTGTCGTGGCCGACGCTGCTTGCGTCTGCTCGGATGCTGGCGGCATCCGCCACGCGGTTCGCACTTTCGCAGAGCGAAAGGCGACAATATGCATTGCTAAGGTTGGGCAGTTAGTACTGTTGTGCCGGTCGTTAACAATTGAAATCGCAAGGCCCGGGCATCATAGGGAGCGCGTTGGCGAAGGCATGGAGCGGGCGAACCGGGTCGGTAATGCCCTGTACTGTAGCGTTCTTCGAGTGGCCGCTGCAGATAGGAATGATACGGCAAAAACGCGATGTTAGAAAAAAACGTCGCACCCGAAACAAGTGGTTGAAGGTATGGAAATCGCTCCTGCCCGTGTCGTTCCAACATCGTTTCTTCGAAATAGACTGGCTGAAGGCAAAAGACGGGCGCCGTCCATGATTTTCTGTCTAACGCCCAAAAGCCATAGCGGTCCGCACCGTAAGGGAGTTGTATCGTGGCAGGCAACCTACCGACTACTAAGTCCTCTGGGGTCGAACCCGTGCCAACGCCTTGAATGGACGTGTTGGGAATGGACAATGCTGGCAAAACGATCGGTTCGCGATTCTTGGCCATCGAATTGTCTTTAGGACTCTGTTCGGGCTTGAGGCGAATCACATCATCAGACGAATCGCCAGCAATTCCTCCTTCAGCCTCTTCAGCCTTTTGGAAAGCCTCCTTTGACGAGCCTAACGGTGGGACCGTGTTGACTGCTGGCAATCGGGCTGACGCGGAGCGGAAAACATTTTCTTGTGCTTGCAATGCGCTGCACGAAACCGCTACGCCAAGTCCAACGATACAGGTTGACCTGTTGAGGTACGTTATCAACTCGGTCGTGAGTGCCATCCTGGCTTTCCTGAGTGACATCCTGCCACCTGCTAAAAAAGTGTATTAAAAGTCGACCTAGGGGTAGACCGATGGCAATGCACCGGTGGTCGACTTGCTGAAGTTCTCGGCATAAAGCGACTGTTCGCTTAAGGATTGCAACAGGAATTCAGGTTGTAAGTGCCGAGGTCCACCGAAACGACGGTCGTAGCCGTCAATCTCTTCCAAATCGTGTAGTCAGCCGAGAAGCTGAATTCGTCTTGGCTATGCATGACCATCAGAAAAACAACGCGAGTGCAAGCTTACAGGGCCGGTCTGCGGCGGCTTGGCAACTTGAAAAACTAGAACAAAAATCAAAAGGCTAAGCAAAATCAAAGAAACCGATGCTAACAATATGACCATCGTCAACTGCTGTCGGCGCCTTTGCATTCGTTTTTTTAGGACCACCCCAGAACGTATGGTGGGCTGACCATCAAGTCGAATGTCCGATTTTATGTTGCCAGCGTCGGATCGATCCGCTGACAGAATCTCATTCAGACTAGTCGCCATTACAGGTACTGGATGTAAACTGGAAAATAACTCGGGCACAAGCAGGCTTGCTAATTGCCATTGAGCCAATCCTTCTCGCCAAAGGAAAGAATCAGCCGTTACTCGCGACTCCGTTATCCAATTCATCAACAAGCCCGACGAAGCAGGCCCAAATTGACCGCCACTGGGTGGTCGCACAAACCACTTTGCGTCAACCGCAATTGCCAACACGTCGGGCATCTCAATGGATTCGCTCGTAAGATTCTCTGAGGCTTTTGGATCCGTCTCCGTTACCACTGCGCTCTCTGCCTGGGATACCCTTGCACGCTCACTTGAGCCATTTAGGGCACTTGAGCCATTTGTGGCACTTGAGCCATTTGTGGCACTTGAGCCATTTGGGAGCGATTCGAGGGTGATTGCAACGGAATCCGAAGCTTTTATTTCAAGATTAGCATCTTTTGATTGACTTCCTTTTTTTGACCGACTCTCTTTTTGGAAGGCTTCTCGAACCTTCATTACCGAGGGATTATCCGGCCCATCCTCCAGCGCAAAGGAATAGGAGGCGTCTGCGAATGGTATTCGAAAAGACCCACTGCAATTCGGACACTTTCCTCGCTTACCTGCTTGGAAGTCCTTAACATGCAGAGCGTAGCTACAAAGATGGCAAACAAAATGTATACCCATAATAATACGTTCTCCGTTGCCGGTCGCTATCTGTAGGTTTCATGGCATTTGTTGCACGCTTGATCGATTCTACCTACCGCCATCCTCGCAAGATCCGCGTCATTCGAGCGGGTCGCTTTGGCGACGTCGAGCGAGGCTTGGGTCATGACAACAGCAAATTGTTTGTATTCTGCGTCATCGGAATCGGTCATACCTGGCTGTTGAATGATATTTCCAAACATGGCTATCAGCTCCGCATATTTGATGACATCCTCCTGGCTATCTCGAAACTTCTTTTCGTTATTTGTTGAGGGGAGTAGGTTTTCGCGTAAAGCCCAGTCCAGTATTTGCATGGAGGGCCCGCGGTCCGCAGTGTCTGCCCAGCTTACTTCCTCCGCGTTCCCGGTTAATTTGGTACCCTTGAGCAGGTTTTGCAGATCCTGCTGTCGCAGCTTGGCTTCGTTAAAAACAGGCTGCGTTCCGACTTTGCAATTGGCGGCCATACGAGCGAAGACGCGTTGCGCGTATGCCGCCGACGATTGCCACCGGATTTCCTCTGGATACAATGCAATCACGCCCATGGCCGAGGCCATCAGGGTGAATTCTTTGCGGGCATCCGCGACGGCACCCGAAAACTTGGCTGGTGTTGTAATGATCCCATCTAGCCTAGTTTTGGATTCCTTGATGATGTCCTCGATGGTGGCGGCACTAACTATCTCTTTCCAAATGGAACTGCCATTGGCCGAACTCATTTCAATTCCCGTTGGGTTGCTGTCGCTTTTCGTGTCCGGTTTGCTACTAGCAGCTAAAGCCGAATGGGCACTTGGCATTTCTCCGTGCAGTTGACTCAAAGCGTCGCTAAAAAAAACACCGGAAAACTCATTCGGCTGGAAAGTGGGAGGAGCCGCCCGTTTTGGCTTTTTCACCGTACGCTGGGCATGGACCGTTGAACCCAAAAAGGTCAAACACAAGACCAATACAACAATTTGACGAAATTCCATAGTATTTAAAACGAGTTTCGCAATGCGAAAGGGGACTGGCAAGCTCGAATTCACTGAGAGTATTTTACTCGTCCATGGCTATCGATGCCAACGGGTTGTAGAAGGCTTTGTCGGTAATACTTGAGGCCTGGGAAAAAGAAACAACCACCCGCAACGACGCCGAAAATGAGGTGAGCTACCTTTGGAAACGCCAACATCAACGCGCTCGAGGCAAACAGACAAAGCGCTTGTATGTAAAATACTCCACTCAGAATCCCAGCTTTGATCAAAAACACCATGCCGGTGATGATTGCAATCAACGGCGTCAAAGTCAACGGGGGTAATTCCAGCCACCACTCAATTGGGAACAGCGCTCCGATTCCAATCAAACTAGCACCCCAAACGTGCGCGATTTGGCGTTCGACAAACGTGACCGGCCCCATCCGTCTTCTCAGTGCCCAGAAAACCGCCGCCCATGTTCCCAACCCTACAATCCAAAGCAACATATACGACGACCGAGTGGGAGCATCGCCCTGCAGCAATTGCAGAACTTGTGTCAACACGCACGCGATCACCAAAACCAACGAATGCCACATCCATAGCAGTCCCCAATTCTCCAGGATTGGGGCGTGATGGGTTTCACGAAACCATCTGGCAATCACTTGAACAAATTGCCCAGACCTTGCCGAAATAGGTTCGTCATTCAAAAACGCTCGGAGATCATTTGCCAACGCTTCTGCGGTGGAATACCTGAGATCGGATGGTTTTTGCAAACAGCGAACCACGATCATCTCTAGATCTCGATCCACCTTCGGTTCAATAATTCTCGGAAGAGGCGGATCTTGTTCAAGAATCTTCAAGAGAAGATCGACCGGCGACTGAGCGATGTGCGGTGGACGTCCTGTCAAAGCATGATAAAGCACCGTCCCTAAACTATAAATATCCGAAGCCGGTCCAATCTTTCCCATCCGACCACTTGCTTGCTCAGGGCTCATGTAGGTAGGCGTCCCAAGAACGACACCGGTACGGGTCAAGGACTCACCGCCATCAGCTTGCTTTGCCAACCCGAAATCCGTCAGTTTCGCACTACCAAGTTCATCGATCAGAATGTTGGAAGGCTTAATGTCGCGATGCACCACCCCCGCCTGATGAGCAAATTGGACGGCTCGACAGATCTGTTCCAAATAGATGGCGGATTGTCTGTGCGACACACCTTCGTTGGCCATCAAGTCGGATAAGGTCCGACCTTTGATAAACTTCATCGCAAAATACGGACGGCCATCAAATTCGCCTACGTCGAAAACCGGTACGATTCCAACATGCTCAAGTTTGGCGGTCGCCTTGGCTTCCGCGAAGAAGCGTTGCCGCTCAATCGGAGATGCCAACCGTTCCCCAAGGATCATCTTGATTGCTACTTCGCGGTTGAGACTGATCTGGTTTGCTCGATAAACGATTCCCATGCCCCCTCGCCCGACCACCTCGATCAGTTGGTAATCCCCCAACCTGCAAGGCAAACTCATCTGCCACTGCCCCGAATCGGACTTCGCCGCGGACTGCTCGATAAGTTTAGCTTCCGCCCCTCCGACAGCATCGGTTACCAGAACAGTCCCCCATAAGAACATCAAATCCGATGCATGTTCCGGATTCAGTTGGCAAACCGCATGGATGTCGATGGACTCTCCGCGTTGCATGCGGTCCGTCAACTGGCTAACGATGAGGGCTAACTTGGCCTCGGATTCCGACTCGGGTTCGTCCGAATCATCGCCATCCGCACTCATTCTTCCAGATCCTTTTGGAGAGCTGGCATCCCTTCTATGATCTCCCGCAAACGCTTTAGAGCCCTCAAATATCGCATGCTGGCTGCAGGTTCGGTCAGGCCAAGGGATTGCGCTATTTCTTGATTGTCAAGTTGTTCGTAGTGGCGCATCAAAATGATCTCACGATCATTGTCGCGTAGCATTCGTACCGCAGATTCAATTTGCGAAGCCAATTCCCGTTGCGTCGCAGCAGCAGCCGGCGTAAGGGCTTGATCACGAAACTGATTGGCCAGTTCGATGGTGGATTGATCGAACGGTCCTTTTCCAGGTTGCGGTTGTTCTCGATCGATACTCCGCTTGGCCGAAACCCTATGTCGTCGATGTGCATCGATGATACGATCTTTGGCAATCTGGCGGATCCACAAATGGAAGGGGATGACCGGATTTTTCAAATAGTCGGATAGTCGCCGGTTTGCTTCAATCAAAACGTCTTGGATCACATCGCTAACGTCCATTCGCTGCATGAGCCGTTGATCCAAACGCAACTGGATCATGCGGCGAAGCGAATTACGATGCCGATCCATGAGTTCCTCAACGGCCACAGCTTGACCGTCCCGGACATTATTGAGAAGTTCGGCGGTGACCTCACCGTCGGGCCAAATCGAATTGTTCATGGGTTTTTCTGCGGGTATTTCGTTCATTTGATCTATTCTAGCTCAATGTCCAGGGGGACGGCAAATCTATCGCCTCACCGCCGTGAGGTACCGCGAATTACTTGCTTTCCAGCACGAATTGCGGAACCTGCCGTGATTCGGGAGGATTCTGGAGTAACGCAGGATACTTTCAGGATCGCGTTTGGGTCGTGCTAGAATGGGGGCTTGATCCGACCGCTCCGAGGAAATCAAACAACCGTCTTTCGACGGTAGCGGCGTCCGAATCGTCACGGCCAATTTATTGACTGCGGATTTTAGAATCATTGTCCCAACGTGGCATCGTACCCCATCCGAGTTAGCGGATCGATTCGACCGGTTCAATTCATTCAACATCAGCAAATCGATGCAACCGCATGTTCAATACGAATTCTCACTTCGGCAATAGCATGCTAGATATGCCGACTCCGTTGAGATACAGTGAAGGCGGTTTCAATCTTGTTCGCGTATTCCAAATTCCACCTCTCAAATTCGGAGTTACAGAAATTGTCAGATCAACGACGGCACTCAACATGGAATGGCTGGCTGAAAGCCTGTTGTTTGATATTGGCCCTGTTTCAGGGAGGCCGATGCTGGAGTCAACAAACCCCCATCATCGAGACGGAGTTTATCTACGAAAAAGCACCGTTTCCTAGTTGCCACGCCTCCACCATCGTTGAGGCAACGGATGGCACACTCGTATCCGCTTGGTTTGGTGGCACACAAGAAAAGCATCCCGATGTAGGCATTTGGGTCTCGCGGAAAGTGAACCTCGCGTGGACTGCTCCAATCGAAGTCGCCAATGGGGTTCAATATCAAAGAGTTGACGGAACGCTCGTGCGCCATCCGACTTGGAACCCCGTATTGTTTCAACCCAAGAATGGGCCCTTGCTCCTTTTTTATAAGGTCGGTCCAAACCCACAAACGTGGTGGGGACTCCTTACGACGTCTACTGACAGTGGAAAAACTTGGACAGCTCCACGTCAACTACCAGAAGGGATCCTCGGTCCGATCAAGAATAAACCCATCGAGCTAGCCAATGGTGTCATCGTTTGTCCAAGCAGCACCGAGTCGCCAGGCACGGATTTGTGGCAAGTTCACATGGAGTTGACCTCGGACCTAGGATTGACATGGCAGAGAACAGAGTCGTTCAATGATGGCAAATCCTTTGGTGCGATCCAACCTAGTCTGCTGAAATTGTCAGAGAAGGAGCTTATCGCGGTCGGGCGCACGAAACAAAAAAGGGTTTTCGAAATACGATCTCAAGATGGTGGGGTAACTTGGGGTGAGATGCATGCGAGCTCACTGCCTAACCCAAATTCAGGCGTGGATGCGGTTACACTTGTCGATTCGCGTCATTTGTTGGTTTACAATCATGTCTCAGGAAAGTCGGATAGCTGGGGAGAGAGATCGCCCTTGAACCTCGCCATTTCTAAAAATGGTTCTACTTGGCAAGCTGCTTTGAAGCTTGAGGATACACCCAAGGGGGAATTTAGTTATCCGGCCGTCATCCAAACTCGCGATGGTTTGGTACATGTAACCTACACTTGGAATCGCGAGAAGATTAAGCACGTTGTGATCGATCCCAAGAAGATTCAACCACGCGAATTCAATCAGGGCAAATGGCCGGATTAAACTCCGGCATGCCAATGCCCCCGAGTTTACTCGGGGGATGCTTACCACAACTCTAGAACGAAAGGTCAACACCCTCGGCGTAAAGCCGACGGCATGCCAATGCCCCAACCGTAATTGTTTGTTCGCTTAACCAGCTCGCTTGAGCACTGATTGTTCAACGGCCGTCGATGGTAATGCGACTTTTTGCAACAAACCACCCTGTACCGAGGCTGCAAAAATGGTTGACTTGGAATGGCAC
>JANPNA010000404.1:0-15331 GCA_031427235.1 Pirellula sp.
AGTTACTCAAGATGGGGCTCACGAAGAACATGCCAGCGCTATTGCTGGCAATCCATGACCGAAGAGAATGACGACATGATGCCCAACGCCACGTTCCTTAACACAATATACGGTTACGCTAACGACCAATACGATTAAGCGGCACCGTTCGAGGATGGATGAGATTTTTTCCAGTGTTGATGGGCTGCCCGGATCTCTTTCAAGTGCATCCAATGGCCATGGGTTTTCGAAGTGCTAGAGACCATCGTCTCGGGTGATATCTCGCCTTTCTCGATTTTGCGCAGGAAGTCCGACTCGGCAATTGGGCCGACTGTCTTTGACCCACCAAAAAAACTCTTCTTCATGAAAAACCAATCAGCAGACATTCTCCATTCTCCTTAGCAACATAAAAATACGACTACGTCTCGATGGCAGAATGATTGACGTACAAGTTCATTCTTTTACAACACCTGATCTTAACGGATGTATCGCGCTAAAATCTAGTCCCTACATTTCTCGAATAAAACTAGAAACGAGGGCATTCTTGGGTGCAGTTTGTACCGTATTGTGGTGTGGTTTTTTCCGTTGACCGGGTAGGAGTTCTGTTCGATTGCGCGAAAACCAACCGCCGAACTTCCATTCGACTATTCACCCTGCATTTTCCCGCCCTTTCTCGAGTTGGTTTCCGGTGACACGGTTACGGGGACTTTGCTTGTTGATTGTCCACCAGGTGTCGCGGAATGGGGCAACGGAAGTGTGGCCGCAACTTTTTCTCCATTCAATATCGAAACTAAGTCATGTGGGACACTTCGCAAATGAAGATCTCGCTGTGGGAAGGATATTTCGATTCCTGCAGCCGCAAACCGCTTTCGGATCTGGGTGTGCAGATCATGTCGGGTAGGCAATCGCTGTTCCAAGTTTGCCAAATAGAATCTGGCTTTGAGATCGAGCGTGCTATCGCCAAACTGTTCAAAATAAGCGGTTGGCGGAGGTTCGCTCAATACATTGGGGTGATTCGAACAGACCTCTCGCAAAAGCGAGCACGCGAGCTCAGGGTCCGAGTCGTAGGATATACCCACCTGAAGGATCATTCGGCTGGTTGTGTCGGAGAGCGTCCAGTTCAGGAGCCTGCCTGTGATCAAGTCCTTGTTGGGAATGATGAGTTCTTGTTGATCGAAATTGGTGACGGTCGTCGCTCGCATGCGGATCCTGGAAACGCTCCCCGTCGTATCACCTAGCGTGATCACATCGCCGACTCGGATGGGTTGCTCAAAAAGCAGGATCAAGCCTGAAACGAAGTTGGCAAAGATTTCTTGAAGACCAAACCCCAAGCCGACCCCTAGCGCGGCGACGAGCCATTGAATGCTCGCCCAACGAACGCCGATGCTATTGAAGGTCATGGCAATGCCGAAGATCAACAGCGTGTAGCGCGATAGCGATGCGATGGCGTAGCGAACAGCATTCTCGAGAGGCAAATGTTGTAGCAAGGCAATTTCAAGGAGGCCTGGCAGGTTCCTGGCCGCGACGACAGTCATGATGGCAATCGGAATGGCTACAAAAAGATCCGCCAAAGTGATCCAAGTTGGTTTTTCGGGTGTTGCACCCTCGACTCTCCATAGTTCAACCGATTCAAGGACACTTACGGCAGGCAAGACTCCCGACCAAATGAATGCCACTGCACCAATGGCGGCAAAGACCAGAGTACTTCTAACCAATCGAATGGTTTGAGCGTTGATCTGGGCCAGATCGGACCGTGAGTCGATGGCACTCGCGGTTGAGTTCAGGCTGTTGGACGTGACTGCACCTGGATCGCGTCGTCTGGCTTCCTCCAATCTCAGTCTGGCTTGGGAAACCACGATTTCACGCCTCCTGAGCAGGAGCCATCGACGGATCAAACTAGATAACAACAGCAAGCCAATCAAGGTGATGAAAGTTGTATGCAAAAGCATCGTTAAGCGAATGGCGGTATAGTGATACCCCATGAGACTCATGCTCATCAAAGCCAATGGACCTAAGGCGAAGCCCGAGTACCAGATGTACTTCAGCCGATCGATCCATCCGCCAGCATTGCGACTCAGGAAATCACAAAACACGCCTTTCTTTGGATGCAATAGCACCAACAGATAAATAAAACACAGGGACATCAGCACGCTATAGGTCAATCGTCCTAGCGAGTTTTCCCAACGCGTTTCACCAAATTGGGCCACGATTCCCACGACGGTGACCGCCGGGATTGCTAAGTCGATGAACCACCGAAGGTTTTTTCGAAGCAATTGAGTGGAACGACTGGGCCATTGGAAATGATTCTCTGCTAGTCCACCCGTGCGACTGATTTGGCGAATCATTTCCAAGGGGAAAAAATACCTCGCGCTGACCATCAAGCCCATCGCGATCGCGTCGACAGACGCATTTCCCTCGGAAGTGCTCATCAATCGCCAACCCAGTATCAGATGCACTAAAGCAAGAGGCGAACTTAGAAGAACGCAATCCGCAACCACTTTGGCGGTTGGTAAGAAGGAGGTGCAGTTGGATTTGGCAGCGATGGATCCTTGGGCTTGGATATGCTTCTTGAGACGCTTTAGATTGACGAGCAACGTGACATAAAACGACAGGCCCAACAAGTAACCCCATGGATGCGTAAGGAGATCATTCCACAACTGAGTCGGGATCATGCGCCAGTTTTCCAAATCAAAGAGCCACTTTAGCGATGGCCAGAGTTGCCGAAAATCCGACTTGGTGATCGGTTCGCTGGATCGGATCCATAGGACATGTTCATCAATAAACGAGCGATAGAGCCGAACCTTGTCAATGGTCTTTTGATTGGCCTCTGCCAGAATAAACAGATTGTCAAAGTATTTATCAGCATCGAGTCGAAAATCATCGACGAGTCGATGTTCCAGCGATCGAAGCATGCGTTGCTGGTCATGGAAGGACGCATTTTCGAATGGATAGATCGTGTTGTTATTCAAGGGCGAGGATTGTGTCGTGTCCAGGGACGAGGCCGACGAAGCTTTCCAATCGTCAAGTTCGAGAATGAGCGTTTGTGTGCTGAGGATGCGAGTTTGGTAGTCACGCTGCCTTAACGCGAGTTGGCCTATGTCAGGCAACTCATTTCGCTGCTTTCGGAGCATGAGTCCGACCCAACTATTGAAATTGGAGACATGTTTATTGCTCTTGGTCGATATTCGATCGGTCATGATTTTGAACCGATCCGTCCAAAGCTTCAACTCGCTAGTAGCGGAGTCTATATCGACCCGGAGCGAGGAATTTTGTTTGGCTAATTGCAGCCAGGCGTCAGCTCGTTTGACCAACTTCTCCGCTGGCTTCTTGAGCTCCGGAACCGCATGCAACACCAACCTCTCCGCAACACTTTTTTGATCCGCGATCAGAATTTCGCGACGCTTGCTGAGTTCCTCATTCACTTCCTTTAATTTGGCTTGCTGGAATTTTTCTTCGGTCAGCAAGACTTCCTTAGTTACTGGCAGCAGCTCGTTTTCCGCATCGTAGGTGCGTTGCTCTTGTTCAAGCTGTCGCATTCGCTCCGTAAGAACCAAGAGTTTGGCTCGCAGCAGCAACGTATTGGCTTCGCGAATTCTGGGGTCGATGCCGTCCACTGCGGGCAAGGCCAATTCCTCGTTTAGCTTCGTGATCGAGAGCTTGTCGTTCTCGAGTAATCTTGGGAGTTCCTTGCGCCTCGCCTCTCTCAAGACGATGGCTGTTTCAACGCGGATACGACCATCCGTGGCTGCTTGTGCAAGCGCTTGAACTTCCAATTGATAGGATTGAAGAGTTTCGATTCGCGAAGTGGATTCGAGACTTCCTTCGGAAAAGACGATTCTCGGTCTTGGGTTTTCCTTTCGCTTCTTGGCTTCCGCCAGTGCGGCTGGCGCGGCATCGTAGGCTACAATAAACTCCTTGAGGACCTTCTCGCTGTCGGCTCGACTCTTGAGTTCCGCAAGCATCGCTTCGTAGATGGCAGTGAGAGTTTGTTTGAGCGTCGGCTCGAGATCCGTTGCGGCTTGCAATTGCTGCAAGCGGTTGTTGACCGCTTCTGGCGTGATGGAAACCGCGTCACTGACGGGCGCAGGCGATTGCACCTTGGCAGGCAGTCCCACCCCCGATCCAACGGCCATCGGTGGTGATGGAGCGGGCAGAGGGAGTTGTGCCGATTGCTGTGCGCTTCGAAAGATCGGCTGACTGGCTGCACGGAATTGTGGGTTAACGTCAGACGGCGGCTGATTATTGAATTGGGGTGGATTGTATTGCGCTGGGTGCGGTTGCGTCGGAGGGATCAGATTGATCTGCGCGTTCAGAACCCCAGCGGACAGACTAACCCACAAAACAATGCAAAATACCGAACGCCATTTGAGCATGGTTGGCGCTACAAGTTTTGTTCCTGATTTCCCAAGATCGTTTCCCATAAGTTCGTAAATAGAGGATTCTCAATTTACGATCAAGCCCGCAGCACATGGAGGTCGTCGAGTTATGGATATTGCTAGCCAATGTGCCACACCCAGACCGTAACAAGTGCCTCACGATGCTGTGTTCTCAAGATTGTCGCCTCTTGCTCCCCCAAAGTCCGCTAACAAAGCGCACTTTGGCGGCGGCAATGCTAGTATTCTTGCGTTATTGCTTGCGTTTGACGCCCCTTCTGACCTATGATCCGTTTTTACATCCAATGTTAAGGTAGAGCACAGCCGCCTTGAGTTCAATTTCTCACGCGAATTGCTTGTGTGCGTTGCGTGCTTCCGATCGAAATTACATGAACTTCCTCCTTGGGATGATCTTCAACATGATTTGCAGTAAACTCGTCCCGTTTTTCACGATCGCCTTTGTGGCTATTGAGTTCTTAACTATGCAATCTCCGTCGCAGGCACAATCCACTTATCGGATTCCGCCAGATGATGTCGTCGATATTGTCGATGCCAAGCCAGAGCCTTCTGTTTCTCTCAGTCCCGATACGAAATGGATGTTGTACGTCGATCGGAACGCCATGCCAGACATTGCGGATTTAGCTCGGCGCATGGTCGGAATCGCAGGCATGCGGATTGATCCGGTTGCCAACGGTGGTTTTCAAACGGACTACTTTCGAGGTCTGTCGTTGCGTCAGCGTGACGCAACGACTTTGACTCGCATCCCCGTCCCGATGGATGCACGTATTTCTTTGATCAGTTGGTCGCACGACTCGCGATCGTTTGTCTTTGCGAATGTTACGGATTCAGGAACCCAATTGTGGTGGGTCTCTCTTGATCGACCAGAGCAACCCGTTTTATTGACGGATCGCTTGTCGACCGTGTTGGGATCGGTTGAGTGGATGCCGGACGGCCAACGCGTACTCTGCAATTTGGTTCCCACAACCCGCGGCCCCGAACCTGAGGCCCCCAAAGCGCCAACCGGACCAAACATTCAAGAGTCGTTCGGGAATTTATCACCCATTCGAACCTACCAGGACTTGTTGACCAACGCTCATGATGAGCAGTTGTTTGAGTATTTCGGATCGTCACAACTCGCAATCTTGCAAGCCAACACGCCTGTCATCGAGATCGGTAAACCGGGCCTGATCGATGTGGCAGGAGTTTCCCCAGATGGCAATCATTTGCTGGTCACCACCATTCACAGGCCATTCTCCTATCAGTTGACCGCTGGTTCGTTTCCACACACCATACAAGTTTGGAATCTCAACGGCAAAATGCTTCATCAAGTTGCGGATGTACCGCTTGAGGAAAACATTCCGATTGAAGGCGTTCGGATGGGACCTCGCTTGATCCATTGGCGGGCTGGCTATCCAGCAACGCTCATATGGACCGAAGCTTTGGATGAGGGCGATCCTCGCAAGAAGGTCCCGTTCCGTGAGCAAATCAAGACTTTGTCTGTCCCCGTTATTGAGTCCCCGCGCGACGTGATCCGGTTGGAACATCGCTACGCCGGGCTCGCCTCGTTTCCAAAAGCGTCGTGGCTCATGGCAACAGAAACGGATCGCGATCGTCGATGGGTTCGGTCCCTGTTGTACGATACGGATCAACCGGATCAAAAACCTAAGATCGTCGTCGACCGGAGCATGCGAGATCGTTACGGCGACCCTGGACGCATGCTTTTTAAAGCGGATAAGGCCGGTTTTTTCGTAGCCCAGCAAGTCGGTGCGTGGGTATGGCTAGCAGGTCAAGGAGCAAGCCCCGACGGGAACTTGCCTTTCCTCGATCGAAGAAATCTGGAGACGCTGGAGACCCAACGCTTGTGGCGATGCACGCCAGGAACGCTCGAAAGCGTCGCCTCGGTCCTTTCGACGGACGAAACCGACAAGCCCACGTTCATTGCGCGACGTGAGTCGCCGACCAACCCCGCGAACTATTTTTTGCGAGATTTGGCGGCCAACACGGATATCGCCTTAACCGACTTCAAGGACCCAACTCCTCAGATTCGGGGAATTAAAAAACAAATCGTTAAGTACCAACGCAGCGATGGCGTCCCTCTGTCGGCGACGCTTTATTTGCCAGCCGACTATGTGGAGGGGACTCGCTTGCCCCTCATTGTTTGGGCGTATCCGATGGAGTTCAACGACGCCAGTACGGCCGGGCAAGTGTCGGCAAATCCCTCCGAATTCACCCGTATCGCTGGGCTAAGTCATTTGACACTGCTGACTCAAGGCTATGCGATCATGGATGATGCCACCATGCCAGTGATCGGCGATCCAGAAACCATGAATGACACCTTCATCGAACAAGTTGTCGGAGCCGCCAAAGCAGCAATCGATAAGGCAGTGGAAATGGGGGTGGCGGATGGAAGCCGCGTAGGCGTAGGCGGGCACAGTTATGGGGCGTTCATGACCGCAAATCTACTGGCTCATAGCAACTTGTTTCGAGGGGGAATTGCACGTAGCGGAGCGTACAACCGCACCTTGACCCCGTTTGGATTCCAATCGGAACGACGTCCGTTGTGGGATGCAAAGGAAGTCTACGCCAACGTTTCACCATTTATGCATGCCGACAAGATCAAGACGCCGATTCTATTTGTTCATGGAGAAAACGACAACAATCCTGGCACATTCCCGGTCCAATCCCAACGGATGTTCCAGGCGGTCAAAGGGAACGGAGGGACTGCCAGACTGGTCATGTTGCCACACGAAAGCCATGGATATCGTGCTCGCCAATCGGTTTTGCACACGCAATACGAAATGATCGCTTGGATGAACCAGTTCGTACGCGACGCAAAGTAAGGAGAAAACAAATAACTCTAGTGCTTCTTCAGGACTATCAAGCGGGGTTGCAACCAAGAGTCGCTCGGCACTCCGTGCCGAGAAAAACGGCACGGAGTACCGTTCTACACTGTGGCCATCCCCAAAATTGAGACTTGAAGAAGCACTAGTTTGGTAGCGTTCGCCGAAAAGTTTCGAATTTTGACGCCGAGCGATCCGCCCCGATTCCGTGCATCTGGCGCTAAACACGTGTAAGATATCGGGGATGTTTCCCCGTTCGCCCAGGTAACAATCCACTCCATCCCTCCACTCGAACACCGTTCCGAAGTGGCCAAACCCTAACGAGGCAATGATGATGAAATCCAAAACATGTCCTGATTGCAGCTCTCCTTCGAAGAACCCGATTGCTCGACGAGACTTTTTGCAAGCTGCTGCGAGTCTCGCGGTGCTTCCGCTGGCCGCTCGAATGGTTCATGGTCAGTCGGCCAGGAACAGCAAGGCCGAAACGATTGTCGGTGAGTTCCATGCCAGCCTTTCGGAGCAGCAGCGAGCCGATATCTGCCGCCCGTTTTCCGATGCCTTGCGAAGTAAAGTCAACGCAAATTGGCACGTTACCAAACCCTTGATCGGAAGCGATTTCTTCACGGCTCCCCAACGCGAAATGATCGATAAGATTGTGCGCGGGTTAACGAGTGAAGAAGGCTACGAACGCTTGAACCGACAAATGGATGATGACGACGGTGGACTGGGTGCATATAGCGTGGCCGTTTTTGGCAATCCCGCAGCGGGCGATTTCCAATGGCTGTTGACGGGCCGGCACCTGACCCTGCGTGCCGACGGCGATACGGTGCCAAAAACAGCCTTTGGTGGTGGAATGGTCTACGGTCACGGCGAGGAATCGAGCGCGGCTGACAATATTTTCTACTATCAAACCAAGAAGGTAAACGAAGTCTTCGCCGCATTGGACAAGGATCAAGCCAAACAAGCGCTACTATCATCCGCGGCACCGAAAGAATCCGACATTCGAATCCAAGGTGAAAAAGGAATGTTCGCCGGGCTAGCCGTATCCGCCATGAGCAAAGTACAGAAAGGGCTCGTCAAGGATTGTCTAACTACATTGTTGGCACCGTATCGAAAAGAAGATGGCGACGAAGCCATGAAATTGATCGAGGCTGCCGGTGGCATCGACCAATTGCGGTTTGCTTTCTACCAACAGGAAGATCTTGGTAAGGACAACGTATGGGACATTTGGCGGATTGAAGGACCGAGCACTGTCGTGCACTTCCGCGGTGCCCCACACGTGCATGCCTACATCAACATTGCCCAAGTTTGATTCTCGTGCTGGGCGCATTCTGATCGCATCGTTCAAGGCCGTGATGAACGATGCGAACGCAAGCGAACGCAAGCGGCGGTAAAATGCCCCCGAGTTTTACTCGGGGGATGTTTACCATCCCTCTAGATAGACCGAATGACAAACCATTCGTGCGTGACGTAACAATTCCAGGTTGCGGCGCTATCTACATCAGAGCAATGCTATCGCAGTCACGCCAAACTCGCCGAACCCTCCGTGGTCGGACGGAATCCCTAATCGGAGCTAATTAATGAAATCTGGTTTTCGTGTTCATTCAATATCGTTACGGCTCTATTGCTACCTGCTTTTGCTCATGGCAATCGGCACGGTTGCGACAACTGTTCAAGCCCAATCGCCAACTGCGAAATCGATCGCGGATGCGATTCAGCCGCTTCTCAAAGGCTACCAAGGGGATGTCAGTGTCTCGCTGTATCACTTTGAAAGCGATACACACTGGTCGTTGCGTGGCGATGTCGTGATGCCAACCGCCAGCCTGATCAAACTGCCTGTCATGGTGGAGGCTTATCGCCAAGTGGCTGCTGGCAAAGTCAAACTGGACCAGCGTATTGAATTAAAGAAAGACGACATGGTCCAAGGTTCGGGGATTCTGACGAGCCACTTCTCACCTGGCACGACGATTTCATTGAGGGATGCAATTCGCTTGATGATTGTTTACTCCGACAATACTGCGACGAACTTGGTGATCGATGCGATCGGTCTGCCGGCGACCACCGATGCGATGAAGCAATTAGGATTCCCAGAAACACAACTGAACGCAAAAGTGTTTCGTCGCGACTTGTCCATTGCGCTTGAACGAAGCGAAAAGTATGGGCTCGGTAGTACCACGGCCCTGGACATGGTCAACCTGTTAATCCAATTGAAGCGAGGGGAACTGGCGAGCTCAGAAGCGACCGAGGCCATGCTCGACCACTTGGTACATTGCGATGACAAATCGCGATTCCCTTTGCTTTTGCCAGCCAAAGTAAAAGTGGCCCATAAGACGGGATCGGTCACCCGAGTTCGGACCGACGCGGGCTTGCTGATGGGACCTGGATGTACGATCGCGCTGTGTGTCTTGACGGACAACAACAAAGATATTCGTTGGACAGACGACAACGCTGGCAACAAACTTTGCGCGGACGTCGCGAAAGCGTCTTACGAATTGCTCGCCCCAAAGACTTCGGACAAAGAGCCAGCCACTTCGCCAGCCTTAGCAATGCGGATTGGTGCGACAGGCGATCTTGTGGAATCGTTGCAGCGGACTCTCAAAGCGAGGCTGTCACCCCCAGGGAACCTTTCTGTCGACGGTGACTTTGGGCCAGCAACCGAGGCGGCCGTCAAGGCCTTTCAAAAGCAAGTGAACATCGAAGCGACGGGAGTCGTGGATGAAGCGACTTGGAAATCGCTCGGGGCATTGATCGAGCAAGATCAACCATTTCCTGCACCGCAAGTGGTGAACTCGGAAAGGCTTGAAAAGAAACCTTCGGATGATCCGTTTGGTCCGCCCCAGGTTACTTGCACCGCTTGGACGATCATGGATCGAGCAGGTGGCCAGTCGATAGCGTCGAACAAATCGGAGGCTTCGATGCACATCGCTAGCACCACCAAGATCATGACTGCGTATGTAGTGCTCAAATTGGCTGCAGAGCAGCCAGAAGTGCTAGATGAAAGGTTGACGTTTTCGAAGCGTGCAGATGATACCGTTGGTTCTGCTGCAGGTGTTCGTGCTGGCGAGAGACTTACCGTTGGCGAGTTGATGTATGGTCTGATGTTACCGTCTGGCAATGACGCATCGGTGGCGTTGGCGGAGCATTTTGGCCGCAAATTTGCAAAGGCGGAAGCGAATCTGGATGACAAACAGTCCTTCGATCGTTTTATCGAGCAAATGAACATTACGGCCCGCGAGTTGAACATGCTGCAAACCAACTATGTGAACCCGCATGGGCTGACGGATCGAGCTCACTTATCGACAGCATCGGACTTGGCTCGATTAGCTAAGGCGGCTTTGGAGGTGCCTCGTTTTCGAGACTATGTGACTTGCCGACAGCACGGTTGCGAGGTTACGGGCATCGGCGGATACCAACGCAATCTGAAATGGGAAAACACAAACCGATTGTTGAGTATTGATGGATATGCAGGGCTCAAAACCGGAACGACAGACGCTGCCGGTGCTTGTTTGGTTTCGTGCAGTCAGCGGGACGGGCGTGAATTGATTGTGGTCCTGCTCAATGCGGCGAACTCCGACGCTCGCTATGTGGACGCTCGCAATTTGCATGCATTTGGCTGGCGGAAAGTATCGGGTTCGCAATAGCGAATTGCGTTGTGATTTTTATTGTCGCCTTTCGCTCCGCGAAAGTGCGCTTCGTTAACGCACTTTTGCGGAGCAATAGGCGACAATATGGACAACTTCAGAATTGCAACGGAACCACGGTCCGGTTCAGGGGTTAGCAGTCGTGCAAACTTTGCCGGTAAATCGGTACGATTTCGAGGTTCCATGCTGAAGGTTAGGTGACTTTAATGGTTCGTTCACGATGGTCGCGGTTAGCGGCCTTGGGTTTGATTTGCACAGCGGCTCAATTCAGTTTCGAAGGCTCTGCGTTCGGTGACTGGAGTCGATTTCGAGGGCCGAATGGCTCAGGCATCTCGGAGGAGAAGGCGCCGACGCCGACCAATTGGAGTGAAAAGGAAAACCTGAAGTGGAAGATTCCGTTGCCAGGTGCTGGTGTTTCCTGTCCGATTGTGGTGGGAAACCGAGTTTTTGTCACTTGCTACTCGGGCTATGGACTCAATCAGGAAGAACCGGGCGATATTACGAATCTAGTGCGACATTTGGTTTGTGTCGATAGTTTGACGGGCAAGACTCTCTGGCTGAAGTCTTTGCCTTGTTCCGTTCCCGAAGATCCGTTTAGCGGCATGGGAGTTCCACAACACGGATACGCTTCCCATACACCTACCTCCGACGGAAAAAACGTTTACGTTTTCTTTGGCAAGAGTGGCGTTCTTGCGTTTGATTTCGAGGGCCAGCAATTATGGGAGACGAGTGTCGGGACTGGTTCCGATGGCCGACGATGGGGTTCTTCCTCCAGTCCCATCGTGTATGAGGACGTACTGATCGTTCCAGCCGGAGCAGAGGGTCGGGCATTGATTGGCCTCGACAAAAACACAGGCAAAGAACTGTGGCGACTGGATTCCGAAAAGTTAGGCAACGTGTGGGGAACGCCTGCCATTGCTAAGGTTGGTACCTCGACAGAATTGGTGATCGGCGCTCCAGGTGAAATCTGGGGGTTGGACCCGAAGACCGGCAAGTTTGGTTGGTATTGCATGTACCTCGATAACGGCGATCAATTTAGCTCAAGCGTTGTTGTTGACGGTGAAGTGATCTACGCAGTCGAAGGACGAGGAGGTGGTTCAGTCGCCGTTAAGGCAGGCGGCAAAGAGGATGTCACCGAAACCAAAACCGTTTGGAAAGGAAGGGATAGCGGTCGCTTTGCGTCGCCGATTGTCTATGAAGGAAGACTGTACAACGTTGCGAGTCGAACGCTTACTTGCATTGACGCAAAGACTCAGGAGAAAATTTTCCAAGGCCGGATGAAGGGACTCAATGGCGAAGTCGCACCTGAGCCAGGCGGATTCGGCGGTGGAGGCGGCGGTGGCGGTTTTGGTTTTGGTGGTTTTGGCGGCAGGCCTCCAGGGGCACCGGGTGCACCAGGGGGTGAAGGCCCCGGTGGAAGAGGTGGTGCAGGACCAGGCGGTGCTGGACCCGGTGGCGGCGGACGCCCCGGTACTGGCGGACCTCCCGGTGCTGGCGGACCTCCCGGTGGTGGTGGTGGCGGCTTTGGTGGTGGCGGTGGACGAGGAGGACGCGGTGGCGGCGGTGGAGGTGGGTTCGGCGGAACAGACTACGCGTCACCCATACTTGCGGACGGCAAGTTGTATTTCACGGCTCGGAACGGCGAGACTTACGTATTCACTGCGGGCAAGGAGTTCAATCAACTCGCAGTCAATCGCGTCACCACCGATGCTGAAGAGTTCAGCGCGACCCCTGCGATTAGCAACGGCGAAATCTTCATTCGCTCCAACAAAAACCTGTATTGCGTTTCGACCAAGAAATAGAATGTGGTTGATTTCAGGCTATCCCTAGTGCTTTGTTACAACTAAGAATTAGGGTTGGCCGTAGTGGATCTTGTTAAAGATCCGAATCCTGCCGGATCTCTAACAAGATCCACTACCCTAAAATCAAGCTGTCACAAAGCACTAGCAACTTTTCGCCACTTCAGTCGACAATGAAGTGTGCGCAAGGTTTAGTACGGACTGTTACCTACAGAACATTGAAAAGGGAGATACGAGATGGCGACATGGGAAGACTTTAAGCGGGAAATCAAGGCCAGTGAAGGTTCGATTTCCCACATGTATTTAGATACTGTTGGGAAAGTGACGGTTGGGGTTGGCAACATGTTACCTGATGTGGCTAGTGCCCAAAAGCTTAGTTTTGTCGACCGAAAGACCCAACAAACCGCTACCAAAGATGCGATTAAAACCGATTTCGAAACCGTATCCAAGCTCAATAAGGGAATGATTGCAAGTTCCTACAAAAAAGATACCAAACTTGATCTTCCGAACACCGCCATCAATACTTTGCTGGATAGTCGTATCGCGAGTTTCAAGAACGAGCTCAAGTTGAAGTTCCCGAGTTTCGACACGTACCCCATGACGGTGCAATTCGCCTTGCTCGATATGGCGTTCAATCTAGGCACCAACGGCCTAGTTACCAAGTTCCCAAGTTTCAAGAAAGCAATCGAAGCAAAAGAATGGAAGACCGCGGCAAAAGAGTCCAATCGGCCTCAAGTCTCCAGTAGTCGAAATGCAACCGTGAAGAAATGGCTTGAAGAGGCATAGTTGAGCAGCTTCGCATTGGTCTTACTTTAGATGTCCCGAACTTCGCAAATGTTCGAGCATTTCCCTCGGGAATGCTCGAATATTTTCGCTAGCGAAAATGGAACCGTGGTCACCTGGAATCAGTTTCACGTAGCCGCGATCCGCAGCCAAACGCCCCTGCTTGGTTAGCTCTGCATCCAACAATGCAACCGCTTCATTGAGATAGAAACTGTCTTCTGTACCAACAACCAAGCGGATGTTATTCCGAAATAGAGGAGCCAGCACTGTCGGATTTTTCCGCAAAAGATTGCCAATGTCGTAACGCTGATAGTATTCGGCAACCGTCAAATCGATCTTGCCTGTCACTGGATCAAAAAGGGCAGCAGGATTGCCTTTGGCATTCCTCGGGCCAAACGTCGCAAACCAGGAATCCCATTGCTGAGCCGAAGTGTTATCGGGCCCCAAAACATCTTCCCCTTGCGACTCCTGTCGAATGGTCATTTCGACAACGTCCCCTCTGCGTAAACTGGGCAAATCGGACCCCTTGGCATCGCAATAAAAATTAGGTTGTCCGTAGATGTCGACCTTTTGAAATCGACGGAAATCAACCGGATCGGGTGCGCTAGACCACGCAGCCCCAAACACTTCTGGATAGCGAGTTGCCAGCCATAGTGTCGACCAACCGCCCGATGAATGCCCTCGTAACAGGCGAGCTGTTGAAACAGGCAGCAGCGGAAACTTGACCTCGAGGGCGGGAATCAGTTCCTGCGTTAGGGCTTGTCCACACGGGCCATTGCTAGCGGAGTCTGCAAAGAGCGAATGTCCGTTGGGGCCCTCGGGGTCTAACACGATTCGAAACGAAGATTTGGCAAGTTTTGCGGCATCGCTATTCTCGTTTCCGCGACGTCGATTGCCACCTGCACTTCGGTGGTCGTCACCAAAGCCCGGTATTTCGTAAATAGCCGGGTACTTCAAGGTAGGATCGATGGATTGCGGCAGCACGACTCCAGCTCGCAACATGACATCGTGACCACGAAACTGAGACAGCAATTTGGATTGGACCTCGAACCACTCCACTCCATCTACTTGTTTTACGGATTGCGGCGCAACGACATGAGTCAGGGTGAGTTCAATGATTTGCGGCTTGCCCGAGGACCCAACCTCAAACGCAACTTCATCGGACCAAAGATTGCCTGCTTCACGACGCCAACTGCTATTGGCACGCGACTGGTCCAATCTCGCCTGCGCTCGGTATTTGCCGGGAGCAAGCTGACTGGGCTGGACAGGAAAGCAGTCCGATTTATCATCGAGGGTTACAAAAGCGTTGGCAGTCAGTTTGGCATCGGTCGCGAAAAGAGGCTGAGGGTCGTCCCAGAATGGCCCATCCACAGGCGAGCTACGTTTTGGGACTTTCGATTGATCGGCAATCAAAAAAACGATGACTCGACCGGCAATGGCTTCCTTAGCGACATTGGCGTTAAGTCGAACTTGGAAAACTCGCCCAGTGTCGGCCTGACAAGCCAATTGCGAAAATGCGATCATGATCAGGAAGCAAACGGCTCTAAGGTTGGATTGCACAATCGTTCTTCGATAATGTAGGTAAATGAACCGGAAGATTAGAAATTGAATTGGTTGAAACCCGATTGTAGCCGAAACGCCCCAAGGGACATCGAACCAAACACTGTCGTACAGTCGAAAATTTTCGAACTCGCGCGTTGACATAGCCCCCTGCACCCCCGGTTGTTCGCTGCGTAATTTGGACCTATGGAAAATGGAAAAGAAAGGACAGGAAAAAAAGAAAGGACAGGCACAGCAATTGTCAGGCGGAACAGATTTGTTAAACTTTGTGGGTTGTTTTAATTCCCCATCCTTGGAGCATTAGCCATGACATTATCCCGTTCTAGGCTTGTCGACACTTCCGTAAGCCGTTGGTA
>JANPNA010000405.1:0-3473 GCA_031427235.1 Pirellula sp.
CATTTTCGACTACCGGTAGCGGAACGCGTCAAGCGTTTTGTTGGGTTTGCGGCTGGTGCGAGTGCTTCGAAAGCCTTGACGGCTTTCGCTACCAGAAAGCAAGCGTTTGTAGAATTTTGGTGGTGATAAGCGAGAAGTGTCTTAAAATTGCAGTTTTCACTTGGTTCTATTTTTCAAAATTTCTCTATCGTCTGGTTTAATGACAATGGACAACAAGAACAACCTCATCGTAGTTGCCGGCGGTGGTGGATTTATAGGTGGGCATCTTGTTGAGTATTTTCGAAAACAGGGAGCGACGCGCATTCGCTGCATGGATGTCAAACCGATGAACGCGTGGTACCAAGTCTTTGATGATGTCGAAAACGTGGTGGCTGATCTGGAAGGGAAGCAGGCTTGCTTGGATGCATGCAAGGGGGCTTACGAGGTCTATAACTTAGCTGCCGACATGGGTGGTATGGGCTTTATCGAGAACAACAAAGCACTCTGCATGCTGTCGGTATTGATCAATACCCACATGCTTCAAGCGTCCGTGGCGGCAGGAGTCAAGCGATTCTTTTATGCCAGTTCGGCTTGTGTGTATAACGGTGACAAACAACGCAATCCTTTGGTGACACCGCTTCGAGAGGAAGATGCTTATCCGGCTATGCCAGAGGATGGTTACGGTTGGGAGAAGTTGTTTTCTGAACGAATGTGCCGGCACTTTAGGGAAGATTTCGGACTGGCGACTCGAGTCGCTCGATTTCACAACGTCTACGGGATCCTTGGCACTTGGGACGGCGGACGTGAAAAGGCTCCGGCGGCCATGTGCCGAAAGGTCATTCATGCCAAAGCGACAAACAACCATTCAATTGAGATTTGGGGCGACGGCATGCAAACACGCAGTTTCATGTATATCGACGATTGCGTGTACGGTATCGATCGTATCATGCACAGCGACATCCTCGAACCGATCAATCTCGGCTCTTCGGAGTTAGTCACGATCAACGGACTGGCGGACATTGTCGAGCAAATTGCTGGGGTGAAACTGGACCGACATTACAATTTGGACGCGCCCAAAGGTGTGAATGGTCGAAACAGCGACAATTCACTCATCCAGAAATACCTCGGCTGGGAACCGTCCATTGTGCTGCGAGACGGCATGGCCATGACATACGCATGGATCGAAAGCGAATACGCAAAGAAACATCAAGAAGTTTCGGCAGTCTAGTCGAGTGTCGATCTCCTGGCGACCAGTCTGAATCCAACACACGACCGTGCCAACCACGCAGGCACGAGGTACGCAGAGGAAACACAATCGCATAGCGAAAACTCACCCTGTGTTCGTCGTGCCTCCGTGGTTCCACGCCCTGCCCTGCCCTGCCCTGATGAAATCGCAGCCAATAGTTGAACTAACGGCGTCAAAACAAGCCCGACGCGCAAGCTAGGGATGATTCCGGCCCCTCGCTTACGCGTCGGGCTTGTGTTTTCATCGGCCCTGCCCTGCCCTGCCTCCAGCCTCATCCCACCCCTCCACCCCTCCAATCCTCCAATCCTCCAATCCTCCACCCCTCCAATCCTCCAATCCTCCAATTCTCCAATTCTCCAATTCTCCAATCCTCCAATCCTCCCCCACGATCTTGAGCAAAACGATTGGATTGCTGTTGCCCTACGAATTCAGAATCGAAACAATCAATAGGTTCCGTAATTTTGAATTGAATGGATTGAGTTTTAGGCAATGATAATGACAATCAATAAATGGCATGTGCACCTAGCAACCTTCATCTTTTTGATGGGTGCCCCTTCGCTTTTGGGTCAAGATTTTTTGAAGCAGCTCGAGGCCAAGTTGTCTCAAAAACAACAGGAGTCCAAGGGCAAAGAGCAGACACCCCCATCAAATCCTCCCTCGCCAAATCCTCCCTCGCCAAATCCCCCCGTGACAGAATCGAAACCGGTGCCGTTCGAACTTCCGAGCTTTCTCGAACCAGAAGGGGTGCCAACCCCTGGTTTATTGAAGCCGACGACGGAAAGCGAACCGCTTGAATTACCGGCGCCAAAAGCTGAACTGAAAGCTCCGTCCGTCAAGAGATCGACTAAGCCAGTTCCTACGCCTTCCGATAGTTCGGCCTCCAAAGGCACTCGTCCCGTTCCCTCGCCATTCCCGCGAGCTGCAGCCAATACCACTACTCAAACAGTGCCGGGTGGAGGATTCCTGGGGCTGGAAGTAGAATCGATTCCCGGCGGCGGCTTTGGATTGACCGTGGTTCAAGTCACGCCGGATTCGCCAGCTTGGAAGGCAGGATTTCGAAACGGAGACAAAGTCATCGGCGTTTCTGGACAAGCAGTCTCCACCACGGACGCGTTCGCAGAACAGTTGTCGCGATTCGCTCCAGGCGCTCCGGTCAGGTTTTTGGTCGACCGCCGAGGAAAAACCGCCAACCTCGTTGCCGTCCTTCAGGATCGGGCCATTGCTGGACAGATTCATGGGATGCGTCCCGGCACGGCACTCGAATTGGAACCGGGCCTCAGGCCAGCCGAAGGTAGCCGATTGGGACAAGCGTATTTCGGCGTCAACGTTAGCGATATGTCGGAAGCGTATCGGCGTCAATTCGGCATTCCAGCGTATCGTGGTGCATCGGTAACCGAAGTGGTTCCGAACTCCCCAGCGCATTCCGCTGGTCTCAAGCCGGGTGACTGCATTGTGGAAATCGAGGGTGCGACCGTCCAAAACGCGGAAACTGTTTTCGAGACGATCCTTCGTTCGAAACCAGGCCAAGTCATATCGTTCTCATTCTATCGAGGTCGACTGTTGAACAGCGCCAGCGTTCCGCTAGCTTCGGATGTGGAAAATTCCGGCCACTCCTCCGCGAACATCGCTCCGGAGATGCTTACACCCGAGTACGTCGCCAGTTTGCAAGGGGAACTGGAACGTGTTCATTCCGAGTTGTCCGAAACCAAAGCTCGTCTGCAACAACTCGAAGCTCGTTTGCAGCGCATGGAAAACAATCGCTAGGGCTTCCTCCAGATTAAATAGTGGCGTAGGCATCTTGCCTGCCATCGAATCGATATTGGGAAATCGCAAGCTGGAAGCTTACGCCACTTTATTAACCCAATAATCCGCCGTGATTGCACGAGCATCCGCTACGTTATACTAAGATCCGCTCCGCCTCCCTCCCTTTCTTTCATCGATTGACTTACCCTTATGTTTTTGAAAATCAAAGTCTTCCCTATCTGCCTAGTCCCTCTGTTAACTTTTGCACTCATAGGAATCACTCCGGCATTTCCCGATGAAAACTACTCAGAAAAGCCTGGTACCTCTGTCGATCAGCAAGACGATGACGCGCCAAAGGCAACCACGCATTGTGATCAAAAAGTTTTCCAGCAAACTCTCGCGGACACGCTTGTTTGGACATGGCGAGGCTACCACGCAAATCCAACCGGTGCCAGCATTACCTGCACCAACGCTGCGCCAATAAATGTCAGCTCTCTGCATGGCA
>JANPNA010000406.1:0-20634 GCA_031427235.1 Pirellula sp.
AAGCCTTTGCAATAAAAAAACTTTTTTTTAATCAAAGATCTGGTTGTTTTTCAATTGGAGATATAAAATCAATAAACGCCTAGGTTCAAATTTACCTAAGGACATTACATATTTAACAGCACATGATTTTTTAGGGATCATTGATGGACTTGTTGAATTAAAATATTATGATCGAGTCGGATCTTTAACAAGATCCACTACGGCCGACCCTAATTCTTAGTTGTAAGGCGAGCGGCGATGTGAAAGCTACCAATCATAACCCGATACGTAAGTGAGGGACCTGCGAAATTGTCCCTCGCTTACGCTTCGGGTTGGGATACTCCACTCTGCCGCTCGCCTAACACAGCACTAGCCCGTGATTGGAAGACCACAGGCTGGAAGCCTATGCCACTTTTTTTCCGAACGATACTTAAGGGCCTTGGCAGACAGCCACGTTATTGACCATCTCGATCCCGCGTGTGGCGGTACGTACCGTTTCCTGGGCGAGTTGCTTTAGAAAAAAACTCTCGACTTCACCAAGCAATAACACCTGATCCCCAAGTTGCTCAACTTGCAACTCACGCAGGGCATGAAACGGGCTCTCATTGAGCATCTTCTTGGCATGTCCCAAAACGTCTTGAAATCCAGAATCAATCATTGAACCACTCCCTGGTCTGGTTGCGTAGCGGACAAGCATACTCTTTATCGTTGGATAAAGAAACCGACTCGTTAGCTGCGAAAAACCCTCGGTCGCTAAACCGCCATTTGCATATCCTGATGTCTTTTCGTGTTTGCCAGCAATGGAAGTTCCTCATTGTCAATCAGTTCACTCAATTTAACTTAAGACCGTTGGGGATGGACTGTCAAGTACCCAGGTATCTCAATTCGTCAAAATCTATACAATCGCCACAGTCAATTGCTAGCCTTCCATTTTTGCGCTCGCGTTGATAGTGAAGTTCTACAAAGCAATTCACAGAAGGTACTATTGCCGGATCGTTTTGCGTTTCCGCTCGAACAGGCACCGTTTGGCCCCTTCATGCAAATGCTCTCTGTTGAATATCTCAGCCTAGCTGCGGAAGCGACAGTTGTATTGCTGTTGTTGACATTCGCTTGGCCAAAGAAAAAAGCGGAACCGGTTCAAGCGTTGGAGACCGGAACAACCTTGAGTTGGGAGCTCGCTAAAGTCCACTATTTGCAGAGCTGCGTCCATCGAGGGCTTTACCTGCAACAGTGGCAGGAAAATCATAGCAACGCGTCAGCCGTTTCGGCTGCTCCAGAACTTTTCGTTCCTCGAGAAATCGAAGACGACCCTAATTGCCCAGGCCTGCCTCTGCCTTGGCAAGATCGACTCACCCGTCTTCTAAATCGTCACGGCTTCGACGCCGTTCTCAATGCATGGCTATCGGTTGAGCCGAAATATCGCAGCGAGTCCTGCATGGCGATGGTAACACTGAGCAAGTATTCGGAACTGGTGAGTACGCACGGCGCTATGGTCACCGAGCAAGCGTTAAAGTGCGTTGCCACGCACCTTGCCGTTTCTTCGTCAGGTCAGGCATTTGTTGCAAGATACCTTCCGGATCGATTTGTGGTCTTGCGCTTTGCATCCCAACGAACGACTTGCTATCAGTCAATGGCGCTTGTCCTTCAAACAATCTCTGACTTCGCGTTTTTCAAGGTTGCGGGCGAATCGGTCGCGCTACCATGCAACATCAGCATCGTAAGCCTTGAAGGTGACTCGGATCTCGTTTCAACGATGGATGCATTGGAGGAAGGGTCCATTGAGTCGGACAAAAGCGGTCGAAGAATCATTTCGCGTGTGGCTGGTGTGTGGACCGATGAGCCGGTTGCCGACGCTAACGATAATGCAGCACTGCTCGTGCAAATCGACACGAATACGACGCACAACTTACCTGATGTTGAAATATCGGTTGCGGCACCCCCCACCTCCGTAGAAATCGAAGTGACCTCGATCACACATGAAGTCGATTCGAACGAAGTCGCAACCGCCGATGATATTGCTTCTCTTTTCTCCACGGTGAATTCAGCGATCAAGCCGTTGGAATCCGTTTCTATGGCAGTCGTCGTACCAACGACGCTCAAGGCCTCACTGCCTACCGAGGATACGCTCGGCGACATTGCAAATGCGGATGAAATTGCCCTGCTCTTTCAGAACGCAACTGCCCGTACACCAAAAAATGCTGCAATCAGTAGTAATTCGTCGCTTTTGCCAACCGGCGAGCAACTCAGCGATCCGGCCTCGATGCAAGATATCGCAGCTCTTTTTGACTCTGTGAAGAGCACCGAAGCGGCTGCAGTTGCCGAAACCAAAGGTCTCGTTCTTTGACCTGCCCATTGTAAAAACGTTTGCTGGCATTTTGAAATTTTTACAATCCAATTTTTGTTGCCCGACACGTCAACGCGAATTTCCTATTGAAACCCAAAGTTGCAAAGGTTTTTCGGATTATCAATCGAAGAAAAATCCGTTTGGCACGTAATGTGCTTTTAGTTTAGTCATCGAGAGACGATCAACTCGACAGCCGCGGTGGAACCACGGTTGAGCAGTGCTGGCGGAGTATGTTCAGCACCGGCGCTCCCTAAACAAGGAGGTACCGTGATCTTAGTGGCGTCGAATGACCGAGACAACTCGGACGAAAACCGACAGACCTATTCGCACTAGGTTCGGCCCATCTTTCACGGTCAAAAGGGCCCGCTTCCGCTTCCCAACATGGGAGGCGGCAGCGGGCTCTTTTTTTTTTGCCATTTGGAGTGCTGGGATTCATCCCAGCTTTAAGATTTCACGGCTGTTGATTGAGTTCCGACGCTGGCGCTCGCAAAATTGACAATCATTCGTTTAGGCGAGCGAAAGATTGAAATCTACTTGCCAAGTCTTCAAGTGGGAGAGCGAGGCTCCTGCCGAGCTTGGCGTTGGCTCGGCAGAAGCCTCGACCTCCCAAGAAAAGCCTATCAACCGCTCGCCTTACGGCCGTTCCAGACGCAGGATGATCTGAAAGTTCCGATGAATCGGAGCACTCCAAAATCAAATGCTGAACCGTTGACAATTCCGGATCGTATCCGATACTATTCCTAATCGCAATTCAATTGCATTTGCCTCTGAGGGATGTTTGCGATGCGATTCGAATATCGGTTCCTTTACTTTATCTTCCGGCACAGAACATGAAAACTATCCCTAAGCGACCTTCATTCCGATCTTTCAAGGGTTTTACGCTCGTGGAACTCCTGGTTGTTATCGCCATTATTGGAGTTCTGGTTGGCTTGCTTTTGCCTGCGGTTCAGGCGGCACGTGAGGCCGCGAGGCGGACGCAATGCACGAACAATGTCCGGCAATTGGGACTGGGCGTAACCAATTACGAGTCGGCTTTTAGACGTTTTCCGAGTGGCTGGGTCGATTGGAGGCAAACAACCAAACCAGGCTGGAGCATGAGTCAGGCATTGCTTCCTTACATTGAGCAATCGAATATTTCGAACCTCTTGAATACGAATTTTCCGATCGATGCTCCGTTGAATACGCCGTATTTGCAAACCGTCGTTCCAACGTTCATTTGCCCCTCGGATCCTGGCGAATCGATCTTTCAATTGGGAGCCGATACGGGAGTCGACGAAGATGGTGGCCACAACATCGACGTTGGGCCAAAACTCTTTCGCATCGCTAAATCGAATTACGTGGGTGTTTTCGGGACTTTGGAAATCGATGATTCTCCATACAAAGGCGATGGCGTTTTTTTCGGAAACTCGTTCATCCGAATGAGGGACATGACGGACGGCGTTAGCAATACCTTCATCTTCGGCGAACGGGGCAGCAAGCTGGGTGGTTCGCTATGGCACGGTTACATTTCGAGTGCCGCAGGTGCTGCGGCCAGATTCCTTGGGACTACAGACCATGTTCCGAACAGCTCCGAGGGCCACTTCGATGACTTTTCAAGCTATCATACTGGCGGTACGCACTTCATTTTCGGAGACTGCGCAACTAAGTACCTTTCGAACAGTATCGATTTGGAAGTCTTCCGCGCGCTTGCGACGCGTGCGGGTGGCGAAGTCGCAGGTTCCTATGAATAAATGACCTCCTGAAAAACGAAGCATCCATGAAATTTGCGATTTGCAACGAGACGTTTGGCGACTGGCCTATCGAACGAGGATTCCAAGCGGCACGCAAGTACGGCTATACCGGTATCGAGGTCGCCCCATTTACACTGGGTAAAAACGTTTACGAAATCTCCGAATCGCAACGAACGGAGTACCGTCAATGTGCGATCGAGCACGGGCTAGAAATCATCGGTTTGCATTGGCTGCTGGCCAAGACATCGGGCTACCATCTAACAACGGACGACCTGAGCATTCGATCCAGGACCAGTGAGTACTTCTGCGCACTCACTCAGTTGTGCAGCGATCTTGGTGGCAAGCTCATGGTGCTCGGTTCACCTTTGCAGCGAAATTTTCCGGATACGATGATCCACGAAGAAGCCATGGAAAATGCTGCTGATCTGTTGGCCAAGGTTGTTCCAAGCTTAGAGAAGTACGGCATTCAAATCGCCATTGAACCGCTTGGACCGCAAGAAGGAAATTTTCTAAATCATGCATTTCAAGCCAGAGAGCTGATCGACATGATTGGCAGCCCGCATATTCAATTGCATCTCGACGTCAAAGCCATGAGCAGCGAAGGCGAGCCAATCGACGCCATCATCCGCAATCACGCGGATATGCTCATCCATTTCCATGCTAATGACCCCAACCGGCTCGGACCAGGCATGGGGGACGTCGATCAAAAGCCCATCTTTGCGTCACTCAAAGAAATCGACTATTCAGGTTGGGTCAGTGTCGAGGTGTTTGACTACTCACCAGGCGTCGAAACCATCCTCAGCCAGAGCATGGCCAACATGCTAGCTGCGATTGGTTAATCATTGTCGCCTTTCGCACCGCGAAAGTGCGATTCAACGCACTTTCGCGGAGCAAAAGGCGACAATGCTTTCGCATTTTGAGCATAGTGGTTCAGTCATCTTTCCCGCATAGGTAGAGTTTCTACAGTTGGTCGAGAGTCCCGCTAGTTCAGTAAAGCGCCGGTGAAAATTGCCTGATCATCCATTCAAGAAAGTTAATTCGATCTACGTGCCGCATCAAATACGTGACATCGAGCAGTTTAGTGGCCGCAATACGTCGATGGGGGCACTCGTGGAGGAATCGACTCGAGTCTTTCTGTAGAAGCGAATAATCGGATTCCGATGTGATAAAACAACGAACGAGGCTTTTGAGAGGTAAGACCGATGAGAATCATGAAACTGGAAGTAAAGGGCTTTCGCTCGCTTCGCAATATCACATGGGAGCCAGGCAGGCTTAACGTTGTGATCGGCCCGAATGGAAGCGGCAAGTCGAACCTGCTACGATCTCTCGTAATGCTAGCTACTGCTGCAAAAGGTGGCTTAGGGAAGCGCATTCAACGCGATGGCGGGATGGACCGGCTGGTTTGGGATGGCGTTGAGGACAAGATTGAACTGCGGGCGAAGTTCTCACCCGTCGACCCAACACGTGACGAAATTCGTGATAGCCTGACGTATCAAATGGAACTGGGACGCATTGGCAAGACAAGTGCGTATCGATTGGATTATGAGTTGCTTGGGAATTTCTACGGAATGGAAAGTGGAAGTCGCCCACAACCATTCAAACTTTTGGAACGTACTCCCAATAGTGCCGTTGTTTTTGATCCAGAGGAAAGAGGACTTCGAGCCAATGAAGAAGCGTTGTCCGAAGAAGAAACACTTTTGTCAGTCGCTGCCGGACCGTTGTCCGCGAATCACTACATTAGCGAATTTCACCGAGAATTATCAGCTTGGACCGTATACGAAGATTTTCACACCAACCGGGAAGCTGAGATACGTCAGGCTGCGCTAACGCGAAATGAGACACGTGTTGAATCCGATGGCCAGAACTTGATTTCCGTCCTACATACGCTCTACACGAGCGATCGTGAGTTTAAGTCCGAAGTCAACACGGCTATGCGGGCAGCCTTCAGCGACGATTTCGAGGAGCTGGTTTTTCCGCCAGCCGCCGACCAACGCGTCCAATTACGGGTACGTTGGAAGAGCCTGAAGCGGGAACAATCTGCCGCAGACCTTTCCGATGGGACGCTAAGGTTCTTGTTTCTGTTAGCTGTTCTTGCCAATCCTAAGCAGCCATCGCTCATTGCTATTGACGAACCAGAGACAGGCTTGCATCCGTCAATGTTACCGATCGTTGCGGAATACGCTCGTGACGCGGCCAACCGGTCCCAAGTAATACTAACCACGCATTCCCCTGAGTTTCTGGACGCTTTTGGTACTGAGCCACCAACCACGACTGTTGCCGAGTGGGTTAATGGCGAAACAACGCTACGAGTCGTATCAGGAGATGATCTGGGTTATTGGCTGGGTAAGTACTCTCTTGGTGAGCTTTTCCGCTCCAAACAATTGGAATCGATGCAATGAAGTTCGTTTTATTGGTCGAAGGAAACACGGAAAAGCAAACGGTCGCTGAGTTCCTGAAACGCTGGCTGGACCCACAACTAACGACCCGAGTGGGAATTCAAGTCGTTCGATTCCGTGGATATTCACAACTATTGCAAAAGGTAGTCGATCGAGCTCAGGCGTTTATCGACGGACCAAAGAACGAAGATATCGTCTCTGTGATCGGATTAATCGATTTGTACGGACCAACGTTTTATCCTGAACATTGTGTTACCGTAGAAGAACGCCGTGCGTGGGCAACGCAACGAATTGAAAATGATGTCAATCGAGATCGGTTCCATATGTTCTTTGCGGTCCATGAATTCGAAGCATGGCTGCTTGCTCAGCCTAGTATCCTCCCAACGGAAGTTCGAAGAATTCTACCGGCCAAAACCAACCAACCAGAGACCGTCAACTTCGATGAACCGATCGTCGCTGTGTCGAAGTGTCCGTACTTGGCTGAGATGCTCAATGAAATGCTGCAATTAGGGAAGTTCGCTGGATTGTGAGTACAACATGGACGCGTTGATACGAAAACTGCAAGCGAAGCGAATTCAATACTTGTTTCTCAGTGAGGAACGTGAACTTCAAAGCTCCCAATAAAACAATTTGGAAAATATTCTATTCGCAGATCAGCCATTTGCTAACGCAACCTTGGTCGGCTTGCGTAGTGACGGCCGCAAAGTCAGCCAAATAGCCTCGCAGATGGTTAACCCTATCCGTCCTCGGTAATCGTTTGGTAAAGTCGACGTCCGCATGGACTGTTCCCCTTTCCAAATCGAAAGCGATCGAGTCACCATCTTGGATCATTCCGATAGGACCGCCCATCGCTGCTTCCGGCGAACAGTGAACGCCAATCGCGCCACTCGATACGCCCGAAACTCGCGTGTCTGAAATGAGAGCCACTTTCCCTTTAAGTTCCGGCATCGATAGTGCCGCCGTAGCGACATGGACTTCCGGCATGCCAGCAGCCACGGGGCCAAGTCCCCTCAGTACAACCACATGGCCCGGCCGAATCCGATTTTCTACGGCTGCATCCGAAACTGCCCTTCCGGATTCAAAGCAAATCGCTGTCCCGTGAAAACGGGGCGAATCGAGGATCGAGATTTTGAAGACAATGCCTTGAGGTGCGATGTTCCCAAAGCAAACCTGAATGTCCGCGTACTCTTTCCATGGCGTACCAAGTGGAGCGATCAATGCATTGACGGCAGGAACTTCCGGAGCTGTTTGCAAATTGGATTCCAAATCCTCGCCTGTGACCGTCATGCACTTGCCGTCAAGAAGCCCGGCGTTCAATAGGTGACGAAGCAACATGCTCGTTCCACCTAGTCGATGCAAGTCGACCATGGTGCCAGTTCCACGCGGTGCGAAATTGCAGTAGACCGGTGTTCTACGGCAAATGGCTTGGATGTCACGCAGTCCGAACTCGATGTGTGCTTCACGTGCCAAAGCCAACAGATGAAGCACACCGTTGGTCGAGCCGCCAATAGCAGCGATGGCGGACATGGCATTGCAAAACGCTTGACGCGTTAGGATATCTCGCGGACGCAGATTCCGTTCCAGCAACTGACGAACCGATCTCCCAACGCGTTGGCACTCCAGATTCTTTCCTTCATCGATAGCGGGCATGGAAGAAGTATTCGGAAGGCTCAAGCCGATGGCTTCCATGGCGATTCCCCATGTGTTGAACGAGGCTGCAATCCCGCAACCACCTGGGCCTGGACAAGCCGTGCGAAGAATGGCTTCCGCATTCGCGTCTTGCATTTGCCCAGCCCGTACGCGGGCTTGTGCATCGTAGACGTCGAAGATGGTGGTCGGTTTCCCTTGATGACAACCTGGCATGATCGAACCGCCGTTGACAATCAGCCCGGGGAAGTTCGTCCTTGCGAGAGCCATGGCAAACCCCGGTCCATTCTTGTCACAATGATGCAAGCCAACCAAGGCATCGTAGCGATGGGCTTCGCAGACCATCTCCGCTCCATTGGCAATATGGTTTCGAGAAACCAACGATGCGCCTCCGTCGGGGCCGCCTTGGACGAGGTTATCGCTGACAGGAGAGACTCCGAAGGGAAAACCAATCAATCCAGCTTCGACACAACCCGCTTGGATGTGCTGCGCCAATCGGTAGCTGTGTACATTGCACAAGTTACCTTCGAGCAACGGTGTACCGATCCCAATGTGGGGCTTGTCAAAGTCGGCTTCCGTAAATCCAAGCCCCCAAAAAAACGCATTGACTCCGCGTTGCCAACCGTGGGTAAGCTGGCGAGAGTTCCAATTCAGGGGTGAAGCCATGAAACGCCTTTCTTCTAGGATTGGGAAGTCGCGATTGGTATTGAGGCTCGGTAGTCCCTACCGAGATAGCACGCCGGAGTCCGTTGTGCCACCATCATTTGCCTGTGAAAACTTCGGGTTGAAGCAGATGAAGAAAATGCCCGTGATCGGACGTCACGATGACCAGCGATTGCTCCCATGCCTTGCGAGCCTCAATCCAATGAAAAATCTTTTCCAAGGCCGCGTCGCCACTCAACACGGCCCCGATGGAATTGTCGATATTGTTTGCATGGTTCGCCCAGTCGACGTCGCCCGACTCCACCATCAACCAGAACCCATCCGGGTCCTCCTCCAATACTTTTATGGCGGCTTCGGTCATTTGTGCAAGGGTCGGATTCTCGTCGATGTCTGCCTCCGAATAAACTTCCGCGTCTTTCACATCCAGGACCGGCTTGTAGTCACCATTGGCGGTCTGGAACGGCAAGTGCCCTTTTTTGACACCAAAGAACCCTAGCAACCGCTTCTTTTCCGCTACGGCTTGGGACGCTTTGTCGGCCAATAGTTTTGCCCCGTTGACTCCACTGGTTCGCTGAGCGACCACGTACTTGGCCGTGGGGCTACCGGTGCTTGCATCCACCCGTTTCAAGTCTTCGTCGGTAAGGTACCTGTTTCCGGCGATAAAGTTTTGGCCTTGGCCGACACCGTCTTTGGTTACTTCGCCATAACCACCACCTAATAGGACGTCGAGTCCGGGGAGTGGGGCCGACTTGCGGGATACGCTTGGCAGTCCGAGCATGTCGCGTGTTAAATCCTGATAGTCATCTCGGCTGACGTTGTGAGCGTATGCCGCCGCTGGGGTCGCATGAGAAATAGGAACGCTCGTAATCGCTCCGACAGAAAACCCTTTGGTGCGCTGCAACCGTTGTGCGATCGTTTCCACTCTCTTAAGCTCATGGTCTAAGTTCAAAGCACCATTGATCGTTTTGATTCCCGCGGTGAATGACGTTGCCGACGAGGATGAGTCCGTGTAGGCATGATTCGAAATCTTGGATCGGCCTATCGGGTATTGAGCATCGATTTCAGTCTGCCAAGGGAAGGAACCAGCCAACCGCGAGTCAAAGCCACCAAATTTGATTATTGGCTTCGTATTCAATTGAGCGTCGACGTCGGTTTCTACTTCATCACCAAAAGGTGCAGTAACGACAAAACCAAAGTCCGTTTTGCATTGGTTGTAGTCTTGAAATAACAAGCCAGTGCCCCGGCCTTCGGTGTATCCGACTTTGCCAGACTTGTAGATGGCTGCTGCTTGCGTGGTTTGATAATCCATACCATCAAAGACAACCAAGAAGACATACTTCTTGCCGCGTTCCTCTGTCGCGCTGAGCTGCAGCCGATAAACGTCCGTTTGATCGGCATAAGGAGTGTCGGCTCTCAGTGTATTGGTCGGCATTCTGTGATAGAGCGCCTCCAGTCTTGCGGCATCGCGATAGGCGCTCCCCTCGTTCATGTACGGAGCGAAGGAGTCGCCAAAGACATAAACGGGGATGAGTCGGTTGGAGTGGTTTGTCCATGCGCTGTAACTGCTTTGGCGGTTTCCCCAATGGCCCCAAGTTGCGATCTTGTCTACCGTGGCGGTAGCCTGCAGTTGAGCGATTTTATCATTGGGAGGTACATTTACCTTCGGGCTCTCTTGAGCATGCGTTGAAGTCTGTTGTACCCATCCACCGAGTAGGATTAGTGTGATGAACATAAAGCAGGGATTGGGGGTTCGCATATTTTTCGATTCACCGGCGGGAGCGGACAGAAACAGCGTAGGGGGCCAAACAGCGTAGGGGGCCAGTCACCTATTCTAAGTCAAGGCGTGAATTTGCCTACTCGTGAAGTTCACGGCATTCGCAGAGGTTAAACCGATCGAAGACGGAGACGGTAACTGAACGGGTGAGAATTTCATGTCGTCATGAATTCGCCTCCGTTGGGTTCAGTCTGGGTTCATTCTGGGTTCATTCTGGGTTCATTCCAGCGGGCCGACATTTGCCAGCTACCACAGATTTGGCAGCAATGGCTCTCCGCTGATTGCTGCGTGGCGGTTGTCGAACCGATTGCACTTGAAACGCGCAAGCATTAGATTGTTTGGGTTGCAAATCACCAATTTTGTGAAGCAAATCGAGTTCTTTCGATCATTAGGTGCCTGGCACCTATCGCATGAAAATGTTGCAAAGCTAGCATATTATTTGCGAAGACTTTTGTCGGCTCTGTAGAATCCAATGTTCTGCTCGACGAACTTTGCTAGGCATTTTTGAACGCTGCAAAAAGCAGAATGTCGTCAACCCTTCCGTCACGCTTTCTCGCATCAACCTTGACGCCTTCGGTGAGAAACCCGTGCGCTTCGTAAAGGCGAACAGCCAGTTAGGCCAGCAAATCGGGAAGTTGCATCATTTTGGCCAGCGAAGCGACAAACGCTTCAGGAGTATCGCGCCAAGCAACCGTCGTGCTGACCTTGGTTGCTAGGTTCTTGATTTGAACTTCTCCCGCGTCGAGTTCTTGAGAGCCAGCCACCAATGCAATTCGAAATCCACGTTGGTCTGCGTACTTCAACTGCGGGCCAAGTTTCTTGGCCTCAGGATAAACTTCCGCCGACCAGCCTGCGTTGCGAACAATCGAGGCCAATTGAAAATAGTCGTTGATGCGATCCGCGTCGAATAGCGCTATGAAAACGTCGGCGGACGAAATGGTCTTGGGAATCAGTCCCAGTTGTTCCAATGCCGCAAGCAATCGATCGAGTCCGAGTGAAGCACCAATGCCAGGAAGATGCTGTTTGGTGTAGAGTTCGGCTAAATTGTCGTACCGACCTCCGCTGCAGACACTGCCGATACTTGGTAAATCCCCTAAAACCGTTTCGAACACAACGCCGGTGTAGTAATCCAACCCGCGCGCAATCGAAACATCCAGTTGATAAAACTCATCTTTGACCCCAGCCGCTTTCATCGCGCCACAAATCGTTCGCAACCTTTCGACCCCCTGCTGTCCGATCTCAGATCCTTTGAGCAGTGAATTCAGTTTCGAAAGCACTTCGTCGGTCGAGCCTTGGATCGCGGCCAAGCCCAAGACCTGATCCACTTGAGCGGTGCTCAAGCCAGCCGCGTTCAACTCTTTGGTGACTGGTTCTGCCCCGACTTTCTCAATCTTGTCGAGAGCGCGTAGGACGACCGTGCTGCAAGCTTGCAAATCCAACTGCTCAAGCAAGCCAGACAGCACTTGCCGATTGTTGATTCGAATCTTAAAGCGATGAACCCCCACGCTCTGCATCAATTCATGGATGACCAGCGCGGTCTCAATATCCGAAACAACGCCGGTGGTGCCAATCGTATCAAAATCGCATTGCACGAATTCTCGGAATCGGCCAGCTTGAGGGGTTTCGCCTCGCCATACCGAACCGATGTGGTACCGCTTGAACGGAGTTCCCAATTCGTGGATGTGCTGGGCCGCGAATCGAGCAAGCGGAATCGTTAAATCAAACCGCATGCCAACGGCCCGTCCGCCTGCATCGACGAAGTGGTACATCTGTCGATCGGTTTCTTCCGATCCCTTACCCGTCAGCACTTCCAGGAGTTCGAGGGCTGGCGTGTCGATGGGGACAAAGCCATAGCGGCGGTACACCCCTCTCGCGATTTCCATCAGCTTTTCGCGAGGAATCATGGCCGCGGGCAGAAAGTCGCGGAAGCCCTTTAGTGTTCTAGGTTCAATCAAAGCCATCGAATAAGCTGTTTTCAACGAGGATTTTGGCCGACCGCTCCGCGATCGTGGCTCTGACACTAGAGAATCGGCAACAACGAAGGTTCGGGGCTTCGAAGTGTCGAAGCGTCGGACGAATGAAAACGAGCTTCCATGTACTCAGCCACTTGTTCGGAGGTCTCGAAGTACATTTCGTAAACAGCATCCTCGTCAAATTCGCAGTTTGCCGTAGCGTAATCGCGACAAATCTGTGGGCGAGTGTAGTAGATCCCGCAACGATGGTCCGATTGCAGGTGTTTGCAATCGGTGTGAACCAGCAAATACCAAGTGCCGTCCTCAATAAACACCGTTGCCCGGTCGTGTAGCAAATACCAACGGATGAAGTCCAGATCTTGCTCGGAGGTCGGGGCATCGATTGGCAAAGCGAAATAGCGACAACATTTAGCGGTGCAATATTCGCAAAGCGAGGCACCTTTTGGGACCTGTTCCCGCGTTGGTTTCTTGCCTTCGATCGTTTTCGCAGGCAAAAGCTGAATTGGCTGAGGAAAGGTGACTGTGTTCATGAATATGTCTTGGTAGGTCCAATCGACGATCGGGGCCTCGGAATTCGGCCACCTTTGGGAACTAGTTTGAACCATGTGCGTCCATTGAGCAAGTAGCAATCAAAATGTTCGGTTAATTCGCCCTAAGACGAATGGCAAATAGGACTTACGTCGAATCGTCGCCAACCTGCCAATGTGGCAAGTGTGAGCGGATACGAAAAGGTGATTTCCCACGCCTACGCTACGCTTTGGGCGTGCCACACGTTGGTGTTGTGGCTGAGCGAGGCACTCGCTCAGGTATCAAAACCAGCGAAGAGCCTCGCTCGGCTATATGGAATGCTTGCACACAACTTCGTGCTAGCATTTGCCTCACATACTAAATGTAGTAACACGTTTGCATTTCATAATGGTTCCGACTACTTTCCTGCCTATCTGCTCGCGACTAGTACCCGTCACTGGTCCGCGAGAATGAGGGATCGGATTCGAGCAACGAGGGGTTGAGTTTCCAAGCGAGACAGCAAACGAATGATTCGTTAATGGCCTTTGATCACTTCCCAGTGCATCAAGTTCCTTTTCCGATTTAGAATGGTAAAAGCACAGGATGGAATCCTGGACCAAACAATCTAAATCGCATGCGAATCCGAGTCGGCACCGCTTACTCCATCTACTTGTCGCACGCGGGCTGATTTGCAAACCATCTCGGCTTGCACGGTCAATCCTCCGATCCACTCAAACACTTGCGACACGTCACTTTTCATTTAGGAGGATCCTATCGAATGAACCAACGGCCGCTCATTGGTTTGAATTGCGATTTTCGTGCCACAAACCAAGGTACACCTGCATATTGCTATCTAGCAGCAGGCTACTTTGACTCAATTGCCAACGCGGGTGGAATACCAGTTCTGGTACCACCCACGACAGATCAATCCAGTCTAGAACAATTGCTGGATCGACTCGATGGCTTCTTTTTGGTGGGTGGAGGCGACTTGGATCCTCGTAACGATGGATACATGTTACATAGTTCGGTTCGCCCTATGGAAGCCCGCCGCGAAGAGTTCGATCGTAGATTGGCTCAAGAGATCGCTAATCGCCAGTTGAGTTTGATGGCTGTTGGAGTTGGACTTCAACTCATCAATGTCATTCAAGGTGGTAATCTTTTCTATCATCTTCCTATCGATATGCCGTCGGCTATCCCACACAAGGATCCGCATGACCCGAATCATCGGCACTCCTTGGTCGTCGAGTCCAATTCCATTTTGGGACGTGTCTACGGTGAAGGGGAGATCCGAGTCAATAGTCGACATCATATGGCTATCGACCGATTGGCGGACTGCTTCCGAGTCACCGCTCGTTGCCAGGACGGAGTGATCGAAGGTATCGAAAGCAACAGCGACGATTGGTTTGTTGTCGGATGTCAATTCCATCCAGAATCGCCCGCTGCGAGCGCTCTCGACATTCGTATTTTTGAAGAATTCATCGAGGGTGTTATGGCAAAGACTGGCCACGTCCAGTTGGCAGCGGCTTAGCTTCCTACCGTCCATTACCGTTATTTCATTCCCGCTGGGCGCATCCACGGATCGCCGAATTGAAACGAAATGTCTTGCACTGATGCAAGCTGCAGCGTTGTTTGAGAGCCACTTTGTTAGAAGCTTGCAAATAGTGCATTGCATTGGGCACGGACGCCCCATTTCGTTTTAATCGAGCAGATGCCCGGACCTTGTCGCCTTTTGATCCGCAAAAGTGCATTAACGAAGCGCACTTTCGCAGAGCGAAAGACGACAATTGCGTTTTGCCTGCGAACCAACGAAAATGGCGAGATTGACTCAACGAGAGCTAACCTCGCCACGGGGGAAGGGAGATGTGGGATGCGTTGCGAATGAAGCAGCGACACCCCACACCTAACCTAGGTCGACGGCGATTTGCTCGCTATGAAATTCGACCGAAATTACCGCCTTGCCCTTCCAATTCGCAGACAAATTGATGTTTTGTAACAGTTGTAACGGTCGCTCACTTCTTTCAAGCAGATTCTCCAATTGGCAGCGATTGATCGTCGCGTGCATGTCGGTTTTGGGTCTGGGTTGCGTACCACAGCGTGAAAAAAATGTTGTACTCTACTCTGCCTCCGATCGCGAGTTTGTTGCCCCGATTCTCGATGCGTTCGAGCGAACCAACTCTGGGACTGAAATCGCTCGCCAGTTTGACGTGGAGGCATCAAAGACACTGGGACTGGTCACTCGCATCGAAAGGGAAAAGGAGCGGCCTCGCTGCGACGTTTTCTGGAACAATGAAATCATCCACACGATTCGATTGCAAAAACAAGGGCTGCTTGCAAGCCGTCGTTGGAAAGTACCAGACACATGGCCAAAGGGATTGAAAGCCAAAGACGGGACATGGATCGCGTTCGCCGCCCGGGCCCGCGTACTTCTCGTCAACAAAGACAAATTGCCCGATCCTGCCAACTGGCCCAAAAGCGTTCTTGAACTAGCCGACAAGAAGTGGCACCAGCGTTGCGGCCTGGCCTATCCGATTTACGGAACAACAGCCACACACATGGCCGTCATGGCTTCGCATTCGGACAACGTAGTAGCAGATTCGGAGGCCCGCAGCGATTACCTCAAAAGCGATCGATCGCTGGACTGGATTCGGTGGTCGGACAGTTGGATAACTCACTCTGTCGTTTTGGCCGGAAACAAACAGGTTGCCATGGCGGTAAGCAGTGGAGAACTCGATTGGGGCTTGACCGACACAGACGATGCGATCATCGAAAAGGAAGCTGGCCATCCCGTTGAGATTGTGTTTCCAGACCAAGAAAAAGATGGCTTCGGAACACTCTTCATCCCAAACACCATCAGCGTACTTGCCAAAGCCCCCAATCCGACCGCGGCCGCTTTGCTAGCCGACTATTTGGTTAGCGAGAGGACAGAGTCAAGACTGGCCATGGGCAACAGCGGGCAGTTTCCCGTGTGGCCTGAGGCCAAAATCAAATCGAGGCTCAGCGGTGAAAAAGAACTTACCTGGGCGGAAGTTGATTTCGAAAAAGCTGCCGAAAGCTGGACCGCGACGATGGAAAGCCTCAAACAAAGGATCGACCTGGGACGCGGGCGATGAGTGCCGATAGACATTGTCGGCTTTTGCTCTGCAAAAGTGCGTTAACGGGGCGCACTTTCGCGGAGCGAAAGGCGACAATAATCTTAAAGCTGGGATGATTCACGGCACGGAGTGCCGTGCTACACAGCTGACTGCTTGTAACCCAATCGCCCTAGGACACCGAGCAGCTCATCGGTCGTAATGTACCGGCGGTGATGGTCTACTTTGTAAGCGTCAATGGCTTCTGCCAATTGACGCCCCTCTTTGGAAAGGTTTTGATAGGAATTACCGAATTGCCTTCTCTCGCCTCGTTCGCCTGCGCCTGATTGTTGACGTCGATCCACGAACGGAGCATCCGTGACGGGCTGCGATGGAGTAAGCGAAGAAGCCTGACTCATTATGCATTGTTCCTAGTGAATGGACATTGACTGGATTGGAGTTGGAGAGAGCCAACATAAACTTAGGCCACGCATAGGAATAGGCAAACCGCATTTCGTTGGATCGAGCCGAGCTCGAAACACCCCAATAACGATTACAACGATTAGTACGGTCTAGCCACCGAACATACGTGTGAGATTGATGGAATCGTTGATGATCACCGCGCCCATCAAACACAGCAAACCCAACACACCGACCATCGTCAACTTCATCTGCAAGGCTTCGTCGACCGGCTTGCCACGCACAGCTTCCGCGGTCAGAAACATCATATGCCCACCATCCAGGGCAGGAATCGGCAAGAAGTTGATGATCGCTAAATTTGCGCTCAACATGGTCAAGAACATCAGCAGGGGCGAAATCCCTTTGGAAGCTGCGTCGGTCGCTTCGACCGCAATCATGCCCGGTCCACCCACCACTTTGAAAGGCATCTTGCCCTTCACCAACAGTTCTAGGAACTCGAGCACGTTGCCCATCCGTCTGCGGATTTCGCCAACTCCCATCATGATCGCGGTGGCCATCGTCGGGGCTTTGTGTTCGAACTGCAGTGGAGTGAAGGCAACGCCACGTTCAGGCCAGAACCACTCGGTTTCAGTATGAACATCCGCTTGGGTTTTGGCGACTTTGCCCTCGCGCTCGTAGCTGATTTCCACGGGCATTCCCGAGCGGAAAGCTTGCGCCAAATTGTGAAAATACTGGATGTTGTGGCTCTTGTCCAACGGTGTCTCTTCGATGATGGCTTTGTAACCTGATACAAATACTTTGGACATATACTCGGTGTCCTCTTTGCCGCTGCCGTCAAACTTAAATTGCTTGATCACATCCCCCGCAACGAGCCCACTCTTGGACGCCAGGGAAGCTGCTTCTACGGCACTGACCACGTTGGATGGTGCATAGACGATTCCGGTTCCAGGTAACTCAAAGCCAGTCGGACCAAGAGAGCCTTCACCGCTGCTGACAACAAAATTCTCCGGAACTTGCCAATCCAATTGAATCCTTGTTTTGTCCTTATGCTCCAATGTTAACGAAGCGGACTTGCCGTGCAATGCTGAAACGATCAAGGGGAGAGTCAGTGCGTCCGTAATTGGCTGGCCATTGAATTCCACCAGTTCGTCCCCTTGGAGGACGCCTGCGGTGGCGGCTACGGAATCCTCGCGGACGGCCACAATAGGCCCCGGCTTAAATCGCAACCCAAAGCTCTTCATAGGCACAGGCGGCCAATCCACGTCGACGATTTCCCCCTGACGTTTTACCTGCAATTTCAACGTTTCGCTCAGTCTCGGGTGCATCTTTTCGTTTAGCGAATATTCCATCGGGATATCGCTATGATGGGAGATTGGCAGCATCTCGCCATTCACGCCAACAATGACATCGGACTTCTCCAACTTTGGCATTATCTTGGTTGCGTCGGCGTACCCCAACTGGATGTACTTGCCGACCGGTGGATCTTTGCTGACAAGCGTCGTGGCGGCACTTGCAAGCCCGAGTGTCAATCGCTGAATGACCTTGGGGTCGGAATGCGACGTTGTTCCAACAATTGTTTTGGTAATCGTCGTTCCTTGTCGGTCGACACTTATTTCGACTTCCTTTTTTGGATCTCTCAATCCGTGAAAGATAACCGACATGGCCATGTCTCGAAACGATAGCTCCTGGTCCTTCAGTGAATCGATTTGAACGACTTTGTCCCCGGCCGCCAATCCGTTCTTCCAAGCGGGATCGCCCGGGATGACTTTGCCGATAATGGCCGGATCGTATTTTAAGCCCGAGTGGAACGCCCAGGCCGCCATCAACACTCCGAAGATCAAGTTCATCACGACCCCGGCACTGATAATGACCATGCGAGCGCCGACGCTTTTGGCTGGGAAGGACCGAGGGTCCAACTGAACCCGATCTGGATCGTCGGCAGATGCGTTGGGGTTCTCTTTCCGAATGCGCGCCAACTCTTCTTCGGCCCGCCGTGGGTCGTCGTCCTGGCCGAGCATTTTCACGTAGCCGCCCAGAGGAATAGCCCCGATTCCATACTCGGTCTCACCCCACTTGAAATGGACCAGTTTCGATGGCAAACGAATCGGCCCGATTTTGATTGGAACGTCGAAGCCGATGTAGAACTTTTCGCACTTCACGCCGAAAGCCTTGGCGGCCAGGAAGTGGCCTAGCTCATGCACAAAAATGACGAAGCCAAGCCCCAACGCCACCAGCATGATGTTGTAAAAAAAGGTTGCCCATTGCATGATTTGGCTGGGTTCCGCCGCAAATATGGGCGTCAACCACTCGAAGCTCGACATGGCCGAACTCGAAAAATCGGCGATCATCGAAATCGGAAAGGAGTGATCTTGGAAGGAGAGGGTATCTAACATTTTGAGGTAATCCATCTTTGAACTTCTTTGCGTCCCCATCGATCCAGCTCCAAAAGCTCGGAAAGGGTCGGGGATGGAGAAAAATGATGATGATCTAGTACTTGACGACAAATGGTCGCAATCTCGGTCAACTTTATTCTATTGTCGAGGAACAGCTCTACGGAAGCTTCATTGGCAGCGTTCAGCACGGCACCGCAGGTTCCACCTTTTTTCGCAACTTCAAACCCCAGTTTCAAAGCTGGGTAACGGTCCAGGTCCGCAGGTTTCCAATCCAATCGCATCGGCTGTGTCCAGTCTATGGAAGGGCTGGGAGCTGGAACTCGATCTGGATAAGTGAGAGCGTATTGGATCGGCAAACGCATGTCCGGTGGGCTCATTTGCCCGATCACCGAACCGTCGTTGAATTCTACCATGGAATGAATGATCGATTGCGGATGTACCACCACCTCGATTTGATCAGGATTTAAGTCGAAAAGCCACTTGGCCTCAATGACTTCGAGGGCTTTGTTCATCATGGTGGCCGAGTCCACTGTGATCTTGCGGCCCATCCGCCACGTTGGGTGGGACAGAGCGTCGGCGATCGTTGCTGTGGATAGTTTGTCGATTGGCCAATCCCGCAACGGCCCACCACTTGCGGTCAGAATGATTCTCTTAACGTTCGATTTTTCGTGGCCAGCTTGCAAACATTGAAATACCGCGCTATGTTCGCTATCCACCGGCAAAATTTCGGCACCGCTCGCTTTGGCCGCTTCCATCATCAACGAACCAGACACAACCAACGACTCTTTGTTGGCCAAAGCCAGTCGTTTGCCGGCCTGGGCTGCCGCCAGCGCCGTTGCAAGTCCTGCGATTCCAACTATGGCCGCAACGACAATGTCAATTTCAGGACTTTGGACTAGCGAAACCAAGCGTTCCGTACCGGATTCGCGAATCGTTGGTGATAGTGTCGATCTGGATTGGCCGTTTTGCCAACGATTCACTTGTTCGTCTAGGAGCCCCGTCGCGAACGCAAATCTTGGCGAATACGCTTGTATTTGCTCTTCCAATAGACCAAGTTGCGTATGGCAAGAGATTGCAGTTAAGCGAAAACGGGGATTACCCTTGGAAAGTACGTCCAGGGCCGCTCGCCCGATGCTACCTGTCGAGCCTAGAATGGCAACATTGCGAATTTGGCTCAACGAATACGTCTCCGATGGGAGTCCATCCCTGGGAGTTAAATCCTGCAGAGTCGTTGCATCCGTCGCAAAACGTTCCAGCCTCTACACTTATCCACGAGATTTTAGGACCATCCGACAAAAACCTCAACCTCAAACCCTGCCCAACGCTCTCAGTCAGTGCATAATTGCATATGCTGCTCCTGAGAAATGCTGTCTTTAACTCGAGTCCCATTTGCCTTAAGTGGCGCTATTAGAATGCCTGAACCATCCAAACCGGAAAAAAAACCAGCTCCATCGAGCAACTCTACCCCGAATAATTCTTGGCTGATGTATGTAATTCTGGCCTCGTTGTTCATCTTTGGAACAGTTTACATCGTCATCAGTTCTCCCGTTCAGCCGATCTCCTACCCGGATTTGATCCAGCTAATTGAGAAAACAAAATACGAAGAAGGCAAGCTGGGCACGCTTGAAGCGGGCTATTCAGGCATGATCAGCATCGTATCGGTGAATATTTTTTTATTGTTTGTTTTTTTAATCAACATGTCAGCGTTGTCACACGCTGAAGAAGCTGTTGCTACTAAAC
>JANPNA010000407.1:0-15893 GCA_031427235.1 Pirellula sp.
AACTGGGCTTGATCCCAGCGGGGGCGTCATGATTGCTGTCTTTCACATGGACTGATGTAATATCGTGGCCTACATGTATTTGGTGGCCGACGCTGCTTGCGTGGGCGCGGATGCTGGCAGCATCCGCCACGGGGGAACCGATCAACCTTGCGGTGATTTCGTACTTTCACCCAGTACATTGACCGTGACATCCGAGGAGCGCACGTTGATCGTGATCTTTCCGGATAGGTTAAGCTCGACTGGGCCACCTGCCGTTGAAAGCGTGCTGTCCAATAGACCTCCTTCGTACCCGCGCCTCGGCCCCCTCGAAAACGCCACGCATAGCGTGCGTCGATGCCTGCTGGGGCAGCGTTCAAATAGATTTTTCGGGCCGAGAAGTCAGGTGTGGTGCTGGGAGCTTCGTCGGCGGCGGGAGCCCTATCGTTGATTTCCGGTGGCTCGCCAGCGGGCTTAACGTAGGCCGCCGCTACTTCATCCAATTTCATAAGCGACTCCGCCAACTCATCGAGCCGCTCACTCGGCGCATCGACATGGTAGTATGTTTCTAAATTGGCTAACCCCTCTGCATCGGGAATCTCGGCAACAAGCGAACGGACTCTCTCTTCGGTATGTCCAAACAGTGGCTGAATCCGTATGTCAGGGCTCGCGAGCAAGCGTGACAGCCCGGTGACTACGGTCCCCATCAATCGCATTCCGCTGGGTGAGACGCGAAGCTGCGCGTCCGCTTCACTAACCATGATGAGTTCTCGTCGCCCTACCCCGAGGGTTTCGGGTGCCTTAGCCGGTGGATTGGGTGGTGATCCCCGTCGATTTGTTGTTCCTTTGCGTGCCATAACAGTGCCTCAACCTTTATGTCTTCCGCAGAATCAGTGGGGTAGGCATCTTGCCTGCCATCGAATCGACATTAGGAAATCGCAAGCTGGAAGCTTACGCCACTTTATAAAATCCAAGCTCGACGAAGCGCTAGGAACCGAAATTAGGGAGCCGCATCTGGAGGCTTTACATAGGCGGCGGTCACTCCAGATTGTTTTAAAAGGCTTTCTACCAATCTGTGGGCTTCCTCTTCGGAGCCGGTCTCCAAATAGAAATGGGTCGCGAGTTCTTTATCATCGCTATCGGGGTGTAAGGGATGAAGTTCAGCAGGGACGCGACGTAAGTGTTCGATCAATGACTGAGCGGCAGCAACTCCTCGGCTTCGGCATGGCTCCAGTTCTGTGCGAGCGTATGGATTTGACTGGTGGTAGGCCCGAGTATCACGTTCCTTGGGTTATTGATTTGGGCAAAGCAGCTTTGCGGGCCAACCAAAAGGATTGAAATGGCAACTGCGGAAAGGCAATGCATACGAAGGCGAATGGGCATGATTCGTACCTTGAAGGTGTAGTCGAGCAAGAGGCCGTTATGGAGTCCCTACAGATCGAAACTTGCTCTATCTTAAACATATCGACGCCTCGACATACACTCAGAGGCAATTATTTTAAAAGAATTTTCGAGATGGAAATTGATGGAAGGAAATTGTGAGAGACTCTGCGAAAAATCAAGATTTGTATATCCTCCAGCCGCGTGATCTTGAAGCTGGGACAAATCAAGGGTTTTTCCTTCGGTGCTTTTCTTCATGCCCCCGGGTTCATGCTCAGGGGTTTTGCTCATCTATCGATGAGGTCGCACAGCTTTCGCCCCGAATGGGGCATCAACATCAGATCCCAGGGCAGAGCTTAGCGACAAACGTCGCTAAGCGCCGCCCTGGGATCTGCAAAACACACAATCGCTGCCCTGAAGGGGCTTCACGGAACGACGCTCGCGTTCACGGGTGATCGGGCATTTTTCGGTTGCGACACTGGCTACTTTGTATTGAGGTCCCAGTTTTTTTCGTTCGTACCCTTTTTGATTTCAATGCGAAGTTCCGAAGCCTCGTTGTATTTGGCAGGCAACACTTCTTCCATCAAATCTTGAACAGGGCTGTCCGGAGTGTCGTATAGTTTCTTCTTGCCGACTACCTTCGAGACGCGAACTTCTACTTTGCATTCGCCAATTGCGGCTTGCGATGAAAACTTGCCTTCCTTGATTTCCGTCCCGGCAGTGGGGCCTTGTCCGCTTACGGGGATGAAGGATATCGATCCCTTATCCGCAGGCTTACCATCAATGCTGACGGTCCCTGTGATCAGAGCAACCTTAGATTCGGGGCCACAACCAACGAAACAGGAAAGAATCGTCATACTGCAAAAGAGGCCAGCGAAAATGTGACGTGTCAAAGAAATTCTCCAATGGATTGAGTGGGAAAGTCACGAAGGATTTGTCAAGTATTCGTAGGTCTGCATCTCCGAGGCGGACGTTTCAGCGTCTCGGAGATTCGTTGCTACGCATTCAATTAATTATCTAGGCTAGCAACTTCGGAACCATCCATGGATCCCATGCCTTGCCAGATTGCCAAATCGACGCTGTCGCTTACAAAACTAACCGAACCATCGCAACGCACCGTATTGACGCCGCCTGTGTGTCTACTTCTGGCTGCATTCCGCTGATTGGCTCCCGCCGCTGCTGGCATTCTCGGGTCGTTCGTGACCTGGAACCAACCGTTAGAGATAATGTCGGGCGAAGAAGTGTTTGGAGTCAGCAGGGTGTGAAATCGAAACACACCATCGTCATTATGAATATCGCCCCGCCAATCATTGTCAGCTGCGCTCTTAGCCATTAGGTACTCGGACATGAGCAGCGTGTTCGAAGTTCCATCGATGATGCTCGCGAACGTCACTTTTCCTGGATTCGAACGCACGCCGTCGTTATTGAAAAATGGAGCTTTGTTGGGTGGAGGCGGCGTCGAGTTGTTCCGCTGCCCGTACCAGACATTGCCCCAGTTCACCACGTAGTTTCCTCGAGTCCGTTGATAAAAGCCTACGTTTTGGTCGATTGTTCCAGTGTCGCTAGGGCAAAGATAGATGGGAACACGTTGTCCAACGGTACCATTCATCGTGTTTCCGATGGTATTCGGCACGAGGTAAAAATGTTCCAACAAATTGGATTTGTTGTAGAGGTTGCTCTGCTCAACGTAGGGCCAAAGGTACATCACCCAAGTTTGGCGTTTGTTTGTTCCGCCGTTGGACGAGCCCTTTGGGAACCTCTTTAATGCATCGTGGTGGTTATGCATGGCTAATCCCCACTGCTTCATGTGGTTCGAGCACTGCATTCGTCTTGCCGCTTCGCGAGCCGCTTGTACGGCTGGCAAAAGCAAGCCGACTAAAATTCCAATAATCGCAATAACTACCAAGAGTTCAACCAATGTGAAACCTTTGGATCTGCGCAAATTCAATCGTCGCATAGACACACCTTTACCAATCTAATAATTAAAAAAAATCAGCTTGTTGGAAAGAAACCAACCAATCAATGCCACTCTAAGGAGTTGAAATCGCCCATTAAAGAATGACTGTGTACGTTATACGTGATTAGTGTGGGTGCCGCAACTGTTTTTTAAAAATTTCTGGATTTTGCGGAACTTTCGCCAGCGGTGAACGAACTGCCAAGCACAGAGACGCGTTCCTTGAATAATCCGCGCTTGCCTGGATTATTCACGGGGCAATTAATGATGGCGTCGATCTTAAGGCGGGCCGATTTAAATCGTAGCGGAAGCTGTCAAAGCTTTCGTGAATGCTGGACGCCAACGAAATGCTTGACGCATTCCGCACTAGGGAACGCTGGCGAAAGTGTTTCGCGGCTCAGCTTAAGATCGACGCCTTAATGATCAGCCGATGAGGCGCTAGCCCAAGGTTATGGTTGCAACGACAACCGAGGGCTAGCGTCCTACGGCTAATGAATAATCCGCGTTAGCTCCAGGCGAACGGCATCGCGGCCGGAATCTTAAAGCGGAAATGAATTTCCGCACTCCAAATGACGCGGCCTTGCTATAGTGGCCGCACCACCGAGAGATTTCTCATGTAATCAAACAGCGTCTCAATAGAATTTACCCCGCCTCCCATTCCGCTCTTGTTGATGCCGCCATACGGAACGCCATGCGGGAAAACGTTGTGCGCGTTGATCCAACTATTGCCCGCGCACATGCCCTCTGCGATTCGGGCGGCCCGGTTGAGGTCGCTGGTCCAAACGCTGTTCGCAAGGCCATAGTCGGTGTGGTTCACCATTTCGACGGCCTGCTCCTCGGAGTCGAATGAACTCAAAAATGCAACCGGACCAAAGATCTCTTCGCGGGCGGCAATGTTATCGATCGAACCCGCTAACAGAGCCGGCTTCACATAGTGGCCGTCGTATCCATCGACCTGCGCCATGCCCCCTTCCAAGACGCACTCGGCTCCCTCGGCTTTCCCCTTGGTTAGATAGTTCAAAACGCGTTGACGCTGCTTGGCGCTGACAACTGGCCCCATCTGCGTTTTGCTATCCATCTGATAGCCAACTTGAACAGCTTTGAGTCGATCGACACATTCATTCACGAAGCGGTCGTAAATTCTTTTGTGTACAAACCATCGGGTCGCGTCACAGCAGACTTGGCCGGTATGAAAAGTGATGGCCCCAACCAGTTTCTGTGCGGTTTGTTCGACATCCACGTCGTCGAAAACAACGGCAGCTCCTTTGCCGCCCAGTTCAAGTTTGACGGGAACCAAATTTCGCCCACATGATTCGCCAATCAAGCGTCCTACCTCGGGCGAACCGGTAAACGACATTCGTTTGATCTTGGTGCTTGAGGCGAGAGCAGCACCCGCCACGGAGCCTAGTCCCGGAACGACATTGATCACGCCGTCCGGGATTCCAATTTCCTGAGCTAGGTGGGCCAAATAGATGGCGGACAACGGTGTATCTTCGGCGGGCTTGATCACGACAGTATTTCCGGCTGCCAAGGCTGGCGAGATCCCCCAGCCAATCAACAGAAATGGAAAGTTCCACGGAAAAATGAAGCCGCAGGCGCCCCAGGGCTGACGGCTCGTCCAGGCATCGTGTCCCTTGACGGCCAACGTGGACCGCAATCGCGCGTGCTGGAACAAGTCCGCAAAGTATCGCAACGTGTCGGCGCAATTCTGCACATCACCTTGAGCGTGCGCCTCAAGCTTCCCGGCATCGAGCGCTTCGATCTGTCCGATGATGGCCTTGTGCTTTTCGATTCCGTCGGCCAAACGATGCAGCATGGCGCTGCGATCATTCGGGGCTAGGCGAGCCCAAGCTTGCTTTTGGAATGCAAGGTTAGCAGCGTCGACTGCTCGATGGACATCATCGGCTTGGAGGGCGACGACCTTGGCCAGCGTAACGCCGGACCCAGGATCTTTGGTCAAAAACGTCTCTCCATTGGACGCTTCGATTTCTTTTCCGTTGACAAAGCCTTTTTTGACTCCGCTGTCGAGAAACCGCTGAACTTCGGGAAGTAACGATTGGGAAATTACGGATGCCATAAAACAACACCTTAGGTTGGAGAGTGTAGGAAGCACATCGTCATCTGTGGCTCCATTGTAGCACGGCACTCCGTGCCGTGATCACGCAACTAAGTATCATCATGCAACTAAGTATCATCACGTAGCTACGAATCCCCGCACGCGAGAAATCGTGGATCATTCCAGCTTAAAAAGTTTTCCGAGACGGAAGTCATGATATCGCGAACTCCCTCGCGACCCTTGCGATGATAAGCAACATAGCGTTTTTGGATCGGATGCCAATAAGCTAGATTCTGCGAGTCGAAGTCACCTTTGGTAATGACTGGCTTGTCCTGCATCAAGGACCAGTGTATTGCGTCCGCTGACTTGTAGGCTTTGAGACCTTTCGCATCGCCCGCTAGGGCTTTGTACTTGGCGTCGGGCAGGCAAGCGGGATTCGCGTCGAGGAAAGGCGTAAAATTAGGTGCTCCCTCACCAGCTAAAATAATGTTGTTGTCCGTCGACCCCTGAAATTCGACGATGCCCAGTTTTGGTTTAACCCATTGGATTCCGTCTTGGCTTTCCGCGTAGCAAGCTGCTTGAAGAAAAGTTCCTGCGAGCCCGCGGGTGTAGCTTGGGCGAGCAGAACCGCCGCGCGTGTATCCGATTTGTGAAGTGCAAATTGTTCTGCAACCCAGTCTGCATCCTGTTGCAAACGAGTCGCCCACTCCGCTTTGTCATGGATTTTTCCGCCCACGCTATTCAGTTCAACGACGAGCACTCCTTTGGAAACAAAAGCGAAATTTTCGGGACGTGATTTTTGCTTTTCGAGCGTCGGTGCGTTTGGGAAATGCTTGTCGAAATCGCGAAAGTGGCGATTCCAAAATGCTAGTCCTTCGTCTGGCGTGTCGAGGTCGTTCCACTCGTTATCGCCTAGGACCACGACGACGGGAGGCTTGGACTTTTTTAAAATATTCGCAACGGTAGCGTATTGCGATTCGGGCCATTTCCCCTTCGAACCGGAGACAACATCACCGAGATGCACAAGGAACTCACTCTTGCCATCTCTATTCACAGGATCGATATAGTGTTCAAGGAGCGGTTCTTCGTCAGGTGCATAAGGCCCGCAGCCCGTCGCTGCAAAATGAAGTACTTGCGAGTGAGTGGTGCCGGAACAAGCCAATAGAATCAGCAGCACGAGCACCATTTCATTGAGCACGATTGAAAGCAAGACGTGGTGGTGTTCGCCGAGAAGTCTCAGTTTTCTAGGCATTAACCGATAGGCCATTAATGTACTTTTCGATGTTGGTATAGCCATCACCGTTCTGATCGTGATTTGCATCTAGCGGATTGTTTGGATCAAGACGATGTCGCTTCTCCCATTCGTCCGGCATCCCGTCTGAATCGCTGTCGATGCGAGGCGTACCTTGATAATTCGGATAGCCCCCAACTTCCGATGGATCGGTTAGGAATCCTTTTGGAACCGAATCGACAAGCTCCTGAACCCAATTGGGGGCATAGCCGACCTCGACTGCTTTCGCGGCAGACTTCGATGAGATTTCGATAGGTGGAACGATGCCGGTACGGACCATTTGCATGATGCGCAGGTCCACCGCATCGCGTTTGGGCAAGGTCGCACCTGCATTGGCGAGGACCTTTTCGAAGGCAACCTGCGGACTATCCATGGTCAGAGGTGCATGCGAGAACGGTTCGTTAACACGGATCTTGGGAAGCACTTCCTCGACGGGAGCCTTCGAATCGGGTTGGACACCGCCATCCCAATTATCGGCCGACACGCGTGGATAGCCCTCGACCATGTTGCCTGCAACATAGGCTTTGCCAAAGTTGTCGAAGATGACTTTACTGCGTTCCGATTCCGGTTTGAGTATTCGATAGGCGATGGCCGACGAGGGAGTACCAGGACCCGGTTTGAAATAGTTGTTGATGATATTGAAGTAGCTGCGTTGGTCGCCGCCATCGATGGTGCGATGTCGGTAGTTGAACAGAACATTGTTGACGAAGGTGAAATCCCCATACATGCCAACGCTAGGATTGCGACCGGTATCCCGTTCTGCTTGTTTGGCATCGAAGCCTTCGGCCGAAAGATAGTTGTTGATACGCCCTTTGTATTTTCCGAACATGGTATGCTTCTCATCCGACGATCCGGCATCCATAGCGTGCTCTCTTGCTTCCAAAAGCAGACGGTGGATGGTCCGCTGTTGCTCAGGTGTCAACTTCGGATGAAGCTTCAAGTATTGCTGGAGTGTTTTGGGGACAACGTCGTAGGTAAGTCCATTCTTGACATGGTCGATTTCCTCTCCATTGAGTTCCGCACCTAATGTACCAAGGAACGCATAGTGAAGTCGAAACTGTTTCGGAATCGGAATCGGAACGGACATCCTCGAGCGCAGCCTCTCGCGTCCCAGGCAAACGCGGGCGGGCCCAGGGGGCAAACGGGGCCATCCAGGTTTTTATTGTGGCGAATCACTGGATTTGGTAATCTTCAGGCACAATGTAAGCAATCCGTACAGTTTGATTTTTTTCGGATACCGGGAGGCAATTATGGCTAGGCAGAATCGTCGCGATATATTCGATCCAAATGAGGTTGGAGCTTATCATGCCGTTCAGAGAACGGTTCGCAGGGCATGGCTTTGCGGAATGGTTAGCCGTTGCCTGCATGACTTAAGCCTTTAGGCATTTCTGTTCGGATTAATTTCTTTGTTGACGGAAGTTGACTGAGACCCTCGTTGCCTGAATTGTCTCGTTCGTGATCGCGAAGGTCGGATCTATTCAATTTCGATTATCGGAATTCGTCGTCGTGAACAAGTTCGCTCTCCATGCTAAGGATTAATGATCGGTCGATTTCGGAATAACAAAGATGGATGGCCCTCTGCGCTGGCCCGCTGCGCTGTTTGTCTCCCTTGGTATTCCGTTTTCAAATAGATGGTCTCAACTTAGCCTATTCTCAGCGCCTTGCATGTATCTTCATAGACAGCTTCCAGCTCCAGGCCGACAGCTAGGGTCTCGCTGAGCCATATCGGAAGCGTGGGTAGAGGCTGACCGACGGCCAAGGGATAGTGCCAACTGTCCATCAATCGTTTGGTATTCTCATATCGCATTCGCATGGTTACCGCGTAGGTGGTTGATAACTCGCGGCCTTCGCGCTTCGTGTTCACATCGCCCATCGTCAGCAGATCTTCATACAGACTGAAATGGCTAGTTGTAACAATGTCGATAATCGACACCGATACACCCTGGTATAGAAGCTTGGCTACTTTGGATACAAACCCCGCTCGATTTTCTGGTCGGTCTTTGTTGGATGGACTAACGATTTCTATGGCTGCAACCAAACGCCGATTGCGTTTGCTGTCGTAAACGCGAACTTCATAAACATCCTGATTGGGTAGCCTAGGCTCCACAATGGACGTTGGTTTCGGAGGTGCGTAGGTCAGGACGGCAGCTCCACCCGCTTGAGCAACGTCTGGATCCACGTTCGAGTGATTTCCATTTTGGCGATCAAATGTTCCAATGTCGACTTCGAACCTACCTAAATAAACACCTGGGCCTGCAAAATAAGGTTCAGGAAGTATCTTGGAAAGATACTGTACGATGACCATCGGCCATCCGCCATGCAACTCATCCCAGGATCGAACATCATCCAACGGAGATCGAAAATGGTCACGTAACGGCATGGCTAAAACCTCGAATGATTGAAATGGATTCTTACCCCGATGGCTTAGTTTACCATCAAATGTTTCGTATTCTCATTGCGCATTCGAATGGTTGCGGCGCAGACGCAAAGATTCTTCGGCTTGCAACCCAGTTGCATCGCACAGCCGCAGTTTTTGACGATTGTCAAGCAATTAGGGAACCGGGGCTAGCGCCCAAACGGCTGATTACCGGGAAATACTTGTGCACATGTGCTTAGTAATGTGCTTTCCTGAGATCAGAGTCATTGGGCATTCATATGCGATGTCCCTGTATTTGCTTGGTTATCGCATGGTTGGCAACTCATGAACGATGAGCTTGTCAGTTCCTACGTGTTGTTGCGCGAGTTCCACCAAGTGGTGATGGTGCGTGAAGAAGATCACTTGCGTCTTGGTCGATAGCTCAACCAGCCGCTCAAGCGTTGCTAGTGCTCGATGGTTGTCAAAGTTGAGCAGGATGTCGTCTACGATGAATGGAATTGGCTCATGCCTCAGTAACCAAGACTCTAAACTGGCCAATCGAAGCGATAAGTAAAGCTGGTCGCATGTCCCATCGCTCATCTGTGATACATGAACCGAGTCGCCCGACTGCGCACGAATCCCTACCAAGATGGCCTTGCCTTGCTCATCCAAATCAGCTCGAAGTCCAGAGAATGCTCCGCAAGTCATCGATCGAAAATGCGAAGCGGCAGATAATAGAACCGGATCTTGATTCTTTTCGCGAAAGCGTTCGACACCCGCGGCCAATACTGCTGCGCATGTCCGCAATACGGCCAACTCACGGAACTGATCCTCGATGGTGGCTGCAATACTCTCACATTCAGTCGCGAGATTGGCGACTTGATCGTTTTTGTTCAGGGCATCCAGCGCGTTCGCTTCTCGCTCAATCCCCTTCACTGCCTCGTCTCGAGAATCCAGTAACTGACGGATATCCCGTTCCAATTGCTCAATGCGTGGCGCGATGGAATCGGGGTTCTCCGCTTCGATTTCTACCTCAACCAGAAATTCCTCGAAACTCTTGTTGCCAGTATTTTTGAGAATCTGTGCCTCGAGTATCTCGACCTTTCCCATCACAACTCGGCGGTGCCGCGACAATTCCGCTGCCTGTTGCAAATCTTCGTGCTTACTACAGCCAGCAAGTCGGCACAATTCGCCTACCTGAACCGAAACACCAAGATGCGATTGCTCCGCAGCTTGATGTTGCGTAGCTGCGGATTTTCGTTGTTGAATTAGTTGATTGCGAATTGCATCGTTCTTTCGTGCCGATTCGAGTTCGGTTGTTAGACGTGAAATCAACTCTTCAATTGGCAACGATGTCAACTCAGGCGAGGCCTCTAAAGCGATCTGTTGAACGTCCGCGACAAATCGCTTGGCATCCCGATCGATTCCTAAATTGCGTTTTCGAAATCCGTCCGCATCATGCAGCTTTTGGAATAATTCCTTGATGTAATTGAGCACTTCGTTGGCTTGATTGGGCAATGCGTTGGGTTCAAGGCCGATTCGCTGCATTTCCGTAGCCCATTCCGATTTCCATGCATCCATCGCCGATTTCGACTTTTCTAATGACGCCTCTGCGACTTCAGCGTCAGCCTTCGCTTTCGCAATCGCATCGGAGTAAAGCGATCGGCTCTTTTCAACTGCTTGAAGATCTTTATCGGTTTGCTGAGCGAGTTCGAGCATGTCCTGAAGTGTTGTCTGCGTCGATGACAGGGTAACGCCAACACGCTCAAATTCCCGTCGTAAATCACTTTGAAGGAAACGGATCTTCAATTCTATTGCATCCAGTTCTTTTCTCATGGAACCTAGGTTGGATACGCGGTCAACGATTCCAGACAAAGCTAGGACCCAGGATCGCATTTCACGTGGTGGCAATGGCTCAATCTGGAGCGATTGCCATTGTAGTGCCCAATCTTTCTCAAATCGTTGTTGCTCATCTACGACCGCATTCAGCTCTCTATCCACTTCTTCAATCTGATCGCTGTGTTGGTTCAAGTCTAAAAGTATTCTCGATTTGTTAGCCACACGATCTGCGTCGATTCGGAGCTGGTCGGAGATGCTATCTGCATCCAGAATGCTTTGCTCAAATGCATTCGACAGGTGACTCGCACCGGAAAACCTCGCCACAAACTCCGAGCTCGCTTGCTCATCGATTTTGCGATCAAGCCATTCACTGCGAATCAATTTCCAGCCGCCGTCTCTAGTTCCTCTTTTGCCCTCGAGTTCCAACTGCGATGGAATGGACTGTTGGGACTCCAATTTTGCAAGCTCGCGGGCGAGAGAACTGTGTTGCTTGACCGCATCCGACTTCCTCTTACGAACCGCTTTGATTTCGGAATCGAATTTCATCCATTCATTCTCAAATCGCTCAATGGTTGCAATCGACGGAGTAGCCAAAGTTGCGAGTGCCTCTGCGGTTCCTCTCCATAGAGGCAATCGTTGCATCTCGTTTTCAATCTCCGCAGCAAGGCGATCACTTTCCGCCCGAAGTCTAGCAGCTTGTGCTTCTAGATCGCCTTGCCGCTGGATCTGTTGGATCATGGATCGAAACGCCTGGGAATTGGGTGAGGCGGGGGTTTCCTTTAGTTTGCTTTCAGTCTTGGAAATTTCCCTACGTAGCTTATCGAGCTCATCCGATTTTGAATCAACACGGGCTTCCAGTCCTTCGTATTTGTTCCCAAGCGATTGGATACGAACTATCTTGTCAGCCGGTATGCGACGCTCCTCTACCTTGGTCAAATCGTCCGATCGCACCATTGACCGAAGAATATTGCGAGCCTCTCGCTCATTCTGTTGCTGAAAGTTTTCATTTCGGCTCAAATCCAGATTCCCCTTTCGATACTCGCCCAACCGCACTTTGATATCCTCAATGCGATCCGCTAGCGCCAGAATGTGGCCAGACGTTGGAAGCTGCTGTAGCTGGAGATCAATGGCTTCGATATCGGTCTTTTTGCTCCTCTTCTGGTGTTCAAATTTTTGAAGGTCTGCAACCAGATTACTACTACTCACTGAAAACTCTTCAGGCAGCAGTGTCGCGTTGGCAATTGCGTCTAGCTGAGTTTTTGCAGTTCGCCAGCTTGCAATCGCTTGAACCGAATTTGCTACGCGTTCTAGGCGGCCTTTTTCAATTTGTTTGGAATAGATCTCGCTATCCAGCTTGTTGCGACCATCGATGGCATTTTGTTTACCGACGACATGCTTGTTGTAGGCATCTGCCGTTACCTGTGTCTCTTTTTGCAAGTCCTTCTTTGCTTTGTAATCATTGATACTTTCCACCAAAGTCCCACTACGTCCACTAGTCTTAAAGACTCGATCGACGCTTTCGGCAAAACTAGATTGGACGTCTCGCAATCCGGCGAGGCCCGAGGCACTCGAAAACAGGGTTGTTCCAAGTTGACCACCACCCTGAGCGATTTCCTCTCCGCCCTGTCGCAATGTAGCGTGGTCGATACCAAACATGGAGCAAAACAAATCGCGGTCGACGTCACCAATATACGACTGCATTTCCGAGTCCGCGATTATTGCCACATCGGCTTGATCGCGAAGTGTTCCCTGATTCCCTTTGCGACGAATGCACGGAAGCGATTTACCGTCGCTTCGTTCAAGGGTTCCGCCAATCCTCATTTTCGTATAGGGATGCAGGAATGAGTCGTTGGTCCGACCTGGGATTCCATACAGAAAATCAGTTAATGCTCGAAGCGAAGAGCTCTTGCCTGCTTCGTTTGGGCCAAAGATCATATGCAAACCGAATTGCCCTGCCGACAGATCAATCGTCGCCTCCGTGAAATGCCCGAATGCAAGTAGGTCGAGTTTCCGAAATCTCATGAGCCGATCTCCTTTCCGTGCAAAACTTCAAGCAACCGTGACTGAGCCTCGTTAACAATGGAACGAAGCCAGTCGTCATTCTGAGTTTGAATCGAATCCTTCAACTCAGCAGGGAGCTTTTTCATCGCATCGGCTAGGTCGAATCCAAGATTGGCCAAAATCGTTGTGTCTACACTTGCCTCGCGAAACAGCGAAACGATTTCACTTTTTGCGTCGTCAGACACCATGGAATGAACACCGCCTACTGAGTTCGAAACGGTCTCAATTCGAATCTTTTCCAGCCACACCTCGCCTGCACCAACATCGGTTGCAATCGAGCGAATTTCATTCGTAACGTAATGACGCTTTGCCAAAAGTGTATCATGCAAATCCGTTCGGCCCGATATTACTAGTCGCATGGCAAGAATACGACCATCCACTGCACGATGAGCACTCTCGATCTCGGTCGAACAGAGAGCCAGAATATCGTCCACCGAGACCGCACTGGAAACATCAATGTTGACTACTTCCCAGCGAACGACGTCTAGCGGACGAAACTCAACGCTACATTCATGAGCCTCATCCACCGAGACCAAGAAACAGCCCTTCGGGCCAGTTTCTCGGACGTGACGCCCCTGGATGTTTCCGGGGAATGCGATAAAGGGCTTTTCACTCAGTGTTTCTCTCGTATGGACGTGTCCCAAAGCCCAGTAGTCGTATCCTTTCAATTTGAGACCATCGACAGAGCAAGGCGCATAGCGTTCGTGCCCCTCGCGACCATTACCACAAGTGTGCAGCAGACCGATGTTGAACGAGCCAGGAATGGCTGCGGGGTAAGATAACGACAAATCGTCCGTTACAGCCACTGTCGCAAAGCTCTGTCCGTGAACCGCTACATTGACAGATTCCAAAATCACACTGTGCGCAGCCTTGCTTTTGAAAAAAGTGACATTGTCAGGTAACGTCAGGGATTTCGTCATCCGGTTAGCCGCGTCATGATTTCCAGCAATCATATAGACTTGGATCCCAGCATCGCGAAGCTTGTTGGCTTACTGGACAAAATGCAGCCCGGTTCGAAATTCTCGCCAGTCACCATCGTACAAATCACCAGCAATGAGTACGAATGCAACCTTTTCATCAATCGCAAGCGTCACCAAATTCTCCAATGCTATTCTCGAAGCATCGCGAATCCGTTGAACGGGGGCACCTTCATAGCGCTCGAGGCCTCGCAGCGGACTATCCAAATGGACATCGGCCGCATGAATAAATTTGAACATGAGCTTTTCGGAGTGAGCATTAAATGGGAACAAGATCTCAATTGGCCGTTCGGACGATTGGACCTGGATCATGGTGCGTTTGAGCCTATGTTAGTTGATGGCGCCATGGTTGGGATCCAATCGCCCAAAATTATCGTATTAGTTCGAGGACCGTCCCCGCGAAGGGAAAGTGTACTTGCAGGCTGTGGCCTCAGAGTGCGATCGATTTGAATATGTTCAGTAGAGCCGAGAGGAGATGGAAGTGCTCTTTACGTTGATAGCGGACCGATACGAACGGACGAGTATCGTGCTCAGTTCGAACCTTCCGTTTTCGAAATGGGAACAGATCTTCAAGGATCCAATGACCACGGCGGCGGCGATCGCTTGGTTCACAGAAGTACGATATCTTCGAGGGCGTTGCCCTTTCTGCGGCCCAGTCGACACTCCAAATGGTCGCAGCTTCGTAGTGCATGTCGGTCGCAAGCTATTCAAGTGTTTCCGTTGCAATCTAGGCGGCAACGTGTTGGATCTTTGGAGTCGATACCGCAAGATGGAACTGAACGACGCTGCCACCGAGTTATGCAAGCTCCTTCACGACCATCCAACTCGGAAATCTCGCAACCAGGAATCGCAACCACCCTGGACACAAATCTAGCAAAACTTTTCTGGAAGTTTTGAGCTGCGGGAAGCCTGCGGAGTCGCTGAAACGGCTCCGCAGGCACTTCTAGAATCGCCCAGGTTTGGGCACTACTTCAAAAGTAGTTGAAGAAAACAAAGAAGGAAGACTTGCGAGATATCTCTCGTTTTTCTAAGTAGGAATTTAAGAAAAACGGCGGAAGAAGAAGGCGCACGTAGGAAGTATCAAAAGTGGCTCCCGAAGCGCCGCCGAAAATGGCTCCCTTTCAGACGACGGTCACAACATTCACTTTTATGTCCTTTGTCGCTATGTCGAGCGCAATCCGCTGCGAGCAAATTTGGTTACAAAAGCCGAGGATCAATGGACGGAAAAAATGCCCGACAAACACGGCGTTTGGGCAACGCCACGACCAGTCGGGCGTCCCCGAAAGAAGAAGCAAACCCCGGTAAATGATTGCCAAACAACAATGAATTACCCCCGTCCCCTTTGTTTTGCTCCCGTTATTTAGGAAAGCAAATCCATGCCTGTACAAATCGCTGGGTTACAAAACCGCTCGATTGATAAAGTCGAATGGCGGGCGTGTTTCTCAAGTCCACGGCCAACGTAAGCCCCTCGATTCCCCATTCCATCGCCCAGTCTCGAACAAAGTTCATGACAACTTTCGAAAGGCTTTGGCCACGCCTTTCTGGTACCAATCCTAAATAGGTTATTTCACACCACTTAGTTGCCGTCGGCGTAAGCAGCAAACAGCCGATATTGACCCCTTGGCATTGCACGACCCACCAAGTCTTCGGGACCCCCTCAATCGTCGATCCATACCCTTCCAATGTGCTTTCAATGTCACGCAGGCCATTTAGTTCTGGAACGTCGCGAGTCTCTACATAAGTGCGTTCAACCAATTGGCTCCATTCATTGGAACTAAGTTCGTGGTGCGAAACAAACGCAAGCTCGCGGGACCCTTTTTCTACCGAAGATATGCTTTGCCTTGCAAAGACCGGAATTCCAAGGCACTCCATCTGAACAAGTTTAGCGACAGGCCGCATGCCCGCTTTTCTCAAAACTTCATCGCGGTTTGGGTCGGGAACTACGAACGTCGATTCAGATTCGTTGGAAGTGGTCGAGGCAATCAACGGAGAAATGGCTTGAA
>JANPNA010000408.1:0-4482 GCA_031427235.1 Pirellula sp.
AATGGCGTCGTAACTAACCGAAGAGCCGGTCACACCCGTCCTTGACTGATTTGATTGGGCCAATTGCCTCTTGGTACTTTCCAAGTTGTTCTTTTACCTGGGTTAGCTTCTGACTGAAGTCCAAGGCGCTCTGAGCTACACCAAGTATCTTGGAGGATTCCGCTATATCCGTCTTGATGGCATTTAGCTTTTGCTGTGCTTCCGCCGCCGTTTTTACGACGCCAACAACTTCGACATATTTTTGGAAGACTTGCTTTTGCTTTCCGATGTCGGCATTGATCTTTTCCAGTTCAACTGCCTTGGCTTCGCCTTCAGATTTGATGCCTTGAGCGTGCTCTTCTAGATCGATGATGTTTGCAAACTTCTTGAGTTTTTTGGTTGAACTTGCCCAAAGGAATCCGAGTACGCTGGATGCTATAGCAAGCACGCCAACAAAAACTGACAAAAAAAGGGTAAGCATGGCAGAAGTTCGGTAGGAGTTGAGGCGATTGTTACGGGCCGATGACGAACATCAGGCTTGCACTCGGCTCAACTAATCATAACTGCGTTACGCCGCGTCCCTAGGCACACTCCCGTCAAATCCGACGCTTTCCGATTTTTTGAATAATTTTGTAACCCGGTGAAACGCGGGTTTTTTCGTTGACATCCTCAGGATTGTTGCCGTCGGAAACCGTCGGATTGATGGATTGTAGACGCGGGCGAATGTCGCAAGCGATTACAAACCGAATGGGGGTCAGTTATGACTACTACACAAACGCAGACCGAGTCGGCTAGGCTTTTAGACGTTGTCGCGGTTGCGGCAATGCTCGACGTGTCATCTCGGCACGTTTATCGATTGGCGGACGCTGGGCGAATGCTGCGACCGGTCAAACTAGGCGGGGCGGTTCGATGGGACCGCGACGCAATCTTCGATTGGATTGATGCGGGTTGCCAAGCTGTCGATTCTCGACAAGGGGGCCGTCGATGATTCAATTGCACTTTGAGTTCTTGGTAGGGCTTCAAGAAGTTTTCAACCATGGCAACTCGTTTGGCAATGCATTGAAGATTGCTAAAGGACAACTTGAATTGCTTCAAGCGTTGCTCTCGAAAAATGACAAGCGTTGCACCTTGGACGACGCAACTGCAGATTTGTCGATTAAGTTTTCCGATGACGGCAAGTGGCGCGGAGCCGTGACGCTTGGTTTGTACAACGACAAACTTATCGACCGAGTCGGTGCGGAGAACTCGAAGCGACCAAGTCGCAATCGCGGTTTGCTTCGGCTGTGGCAACTTCTTGACGAGGCAAAAGCGAGAAAACGAATCGAATCACTTCAGCAATGGATTTCGGAACGAGAAAACCCGCGTTCGGCGGCAACCGAAAATGGGAGAATGCAGTTTCGCGGAAACGATTGTGGACATTCAAGTTTGCACCTGTTCAACCGGACTGTCTACATTGCTCGGATCGCTCGTCGCGATAGCTAGGTGATTCACCGAAGCTTGCAAGAAAGGCCCATGTCGGACTAAACCCTGACAAGGGCCTTTTTCATTTGCGAATTAAACTCAAGAGAGAGTGAAAATGGAGCGTCACCCACCTGCATCCCTTATCGCGTCCCAAAGATCGTTTTCGTGGATAATCATCAAACGCGATCCTTCTCGTCGTAGTCTCATCGCCATTTCGACCTTGCGACCGTAACATGCATACGCCCAACACGGGTTCCCATTCGATCCAATGACCAAATAATTAAGGTCCTTCGTAACTCTTGAATGCGGAATACCTCCCAAAGCCGCAATCTTCATTTCGAATTCTGACCGCTTCATTCGGTCGGATGAACCAGTGATTGCAAACTTTTGCCCGACGAATTCAATGTCTGGACAAACAGCGCAAACGCCCGTAACAGTATGCTGAATTTCACCTGTCCTATCGTCTGGTTTGAGTTCACAGAAGTCTTGCAAGAACGCAATCAGCATCTTGTGTTCCGTTTGATCGACGATCCCGTCCGACAAAGTGGACATCAATAGCGATTCAATTTCGTCGTACGGCCAAATTTTGCGAAGGTGTTCGTGATCACTAAGCCAGTCTTGCAAGCTAACAAGCTCATCCTTGTTAAGTTGCCCATCCGCGATGATTCCCTGAAGCAACCCGTGAAGAACTTGCATGTCTCCCTTGGCAGAATCCACTAGCTCACCACGAATGATTTTGCGAGCGAGCCAAGTAATGTCTGCGCGCTCAGACTCATCCAGGACGCCATCTTCAAGTACACTATTCAACAAAGGAAAGAACTCGTTGAAAGGATGAAGTCGCTCGTAGGGACTGTGGATGATCATCCACTCGTTCAGAAGCTCGATTTCTTGGTCATTTGTTACCTTGTCCGCCGTGATCCCCTCGACAACGCCGATAAGAGTATTGACGGATTTCTCCAGTATTTGTTGTTCACAGAACGTTCGATACAACGACTGGTCATCATGTTCCATCATTTTGTACTGTCCGGTTGCGGGTTGTTTTTTTGGTTAACTCACATTTCCATCGCTTACGATTTCTACCGTTAGCGATTTCTTTGACCGAATCCAGGTGTGCTTCGTGTACTCGGCTAGATGTGGAGAAAGTCGAGTGGTGGGCAAACTCAAACGCATTGGACAATCTCTCGGTCCTGAGCGCTCTACTGCTCTACTTCCTCCCATCGACTCTCTATTTTTGGTTTCGGCCTTCGGGCCGAAACCAAAAATCGGGGCGGCGAGATTCGAACTCACGACCTCTGCGTCCCGAACGCAGCGCTCTACCAGGCTGAGCCACGCCCCGATTCATGCACTTTGTCCCTCGATTGTAGAACTACCTTCCTTGACTTGCAATATTTGCGTTTGCGTAGCTTTGTGATTGCGTAGCGTAGTATTCCTCGTTGACCATCCCGGCGGGGACGGCTGCGCCACTATTGGGTACTGATTTTGGATTTGTCCTAGAGCGACTTACGGATCCGATCGAATCCCACTTTGATTTCACTCCCCACCAGTTTTAGTGCCTCCCATACATCCTCGGCGGTTTCGCCTACCGCTTCTTTCGTGGGTGCGAAACTTTGACGCAATTGAAAAAGCTGATCATCTAGCTTGCCAAGCTGTTCTTTGGCCTCAAGACTTCCAAGATGGATTCTTAGCCGTAGTTCATCCCGTTCTTGAGCAAGATCCTCGATCAGCTTGCCAAGGATCGTCTTCGAATCATCTTCCATTGTCCTACCCCATAAAAAATGACGTGTTCAATATCTTTTATTCAGTCATGGAACTTGAATTTACCATTTCATGACCATGAGTTCATCACGCTTTTGTCGATACTCGATCTCGGTGATCAACTCCTCTTTGCGAAGTTGCTCGAGCTTCCTCAATCGTTCGTCAAACGGCAGTTGTTCCGATGGCCGACCCAAGAAGTCGTCCCCCTCAATATCAATCTCAGTTGTAGCAATACCACGTTCAAAAAAAACATTCACCGCATTAAAAACACCAATCGCAGCCGCGACCAACGTCCAAAGAATCCCAAAAGGACCAAAGATTGGAATGACTACGAAAATTCCAATACCGACAAAGACGGTTCCTACGATCATCCCCATGACTGAAGCCAGCTTGCTCGGTCGTACTCGTACGCGTCGCATCAGTTTCAACTCCCTGCCATCTTGCCAACATCGGACCTAAGAAATGATAGCAGTGATTGCTAGGGCTGGCAACTTACATCATCAGTCGCTTCATTGCCGATGCCACTCCAAATGCGACGTCCGTCATTCTAGTGTAGTCGAGCGTTTCTGGTGTGTCGGTGGATTGATGATAGTGCGGATTACGCAGAAAGCTGGTGTCGGTCAACATCAAGGCAGGGTAGCCTTGGCCCCAAAACGAACTGTTGTCGCTGAGGCGAATCTCATTGATTCTTTCCGGCAGCGGCCCAATCAGCCCAGCCAATCGATCGACGTGCAAACGAAGTTGTTGTTCAATGTCGTTGCGATGCATGGCGATTACTAAAAGGCAAGTCAATCGATCAAAAAAATGAAACAAAACAATCACGAGAATATATTCTTTCGACCTGTACGATTGAATTGCCTGCGAAATTGAGTTTTGTAACATTGCGACTAGCCGTGAAGCGGCGGCATTCTGTAGCCATGGGCGAAAGCCCATGGACTTGTTGGCATACATTGCCGAAGTCCTGAAGGGACGACATGAGCGATCATTGTATTTGGAGACTTCATGTCGTCCCTTCGGGACTTTCAAATCATGATGCCACGCGGACCATGGGCTTTCGCCCATGGCTACATCATTACGTCCTTTCAGGACTAAGAACAATACGCTGCATATATTGCTAGATTTTCGAAGGTTTCAATCGTATAGGTCCGTTTCTTTCGTGTATTTGGTGTTTTTCGTGGTTGAAACGACGACCGCAGAAGCGGTGTGCACTAGGTAGCTCGCGGCGGGATAGGACCCTAAAACAAGGTTGAAGGGAAACAAACTACCGCTCAACCTGAAAACCGATCT
>JANPNA010000409.1:0-10619 GCA_031427235.1 Pirellula sp.
ATACAAGGTCTGAGCGGCACCTTTAGTACGCCAAAACGGCGTCCGTCGGAGACAAGCTCCGATCGGACGAGAATGCTTCAGGGCGTAGGCCGTTGGCCTGGGCTAGGCAAATCATTTGCCCATTGGGCCGACTCAAAATTCGCTGTCGCTACGATAGGCTACCTGTTCAGAAGTAAAGCAGCATTGCGGAACAAGATCCGTTCGCGATCCGAATGGTTGATCGAGAGCGTTTTGGACAGAAAGCCATCCATGTCTTGCAAAGTGGAGGCGGAACCAGCCAGGTATCCATGATCGCGGTGCCGAGTCCTCCGCGACGGTTCCACCAGGATGTTTTGATTTCCAATAGTGTATTCGCCCGGCGGCATTCCAGCCGCGCTCATGGAGTCGCTGATGATGATGCATCGTTCGTATCCAATGATCTTCAGCCAAGACTGAAGCAGCCACCCTGGCAAATGGATGCCGTCCGCAATCAATGTGATCGTGAGCCTGTCTCGCAATGCCAATACCCGATGCATGATGTTGTCGTGCCGATCGACTTGATGGACACAGCCATTGCCAAGATGCGTAAAGCCCACCAAACCATGATCGATTGCACGTTTCAATGTTTCGAAACCAGCGTCGGTATGGCCAGCGAAGGCAAGGACCTTTTCGGAACATAATCTTTGAATGACTCGGCAATCTGGATCTTGTTCGGGCGCGAGCGTAAACAATCGAATCCATCCACCTCCAGCATCCAGTAGGCGCATCGTATCACGCTCGTTGGCCGGTTGGATGTGTTGTTGAGGATGAGTGCCGAAGTAGCCCGATTGATTGGATAGGAACGGGCCCTCGACGTGAATGCCTTTTACCAATTGACCCCATTCAGGCTTGGACTCCAGGATCCCAACGATCTTGCGAATACGTCGGCACATGGTGTCGATCGAGTCGGTGATAATGGTCGCCAGGAAACCTACGACGCCAGACTTTTGCAGTTTTTCGCATGCCAACTCCAAGCCCTCGCTGGTCAACGAGTCGTCATTGAAATCAATGCCAAAAGCACCGTTGACTTGCAGATCGAAATACTTCATGGCAAAAATTCAGACTTGTTTGGATTGATTACGCCGGTAGACACTCTCTCATTTTCGTACTTCCGTACTTCCCGTTGTTTGACCGCTTGGGCTTAATTTCGCGGCGCTGGACTCGTCCAAGACCAGCGTCACATCGGTATGATTGCGAAGGATCGACGCAGGAACATTGGGAGTGATCGGGCCATCAACGGACAAAGCGACCGCATCGGCTTTGCGTCCATCGGGGACACTGCAAATGATTTTCCGGGATTGCAGTATCGCATGGATCGTCATGCTGATGGCTTGGGTCGGACAATCATCAAGACGCGGAAACCAGCCTTCACCCACCTGTTGACGTCGGCAAGCTTCGTCGAGAGTTACGACATGGTAGACTTGCGTGGTTTGGAAATCAGCCGGCGGATCATTGAACGCCAGGTGGCCATTTTCACCGATTCCAATCATTGCCAAATCGATTGGCGCTTGAGACCAAAGTCGAGAAGCTTCGGCGAGAATTATTTCAGCATTGGACTTTCCGTCTAAAAAGTGGAACGAACCGATGGGGACTTTGTCTACGAATCGAGCGGCAAGATAGCCACAAAAACTGGCTGGATGCGTGCGATCCAATCCCAAGTATTCGTCCAAGTGAAATCCATCCACTCGAGACCAGTCGATGCCCTCAGCCTTAGTCAGGTGGTCCAGTACTTCAAACTGGCTAGAGCCTGTAGCGACCACCAAACGGGCTCTTGGTTGAATTGTGAGCAACTCGCGAAGGTATTCTGCGGCAACGGCAGCGGAAAAATTCCCTAATCCTTCACGATCACGCGCGATCTTTACAAACACGATTGGTCTCCATTTGGGCACAGTTATTGCTTTGAGTTCGACAGAATGCCCCAGCATACGGTTTTTGTCGAAATCTGGAGCTACACAAGTGTGGGAATTCCTTACTCAACTTGTGTAAAAGTCGCTTTTCGGCGTATAAAGTCCCTTTGTTCGTTGACAAAGCGGTTTTGTACGCAATAATGTCGTCCTGACGATTTCCACTTATGGAGAAAACAACAATGTCAAGTTCGGTGCGTTTCGCCAAAGTTTGCCCAACTTGTGGGCGAACTTTGCAAATACCGGTCGAGTTATTGGGTAGGGATGTTTGCTGTCACGGATGTGGTGCTAATTTCAAAGCAAGTGCCTCGGACGAGTCGAAACCAAAAAATGTGGAGGATATTGACCAGCGTGTGGACAGGCTCATCCAACAAGCAGACAAACAACTTCAACACTTTTCACCGGTTAGCTTTTCGGAATTCTCTTAGTCATATGGTGCTGCATTAGGAAATTCCTTGTTCGGTCGGGTGACGTAATCTCTGTAAACATATTTGTATCGACTTTGCCTAACCAATTCATTACTCGGGAGGGTGAGGCTCCTGCCGAACCCATTGCGGTGCCAGCTCGACGGGAGCCTCGCTCTCCCGTTTTTTTCAAACGATGATTGCACAAAGGACTGCTGGAATGGGGCTATCGCCTGGTGGCAGAATCCACGTAAATCGCTTCCATGCGGCAACATCTTGATGATCGGTATATACTGTCATGCCCTAACAAGCTTGATTCAGAAAACGCGACCGATTTGATGACCACCGAAAGCTCCGATTCCCCTGAACCCCTTGAAGCTGTTGTGGTTTCAATGACGCCCTTGGCGCGTTTCGAGGAGTACTTGCAAAGCAAAAGCCTCAGAAACACCGAGCAGCGGAAGTTTCTAATTGAGCAGGTCTTCAATCGTCATGAGCATTTTGACGCGGATCAGTTGATGGAGCACCTTCCGTCCAAGGGGGAACCCAACTACGTTTCCAGGCCTACGGTATACCGAACGTTGCGAGAATTTACCGATGCTGGTTTGTTGAATCGATTCGAATTGGACGGAAGAAGTGTCTACGAGCATGACTACGGTTACCCTCAACACGATCATTTGTATTGCACTAAATGCAGGAAGCTGATCGAGTTCACGAGTCCCGATATTTTGCAAATTAGGGATTCCGTTGCAAAGCAGCACCGATTTCGGGCTCGCAATCATCGTTTTATTATCGAGGGCACCTGCGACGAATGCGCCAAACAACGTTCGAAGGGTCGTCGGCAGGATCGAGTTTAGGCTGTTGGGGATTGGGCTCATCGCCCTTTCCGTCTAAAATCTTTCTACCTGCGGCTAAGCCAAACAGTCTGCCGCGTTTGTTTTTAACGAAAGTGAAGTAAGGAATGTCGGATCGAAAAGGAAGCGCCTTCGCGGGGGTCGGCGTTGCGATTGTTACTCCATTCAAGGATGGAAAACTAGACGTCGCGAGACTCAAGTCGCAAATTGAGTTCCAGATCGCCTCTGGCATCCATTTCCTAGTTCCAGTCGGAACAACCGGCGAATCGCCCACTTTGACCCACGAGGAACATGAGCGGGTCATAAGCGATGTGATTCAGTTGGCTTCAGGCCGCTGTAAAGTCATGGCTGGAACCGGTTCGAATTGCACGGCAGAAGCGCTGAGATTAACACGCTGGGCGGAAAAGGAAGGTGCGGACGCATCGTTGCAGGTCGCTCCATATTACAACAAACCAACTCAAAAAGGATTCTACGAACACTTCAAGGCGATAGCCGAGGATATTGGCATTCCGCATTGCGTGTACAACATCCCCGGACGTTCCGCTAAAAACATTGAACCGGAAACGATAGCCAAGCTAGCCGAACTACCCAACATCACCATGGTCAAAGAAGCGACCGGCTCGCTGGACCAATGCTCCCAAATTTTGAATTCGACTAATTTGACCGTTCTCAGCGGCGACGATTCGCTTACGTTGCCGATGATGAGCATCGGAGCTCAAGGGGTTATATCGGTAGCAGCCAATATCGTCCCAAAAGACCTGCTTGAAATGGTAGCGTTAGGTCTTCAAGGGGACTTTGCTGCTGCGTCCAAATTGCACCATAAGCTTTTTCCGCTCTGCCGTGACATGCTTTCGCTGGCCACCAACCCGATACCGCTCAAAGCTGCCATGAAATTGCTTGGACGCGATACAGGCGAGCTGCGATTGCCCATGACTGAGTTGGAAGACTTCGAGTTCGCAAAGCTACGAAAAACACTCGCGACCTATGGGCTCCTTTAGCTCCTGCTCGTACCAATCTCTGGCCGATGCTGCCTGCATCCATGCTTGGGAGTATTTTTTCTCGACGCATGCAGGTGCAATCCCGATCAGTCTGAGCTTGAATCGATCATTCTGTGTTACGGCGCCTGGTTTGGAGAATGGATTCGGGTCCGATTTTCTGGCCGGTGGATTGGTTGGAATGAAGCGATTGCTCCCCGCATGTTGGTTCACTGCGAAATCGTCAGTCCACTCGATGCGGTTCGGTGCCGATGTCGTCGTCGTCGACTTTAGTTTGTCCCTCTTGCAAATCGATCAAAGGATTGCGGAGCAAAACCGGTTAGTACTTGCTATGTCCGAGACGTTGAAAGCGTGTACCGAGAGATAGCCCGTGTGTTGCGTTCAGAGGGATGGTAACTATCCCCCGAGTAGAACTCGGGGGCATTACGCATGCCCCTGGCTTCACGCCAGGGGTTATGACCATCTATTCTAGAGGGATGGTAACTATCCTCCGAGTAAACTCGGGGGCATTGCGCATGCCCCTGGCTTCACGCCAGGGGTTATGACCATCTATTCTAGAGGGATGGTAACTATCCCCCGAGTAGAACTCGGGGGCATTACACATGCCCCTGGCTTCACGCCAGGGGTTATGACCATCTATTCTAGAGGGATGGTAACTATCCTCCGAGTAAACTCGGGGGCATTACACATGCCCCTGGCTTCACGCCAGGGGTTATGACCATCTATTCTAGAGCGATGGTAACTATCCTCCGAGTAAACTCGAGGGCATTACGCATGCCCCTGGCTTCACGCCAGGGGTTATGACCATCTTTTCTAGAGGGATGGTAACTATCCCCCGAGTAGAACTCGGGGGCACTACGCAGCTCTAGGCAACCTGCTTAAGAAACCCTTCCAGCATTTTGGCTCGGACAGGATTTTGAAGCTTCGCAACTGCCTTAGCTTCGATTTGTCGTACCCGTTCGCGAGTCACCTTAAAAATCCGACCCACTTCTTCGAGCGTATAAGAAAAACCGTCGGTCAAACCGTAGCGAAGTCGAATGATTTCTCGTTCGCGGTACGTAAGCGTCTGCAACAACGAGTCGATTCGATCGCGTAGGACTCCATTGCTGGCGTTACGAATTGGGCTGTCGCTAGATGGATCCTCGATGAACTCGCCGAACGCGTTGTCTTCCCCTTCGCCGACCGGTCGGTCCAAACTGATCGGGCTTCGGCCGATATCCAATACGCGCTGCACTTCTTCGATCGTCATCTCTGCGACTTCGGCGATTTCGTACATGCTTGGTTCACGTTTGAAATCCTGGGTCAATTTCTTTTGAATGTTTCGAAGCTTGCTCAGCACGTCGATCATGTGCACGGGAATCCGAATTGTACGCGCTTGGTCCGCGATGGCTCGCGTGATCGCTTGGCGGATCCACCATGTGGCATAAGTGGAGAATTTATAGCCGCGACGGTATTCAAATTTCTCCACCGCCTTCATCAGCCCCATGTTGCCTTCTTGAATCAAGTCGAGGAATGACAGCCCACGATTTGTATATTTCTTGGCGATAGAAATTACCAATCGCAGGTTAGCCTCGACCATCTCAGTTTTCGCCTTGAGTGCTTCCTTTAGCCAGTGGCGGAGATGCTTGTTAGCCTCTTCAAAAGTTTCTAAAGTATGCCATGTGCGCTGTTGGACTTCGCGGAGTTTAGTGAGGAATTCCTTGTCATCAGGATCGGTCTGGAGCTTGCGACTGTACTTCCAAAACTTCTGCATGTATTCATCCACTTGCTCACAGAAGTCTTCGACAACTTTCTGTTTATAATAGAAGCGAGTGAACACGCGATTAAGCGTTTGGATGTTCTTGTTAAAGTCTTCTTCTAGCTTCTTCTTGCCGCGCGGATTCTTGGCAGATAGCTGGCGGAATAAGTCATCATTCTCGTGGTGCAGCACCTTGAGTTGATCGCAAAGTTTCGGCAGACCCTTCATATAGCGCTCACGCGACTCGATCTTCTTATCGAGGATCACGCGGTCGAAGCGCTCCTTGCCTTTGTTTAGCTTCTCGGCCAATTCCAAATAGGAGTCAGTGACGAAACCGAATAGATGTAGATGTTTGGCCACCTCGATTTCGGCGTCCTCGATGCGCTTGGAAATTTCCACTTCCTGCTCGCGGGTGAGCAAGGGCACTTGGCCCATTTGCTTGAGATACATCCGCACCGGGTCATCGAGGATGTCGAGTTTCTGGTCGGCCTTGACGTCTTCCTCGTCGCCGTCGCCTTCGTCGCGCTTCTTGTCCTTGTAGCGGTCCACCTCGGAGGCGTCGATGATGTCGAACTCCATGTTGCGAAGGCGCTCCATGATGGCCTCGACATCATCTGGATCTACCAGATCGTTAGGGAGGATCTCGTTGATGTCGTCATAGGTCAGGTAGTCCTGCTCCTTGGCGAGCTTGATGAGTTCACGGATTTTCTCCTGGATTTCCGGGGTGTCGATCCGGCGTTTCGCCACATCAGGAACCTTGGCGATGGCCTTGGACTCGACCGAATCTTTCTTGGATTTGGGCTTGGCCTCGACCACCGGTTTTGCCGGAGCCTTCGCGACGACCTTCGTCGGCGGCTTCACGGCTGGCTTGGAAATCACTTTGGGCGGAGGCACCACCACGAGGGGTTTTTTAAACTTGGCGTGCTTGGGATCCTCCTTGGGTGTGGCCGTTTTGGGAACCTTGACTTGAGGTTTTACGACGGGTTTTTTGGACGAATCTTTGGATGAAGACATGGAATAAATACGCTGGAGTCAAAAAATAGGATACACCCCACCTAGCCTAGGGGCGTCGTGAAAAATCGCGGGCGGGGCGGAATGAAGAGGTGAAGGGATGGCAGGTCAAGACCTTTCTTTGAATTGAATTTCGTGGGAAAAATCCCGAATCCACGGGTCTCCGCCGGGCCACCAAACGGTGGCAAGCGAGCTTCTTCAGATTTCCAGTTTCAAATCCCGGTGGGAGACCCTAGGTTCCCGCCGCGCACATGATCACCATCACCCCCAAAGCCGTCGAGGAACTTGGCAAGCTGTTGTCGAGCCGGGCGAAATCCGCCCAATCCGGCCTTCGCCTCGCGGTCCGCCGCGGTGGCTGCGCCGGCTGGCAGTATGAAATGAACGTGGCCGATCCCGAGCCGGGCGATGCGGTGGTGGAATCTGGTGCCGCCCGCGTGATCGTCGCGGCTGATAGTTTCGACCGGCTGCGGGGTTGCGAAATCGACTACTCAGACGACCTAACCGACGCCGGTTTTAAGATTCACAACCCTCAAGCTGCGCGGTCTTGCGGCTGCGGCACCTCGTTCGAGACCACCGACGAAGCACCCGGCACCCACGCGGTGGCGGACGGCGAAGCGTGCGGCACCCCCTGAAACTAACAGTCGTGCCCCGCACCGTCGAAGAGCCACCACCGCGCCGGCCCGCCTATTTCTGGTGGTTGTTAGCCAATGCCTTGGCGTTGTGCTTCGCCGTCGTCAGTTGGGCGGTCTGCTTGGATATTTTTGGCAACCCGGAGGTGCCTCGAAACTATCAGATCCTCGGCAAGCTGGGGCGACTGCCGGTTTTGAAAAAGTATCCGCTGACCGATGTTCCAGATGGCAATGCCCTCGCGCCTAAGGAACTTTACAAACGCTATTTCGGCTACAGCGAGGAGCAGCGGCTGCGCGCGAACACGCTGCTGATGCGCAATTACCTCACCAATTTCGACCGCCCGCTGCTGCTGACTTATGTCGAGGGCGACTATCAGATCGAGACGGCTCGGAAAATGGGATCCAAGGATTTTTTCGATCCTGGCATCGTCGTCCGGGCGCAAGCGCTGGTGAAGCCGGACGATTTCACCAAGCCGATGCCCTATCCGGTTTTCATCGAGTATGTCTTCCCCACACCGCAAGCCGAGGCGGCAGCTTTCTTCAAACCCGGCGATCTCCTAGTCGTCAAAAAAAGCCCGAACTGCGCCGCCGTGGTTCACATCGACAAGATCGTCCGCGACGACGAACCGGCGCTGTTGCTGACCGTCATCCCGATCGCCTACACGTCCTATCAGCTTGGCGATACCGGCTCGTTCCAGATCGAGCCACCCGCCAAATTGCGTCCGAATGCGGGCTTCCCGGTGCTCAAGCGTTAGTTCGCGGGCGGCCGTTGGAACACCATGAAATGCTGCCATGGCAGCTCGCGGCGGTTCGACACGAAGCGCAAACCCGCCGCCTCAAACTCCAATTTTGCCTGCGCCTCGGTCATCTTGTGAAGCGGCTTGATCGGCACCGCTGGATCCTCTCCGCGGAACTCCAGAAGGAAAACTCGCCCGCCTGGTTTCAATGCTCTAACCAGCGATGCTAACATTTCCGCCGGCTGGGAGAACTCATGATAGGCATCGACCAACAGCGCGGCATCGAGTGATGCGGCGGGCAGTTTCAAGTCGTCGATGGCACCGAGGTGCGGGACCACGTTGGTGATTTTTAATTCAGCCGTGCGCTGTTTGAGGAAGACTAACATCTCCGGCTGGATGTCGATGGCCATCACCGTGCCCTGCGGAATCTTGGGGGAAATCCGGAAGGAGTAGTAACCGGATCCCGCGCCGATGTCTGCGATGACGGCGTCGGGCGCGAGCTTCAGCGCATTGATCGCCTTGGTGGGTGCTTCTTCTTTTTCGCGCTCGTCGCGTTCCAGCCAACCGATCGCCGGATGGCCCATCACCTTGGCAATCTCGCGGCCATGGAAAAATTTTCCGATCCCGTCGGGTGATGCTTGGCCCTGAATGTAGGTGGGCGTGGCGACCGCCACCGCCGGGGCGGGTGGTTCCGCCCGCCCTTCGATGAGGCAGCCGAGACCCACGGAAACTGCGGGAACGATGAATGCGAGGGGCTTGATTCTCATGGGAGTTAGAACTTCAATTTCGCGGGCTTCACGGTTTCACGGTTCAGCTTGTCGCACACCAGGCGGCAAAGCTCGAAGACGATCACATTGGCGATCGCATACAGGACCTGGGTTCCCTGCTTGCGGCGGGTGACGAGTCCCGCAGCGTAAAGAAGCTTGAGCTGCTTGGAAACATTTGGCAATCCAATCCGGCAAGCCCGTCACCCTGATATCCGCCGATGCCAATGAATCGCCGATGAGATGAGGCCAACCGCTTCCAATCGTCCCCCCATTGACGTGGGCAGGTTCCATTTCCTGAAGGTAGGCAAGCGTTCCATTGGGGCCCGCCTTCTGCGCCGGCAAGCTGCCTGCGGGAGTTACTTTCGATGAAATTCGCCTCGGTGCCTCGTCAAGCGCCGCCTTGACCGTTAGATCTCTGGTGATCCTCGGCGGCGGCTAACCCCGGTGAAGCTTTTAAATCAAACCACGCCGACGGCTCGTGCTGGCATGCGCAGTGGAGCTCGACATGGCCGTGCCCGAGCTCCGTCAGGCACTCGCGCAGCCTCGCCAGGATGATCTCCGGCGTATTGCAATCCGAGCTCAAATGGCCGAGCACCACCCGCCCGAGCGCCGGGTGGGCGATGTCCCGGATTAGCTCGGTGACCTGGCTGTTGGACAAATGCCCGTGGCGCGAGCTGATCCGTTGTTTGATCGACCACGGCCGCTTGGTATCGGATTCCAGCAGGCCTTCATCGTAGTTCGCCTCCACAAAAATCCCGTCCAGGCCGCGCAGCCGCTCGGTCATGCTGCGGGTCACGAACCCCGCGTCCGATAGAAATCCCAGCCGCCGCGTGTCATGCCCCACCACGAACCCGACCGGGTCCACCGCGTCATGCTGGATCGCGAACGTCTCCACCGCGATCCCACCAATCGCAAACACCTGGCCCGCTTCAAAAAATTTCCACGTCCCGCCGTCGATCCCGGCTTCCCGCACCACCCGCGCCGTGGCGGCGGTGGTGAACACCGGCACCGGATTCTGCTTGAGGAAAATTTTCAGCCCGCGGACATGGTCGCCGTGCTCGTGAGTCAGCAAAATCCCGTCCAGTGACGCCGGATCGATCCCGACCTGATGCAGCCGCAGCGACAATTGTTTCGCGCTCAATCCCGCGTCGATCATCAGCCGCAGTCCGCCGCACTCGACGACCGCCGCATTCCCCCTACTCCCGCTTCCCAACACCGCAAATCGCATCACGCTGCGGACGATGCGGCGTGCAGGAAAATCACGCAATCACGATTCGGAAAATCAACCGCAGATTGACGCGGATGAACGCAGATCAAAGAACACCGATGAAGAGTTTGCGAGGGATAGGACACTGCCCGCGCCAGCCATGCCGGATTGATCATCCCTCCACATCTGCGTCCATCCCGTTCATCAGCGGTTGAAAAATCCAAATGAATTCACCCGCCACGGCCCTTCGTTGGAAGGGGAGAAAAAGATAACCGCTGTGCCGTCCTTGGCGCTGTGAGCCACGTTCCGTAAACTCTATAAGTGGGGTCGTCCGGCGCTTTTCCGTCTTCCTATAAAG
>JANPNA010000410.1:0-49038 GCA_031427235.1 Pirellula sp.
CTCATCGCCGGTAACCGACGGAGAACGCGTCATCGTTTGGTTCGGTTCGGCCGGTTTGTTTTGTTACGACATGCAAGGGCATGAACTTTGGAAACGCGATCTCGGAATTCAAAAGCACATCTGGGGTTACGGTGCGTCCCCATTCATGATGGATTCATCTACATCCACAATGATCCAGGCATTGGCGAGTGTTTTGTCTTTCGCGCCAGTCCCGAGTTTGAACTAGTGTCCACCAACGCGTTGGGCGAATCGTCGAATTCGTCGGTCATTGCCAGCAACGGCAAGTTGTACATTCGCACGCATCAGCATTTGTGGTGCATTGGGAAGTAAGGCAGGTTCTGGCATTGGTTGTCGATGCTGTTGACCCGTTATTCGCATTTATTTCCGCAGATTGCTCAATCCAGCCGCAACGCGGCACCAGTCAATAGCCAGGGGCGTGAGCCCCTGGCGAACAATCCAGCCGCAACGCGGCATCAGTCAATAGCCAGGGGCGTGAGCCCCTGGCGAACGCATCGCATTGATTCAATCCAGCCGCAACGCGGCGCCAGTACATTTGGTTTAGTAGGGTATTCGAATAACGGTCGCCCCGTTGGGGCTTGGATGCAAGGTGGCATTCGATTCCAGGGGCTCACGCCCCTGGCTATTGGCTTGAGTCCCGTTGGGACGAAGAACAATATGCATCCGACCGACAGCCTATCCTGCGTTTTTTGGCTTTACAAGAATCCAGCAGAACGCACCCGCAAGGTAGATGCCTGCAAACAATAGCAGGACAAGGTTCCAGTTCTCCGTCGCTTGAAACAACGTACCGACAAGCACCGGGCAAGCGGCAGCCGCAAAGTTTCCGCACATATTCATTAACCCAAAAACTTGCGGCACATGTGGGCCAGCGATGTCGATCGTAGTAGCAAACGCGCAAGGGCCTGCCAGGGCAGCAAAGAACGCACCAACTGTCAACAAGGCAACGCCAAGCCTAACGTCCTCGACAAACCAAGCTCCCAAGATCAAGAGCGAACAGGTGCCTAAAGACGCGGCTCCCACACCGCTTCGGCTTAAGCGAAGACTACGCGTACATCGCCAGATCCAGTCCGTGATCATCCCTCCGAAGATGCTGCCGGTAAGCGTCCCTGCGAGCACTAGGCCTTGCAGGTATCCCGATTCCTTGACGGAAACGCCCCGTGTTTCCTGCAAAAACGTTGGAAACCAACTCGCAAAGAACATGTATCCCGCCGCTCGACAAACCTGTTGACCACAAAGCCACCCCATTGCGGGACTGAACACGATTCGCAGCAAACTCGTAGGCGCCTTGGTTTCGCCCCCTTGTGTTGTTGAGTCGCTATCTCGGCCTGCATGGATCAAGGCCAGTTCGCTTGAGTTGACAGCAGCAACCTGCGCGGGGCGATCCCGAAACCAAAGATAGAATCCAACGGTCCAGACAATGCTAGGCAGGGCAAACAGGAAAAATGTCCAGCGCCAGCCCAGAGGGAGCATCAACGCACCGGTGAGGAAACTTGCGCTAATCGCGCCCACTTGCATGCCAGCAGCAAGAATTCCGCATGCAAGCGAGCGTCGCGCCAGTGGCATCCAATGCCCGATCGAGTTGCATGAAGCAGGAAAGATACCCGCTTGAGCGATCCCCATCATCAATTGGGCAGCAATCAACAGCCAAAATCCCGGCGAGATTCCAATGCAGATCATGGCGCACGACCAAGTGAGAGCAAAGACACTTAGCGCGAAACGAGTACCTTGGCGTTCTGCGAACCATCCACTGGGCATTTGAAAGAGGGCATAGGTCCAGAAAAACGCACCCATGAACCAGCCCGATTGCTCTAACGTCAGGCCGAGATCGCTACGAATCGTACTCTCTGCAACGCCGACCGAATTCCTACAAAGATAAGACAATGCAGCCGCTAGAGTGAGCCAGAAGAGGGCGTGGTAACGCAGGCTTGTAGGACGGTTGACCATCTAGACGACCGCCTGAAGTCTAGCAAAAAGTCGATCGACTTCCGCTTGTGTTTCAGGATCCAGTTGCCAGCCAACGGGCTGTCTCTGCAAGGTGTTGTTAAAAAGGCCACGTTTCTTAAGCAAGTACTTCTCGATCGCCAAGAATCCGTCGAGCCCGGCCTGAAGTTGCAACGACACCAGGCCGCAGATCGGGAACGACAATTGGTAAGTGCGGTCTTCATCGCCAGCAGCGAGCGCATTCCAGAGCGCAACAATTCCATCGAGCAAATCGGTGCCCGGCATGGTTCCGACAATACCTCGCCGGTAACAGTCAACTAGATTGATCCCACCAGAACCTTCGAAGATCCGAGCTTTGCCGTTGGTCGCATCGCGGAGTTTGGAGAGGTTTGGACCGAGCGGACTGGCTTCGGGTTTGAACAGAATACGATCTGGGCCGAACTGTTCCAGCAGACTCAGATAGACGCTCAAGTCGATGACTGCGCCGACATAATTGGACGCGTCTTGAACCACGAGCGGAATCGAAATGCTATTAGCAATCGCATGGAAATATTCCCGAGTCGTCTTACTGTCAAGTACCGTAGCCACAGGAGGGATCGCCATCACGGCACTAGCACCAAGCCCCTCAGCGTGTTGTGCAAACTCCACTGCTTCGGCTATGCTTTCAGCGCCTACGCTGATGACGGTGAATCCGCGTCCGCGGACAGCTTGGCACACTAGACTGGCCAACTCCCGCCTGCCATGGTAGCCCAATCGCAAGACCTCACTCACCATCGCGACAACCACGCCATCCGCCCCCACCTCCAGAGCCCAGTCGATCTCGCGCTCAAGCACGACGGGGTCAATCGCCCCGGCGTCGGTGAAAGGCGTATGGAGTACCGGAAGTACTCCGTGCAGTGGTTTGTTAGTTTGCCAGAGCATTGCGTATCGCTTGGGTCATGGTTTCGAGAGTTCGTTCTAAACTGCCACGGTCGAACGGCGTTTGCCAGACTGGATAGACTTCTGTGTCGTACAGGTCGGCTGGCGGTAAGTAACCGATGGAGCCATTGATCAAATTCATGCAGATAACTACGTGATCTGGGAACCGGCGACGGAGTTCCTGCTGAAGCACGGAATAGGGTTCGCAGCAACTCCCTACTAGCACCGCGTCGCCTATTCGCCAAGCGGTAATCGGCAGACTAAATGTTGTACCATCACCAAGCCCGCGACGAATATCCCGTTTGCGTCGTAACCGCTCCTCCAAAGCCCGATCGGTGCATGCCAGACGCTGCTGTTCTAACGCATCCGCTGAGGGCCAGTCCTTTACAGGCAGCTCGACTGAGGTTTGGTTGGCTCTCAATTCTTGAGAAAGCTCGCACTCTTCGTGTTTCCAGACGGCAAGTGGCGCGCCCGATTCCACGGTTCCTGCAAAGGCCAATCGCGTTCCAGGCGGTTCCATGCCCTGTAGTGTCGCAAAGGCCGCATACGCAAGCTGCCGACCATGTCCGTCCGCGATCTCAGGAGCACCAACGTACTGATAACGGGGTGCCAAATCACCGCAGGCACCGAGCATGAACAAGGCAGGTGCATGCGTGACCTTTTCCATCGTATCGCGCATCGCGCCGACGTAGTCCGGCGAGATAGCCGTGTTTTCCCAAGCCAACGTTGTCGGGTGACACGCGTAGTTGGTCAACGTTGCCGCGATTCGTCCCGATGCATTCGTGATCCGTCCGACCAGCAACGTGTCGTCCGGATTTCCGCTTGGATTGAAACCACAGAGTACGCGAGCTTGGCCAGGAACCGGGTCGGGGAGATCGCGGTACGTCGCTAGGCCGCATCGGCCGACGTGCCAGTCCAACGTGGCTTCGATTGGGTTTGCCAGCGCCTGGCGGACTGCGTGTACCGTAGCTTCGTAGACTTCTTCCATCCATGTTCGCAGCAGATCACTGCCCGGCAAAGAATCGTCAGGGTCCATCAACGGCGGGCCCGAGTGGGTATGGCTGAGAGCAAAGATGAAGTTGGCTGGTGGGATCTCGAGCGCATCGAGCAATCGAGCCGAAAATTTCTTGTACGTCTGCGGCGTTTTCCACCAACCGAGATCGGCGTCTACAAACACGAGTGGTTGGCCGCCAGCCAAAGAAGTCAACGTTAAAACCGAGAGCGTTAATGGTCGATGAATGCTGCTGGCCACATCGTGTTTCGCCGCGCCCCAGTTACGGGCATAAATTCCGACGGGTGGTGTAATGTCCGTTCGGGCGATTCCGATTCGCCCGCGGAACGACGCATGTCGGAAGGCGGCTGGGTTGATCGGCTGCATGGTTTACCAATCTCCTACTGCTCCGTCACGGTAAAAGACGCGCTGCGGTAGCTCTTGCTGGAATGGGTGTTTCAAGACTTCGGTTTCATTGATGGTAACACCTAAGCCTGGCTTCGTGTTGGGTGTTACGGTCCGCGTTCTCTCGTCGATGGAATAACCTTCCTCGACAATGTCCTTCCGCCAAGGCACGTCGGCATGCACAGTCTCGCAAATAATGTAACTGGGTTGTGAAAACCCGAACTCCAAGGAAGCCGCAGTACTAACTGGTCCTTGCGGGTTGTGCGGAGCCAGCGCAATTCGATAAGCGTCCGCTAAGGCAGCGATTCGACGGGCTTCGGTGAAACCGCCGCAGTGTGTGATATCGACCTGGCAGATCTCGCAACCCCGAGCTGCGAACAAGTCCCGAAAAGCACCCAAGTGTGTGATGCGTTCGCCCGTTGCGATCGGCGTGGTGACCGCGGCGTTGATAGCGGCGAGGCTTTCGATACTTTCTGGCCAACAGGGCTCTTCAAGAAAATAGAGCCCATACGGATCCAGAGCCTTGGCGAACTGCATTCCCATGGCCGGCGATGGCCGAGCATGGCAGTCCACCATGATATCGATATCGTCTCCCACCGCTTCTCGCATGGCTGCGACGCAAGCCACAGCAGCCTTAATCGGCTTGAGACCTTCGATCGGCATGGTTGGGGGGACCGCCATCGATTTGAATGCCGTAAATCCTTCTGCTACTGCTTGTCGAGCCAGTTCCGCAAACTGCTTGGCATTATCGACGGGGGTCTCGTAAAAACTTTCGAGGTTGCCACCCCCAAGATGACAATAGAGCCGGATGGAGTCTCGCACAGCACCTCCCCAAAGTTGGTGGCACGGAACTCCGTGAATCTTGCCGACAATGTCCCATAGGGCGAGATCGATACCGGCGATCGCCGTTGACCGAGTGATTCCATTGCCATGCCAGAAGTGTTGCCGCCACATCGTCTGCCAAAGGTGTTCGATCCGCGTCGGATCCTCGCCGATGAGCAAGTGGGACAGATCCTCCACCGCACCAACGATGCTGCGCGTATGCCATTCCAACGTCGCTTCGCCCCAGCCGAACAGTCCTGGCTGATCGGTGACGACTTTCACGAACACCCAATTCCGCATGCGAGCGTGACAAACGAACGTTTTTATGGCAGTGATTTTCATATGCTCCCCAGCTTAATGACTTTGCCCCAGGGAAGCTACGGATACATCATTGCAATGCCTAATCGTTTGACGAACAACGGAAGAGCGAGGCTCCTGCCGAGCTGGCGTCGCAATGGTTCGGCAGGAGCCGTGAAACGAAAGCCATTAGCGTTTGTTGAGAAGTTTCCTTAAGGAACTACTTCTTAGCCTTCTTCTTTTCTTCCCGTTCTTTTTGCAGTCTGCTATTTTCCTTAAAGAGCTTTTCGAACTTAGCTACCTTGGGATCGATGATGCTTTTGCAGTAAGCCGCTTCTGGATGCAACTTGAAGTAGTTTTGATGATACGCTTCCGCCGCATAGAAATCTGGAAGCGGACTAATCTCCGTTACGATTTTTCGGTAAACCTTGTCTTCCAACAGTTTGGCTACCATCTTCACAGTCGCTTCGCGTTGAGAATCGTCGTCGTAGAAGACCACGGAACGATATTGAGTACCGAGATCGTTCCCTTGTTTGTTGAGCGTGGTCGGATCGTGTGTCTTAAAGAAGATTAAAAGCAATTCATCGAAGGTAACGACCGAGGGGTCAAACTTGATTTGACACACTTCGGCATGGCCAGTGCGACCTGTGCAAACCGCTTCGTAGGTGGGATTTGTCACGTTTCCGCCAGCGTATCCGGAGACGATTGACTTAACGCCGTCGACCCGTTGATAAACTGCTTCCACGCACCAAAAGCATCCACCTCCAAATGTCGCTGTTTCCATTTTTTTTTCCTCGGTTGGCTTGATTGATTTCGTGGTGCTCTTACCGCTCGTTGTGCCCGATTGAGCGAAAAGCCCATGAAGCGGAAGCATCGAAAAAGCTACGGCGGCTAAAAGCAGCGCTACTGGACTGTAACTAATACACTTCATCGCATTTCTCCCATTCGAAATTCGTTGGCGGTTTCACCTTAGCGAGTTTGGTAGTCCCATTTATTTTAACCATACGGCAACCTGTGGACAGGACACGATACAATAAGCTCGAAATTTCGAGACTTCTCGCTGAACGCCACCAAATTCACGTTAATCCGTTTTTTTCGTAGCGGAACCTGTCAAAGGTTTCGGGGGTGGTGTTGCCTACTTCGGCAACCAACGAAATGCTTGACGCATTCCGCTACGACCGCTTCCCCGAGGTGGCGTTCGCCGAGAAGTGTCGAAATTTCCTTTGGTTGCCTTTTCCGTGGCTATGGGTGTTTTGATGGATTTGTTTGCACACGCTGAAAACGCGAATCGTGAAAAGTCACTGCCGCTGGCGGCCCGGATGCGCCCCAAGAAACTCTCGGAATTCGTTGGACAGTCGCATTTTTTAGCCCCTGGAAAACTTCTAAATCGCCTAATTGCTTCTAAGCGTGTGCAATCGGTCATTTTTTACGGCCCCCCGGGCACCGGAAAAACAACACTGGCACACCTGCTTGCAATCGAGACTGGTGGCCAGTTTCGTCAGATCAACGCGGTCACCAGCGGTATTAAGGAACTGCGAGAAGCCTTGCAATGGGCCAAAGACGAGGTCCTCACGGGAGGTGCCAGGCCGATTTTATTTGTAGATGAGATCCACCGCTTCAATCGCGCCCAGCAAGATGCGTTGCTGCCAGACGTGGAGGATGGAATCGTGGCACTGGTCGGGGCGACCACCAGTAACCCTTTCTTTTCCGTCAACGGCGCACTGTTGAGCCGTTCCCAGCTTTTCGAACTCAAGCCACTGACAGAAGCCGAAATCGTTGGACTCTTGGAGCGGGCTATTACCGATCGATCTCGCGGGATGGGCATGTACAACATTCAAGCAGAACCGGATGCCTTGGTCGCCTGCGCCACCATGGCGGAGGGGGACGCTCGCCGTGCGCTAGGTGCGCTGGAACTTGCGGTCCTTTCGTCGACTAGTTCGCCGGTGATTCTCGATGTGGCGCTCGTTCGAGAGAGCATGCAAAAGAAAGTCCTGCAATTCGACGCCAGTGGCGATCAACATTACGATATGGCTAGCGCTCTGATCAAAAGTATTCGCGGCTCGGATGTCGATGCGGCCCTTTATTGGCTTTCGCGAGCAATCGAAAGCGGCGAAGAGATTCGTTTTCTGTGTCGAAGACTGGTCATACTGGCGAGCGAGGATGTCGGCAATGCGGACCCGCAGGCCTTGCCGCTGGCGGTTGCGGGCATGCAGGCATGCGAGTTCATCGGACTGCCAGAATGCCAACTCACGTTATCGCAAATCGTGATTTACTTGGCTCTTGCACCCAAAAGCAATTCGGCTACTGCGGCCATTGCGGCTGCCCAGCACGACGTTCGGGAAGGGACGGTAATTCCAGTACCAGTGCATCTTCGCGACGGCCACTACGCAGGTTCCAAACAATTTGGGCACGGCCAAGGATACGAGTACTCGCATAATTCACCTGACGGAATCGCGGCTCAAGAATACTTAGGTGTAGACCGCGAATACTACCAACCGACCGATCGCGGTTTTGAACAGGAACTTCGCAGACGCTGGGCTGAAATCAGAAAGCGATTGAAGAATCGTTAACTTCGGAAAAGTCAGCGCGATCTGAAATGCTTCGGTGTGCGAACTCCCGCAATCGACGACGCAATGGGAGAGACTAGAACTAAGCTCCAGATAGATTATCTTCCCTCCCATCTGTCTTGTCTCGTTTCGTCCCTCTCATGTTCGCTTCCTGTTATCGCTTTATTGGTTCTGCTTGCGGTCGCTACGCTCGCTTTTTTTGCCTCTCTATTGCTATCCTGCTAAACGCTTGGATGGGTTGGAATGCCTACAACGGCTACCAAAAGCTGTCCGACGAAACGAATGTTGCCAAACTAAACCAAAAGGTATCCCTCTACAAACAGGAGGTTGGAACATTGCCGGACCTGAATTTGATCGATTTGTATCACAAGGGGCTAACTCAACAGCGATTGCATCGCACTCCCTTTGGTGGTTACTACCGACTCAATCCCACCCAACAGGCCGTTTACAACCCAAACATCGCCAGCCGATAAGTGTAGCTCGGCACTAAGCAAGTCTCAAATGCGCTCGCCAATAGTGCACTGTTTTCGCCACCGAAGTAATGACGTTCTTGATTTCTCTCTTTACCGTAAATTCTGGACCGGCAGGCAAAAACAGCACCGAACCTTCCCGGCGAACCATCACGTTTTCTACGATGATGGCTCTCATCAACCAAACCGCCATCGCTTCGTCGTCACATACGACACCAACCCAGCCGAGCGCAACCGCTGGCACGGTCTGCAATCCGGTAACCATCTCTATACCTCTCCGGATCTCTCGGACGACTTCATCGTAGGCGGGTAGATTCGCGTTCGCCTGTTCGGCCGTTATCGCTTCTAGCAATCGGCCGCGATGCGGTGGCCCTCCAGCCATTGCAAGGTCACAAAAGCTGGTCCATATTTCGTCCCAAGCGACTTCGCCAAATCGATTCGTTTCGACGGATGCAGCACCCATCGATTGTGGATTCACTTCATCGGTTCGACCCCGGTACTCCGAAGGCAGCATCGAGTCAATTTTTCGGTCGAGTTCAATCAGCCCGTATTGAGTCTTTTTGTCCATCGAATCCCTTTCGCTTTGACTGGCCATGAAGTAGCGTTCGATGGACCTACAAGCCAACGCATCCAAGTACAAGCCGAGCGCCACATGCAGCCAGCTATTGAGTTGCACGGTTGCGTCCAAAACACATGGAAGCAACGCATCCACCCAATCCTTGGTCGTCCAAGACCTTGCGAGGTGAACGCGAACGCCTTCTCTCTCGGATCGTATCCAAACAAAAACAGGACTCAACGCTTGGAAATCAAACGGCTCCAAACCTATCGGCATCACGACAAAACGTTGATACCCTTGATCGGAATACCGCTCGATGGTCGATTGAAACGCATCAAGACTTCGTTCGTCGTTGGCCCACAGGACAACGCACACGGGATGTTGCAACCGCGTGGAAAACAGCTCTGCAAAGCGTTGCCATTGTTCTTCAGATCCCAGTACCACCGGCGATTGCAATGCAATAATCGCAACCGTTTTCAACTCATCGAATGTCTCATTCATCTCTCGAATGATATTCGCGAAACCCTATCGTTTCAATGACTTATCTCCAAGAACCACGACTTCGCCTCGATTCGGAAATTGAGTAACTCGTTCAATTACCTGAGTCGACTCCGGCAACCGGTCTTTAATCCGGGAGTATTGCTTGTCCGTTGTGACCAATATCGATTTCCCATCCGTGAGTGAGAAATCGAGCGCCTCCTCAGTCGATTGACAGAAATCGATTTCGCGTCCGAAGTAAAAAACCATAGTGGGTCGAAAATAACCCAAGACGGCTACGCGCGAGTCGCTAGCTTCCAAATCCTTGCTCCAGCGTTGAGCTAGCCGTTGGGCTGATTGAAACCGGTCCAGTTCGGGTGCAACGTACTGACACAGCGTAACGATCATCGACAACGCTGCGACGGAAAACACCCCCGCGGATAGCCGTGGCCGATTGCTCCAAAGCAAGCATGCACCCATCGTACCGAAAACAACAAGTGGAGCCCCGGCCACGCCAAGCCAAACGAATCGCTGTTGAAGAACTCGCTCCATGCCAATCCGGTCCAGCAACGTTTGACCTCCAAACTCGACGAGTCCGGAAATCGGAAACCCCGTCACGATCACCGTCCCAAATGCGATCAAGAGTATCCATCCCGCGTTCAGCCAACCGCGACTGACGGCGTTCACGTCTTGTGACCATAATGCAAAGTAGCGTCCGATCATGATGGCTAAGGCTGGATAGGCAGGCAGGACGTAGTTTGGCAACTTGGTGCTGGCCAATGAGAAAAGGACCAGGTAAACTGCCGCCCAGCCTGTAACAAAGCGAACAGCCCGAGATTGCGAGGGCATTCTCGCGTGGCCAAACCAACTCAAGGCAGTTGGAACGGCAAACGCCGACCACGGATACATGCCGATTAAGCATGCCAACAGATAGTAGTAAATGGGGCCGCTGTGGTTGTCCATGGATTGTGACATGCGACCAAGATGATGCACACCGATGAACTCTTGAAGGAACTCACCGTTGGAACGCCACTGAACGAGCAAGTACCAAGGTGCAGCCACTAGCATTACGACGACCGCCGCCGTAACAGGTCGCATCTGCCAAACCGTCTTGAAAAACGCCATTGGAGCGTACGGTTGAATCCGTAGCCAAAGCCGCTGAACCAATCTGCTTTCTACGGGGACAGTTTGTTGTCCCTCCGTTAAAAGAAACAGTCCGACCACCGCCGTTGGAAAGAGGAATCCGATGGGCCCCTTCGTTAAGACCGCCAACCCCATAACGGCATACGTTGCGATCCAGGTTCGCCACCGAACGGAAGCGAGCATTTGCTCACGCGAAGAATCCGGCGCCTGAAAGTAATCGCAAACCCATAGATACAATGCGAGTACGGTAAAAAAGGTCAAGTGAGCGTCGGCCGTGGCGGATCGAGACACCGTCGTAAACAGAATGCAAGAGCCAATGGCCAATCCTGCAAACAGGCCCGTGGCTGTGTCAAAGAGTTTGCGGGCGATGGCGAACGTTAGAAAGATGGTTCCAAGTCCAAAGAGAGTCGACACGACCCGCGCTCCAAGCTCGGAGACACCGAAGACCTCATAACCAACGATCATGCCCCAGAACATCATCGGCGGTTTGTGCGCAAATAGTTTGCCATTGAACGTAGGTGTGACCCAATCGTTCCTGGCGTGCATCTCGGCTGCCGTGGTCGCGTAAAAGCCTTCGTCTTGATCCCAAAGATGCGTGTTTCCGACCTGAATCATCATGACGGAAACGCCGACGATGAAGAGACAGAGCAGTGGAACAGCAACGTCTTTTCGAATCATGGACGGTGGGAAGTGGGAGTGTGGGAAGTGTGGGAGTGTGGGAGTGGCTTAGGCTGCGCGTTGAACATCCATTGGCCGCTTATCCACCAAATCAGTATCCTCGCTCGCACGATAGAGTTGCGGTTTGCGGAACAGGTGTGAGTTCTGCTCAGCAGGCGAGTCGGGGGGATTGATCCATACCACGCGATGGGCGCACCCTGACGCTTGGATGTTGACCGAATCGCCCAGTACATAAAGCGGACGTTGCTTGGACTCGTCATAGATGCGTCCGACATAATCCCCCACCAGACCGACGGCCGTTAGGGAGGCACCATTGAAGAGCAATTGGAAACAGACCAGAGAGCTCCAACCTGGCGCTGTGTTTGGAACAAAGAGAGCTGCATACACTGCGTACAGCGAATAGCAGACCCCGACTGCGGTTAGCAAAATCCCTGCATACAAACATGCCTTAAGTGGCATGGCAGAAAAGGAGGAAATCGCCGTCCAAGCCAATTTCACCAGTTTGATTGGCGTGTATTTCGTTTCGCCAGCAGCTCGGGCTGGGCGGTGAAAGCGGATGATTGTTTCGCGAAGTCCAAGCCATGCGACCAAGCCACGCATGAATCGATGCTGTTCGCGAAACTTGCGAATAGCTTGCACAGCACCTCGGCTAAACAAACGAAAGTCGCCACATTGTGGAGGCAGCCTTTCATCGACTGCTTTTTGCATTAACGAATAAAATGCCGATGCAGTGACTTTTTTGAAAATGCTCTCGCCGTCGCGTGCGATGCGCTGCGTTGAAACGACGTCGAACCCCTGCTTAAATTGCTCGACCATCGACTCAAGCAGTTCCGGTGGATCTTGGAGATCGGCGTCCATAACCACAACTGCGTCGCCGTTTGCAAAATCCAAACCCGCTGTAATAGCCGCCTGTTGACCAAAATTGCGACTAAAACCGAGTACCTTGACGCGGCTGTCTTGCACCGCAGCCGCATTGAGTATCGAACGCGTTGCGTCTCGACTGCCGTCGTCGATGAAGATCAATTCGTAGTCGCAATCGATTTTCTTTAAAACAACTGGCAACACATGGAAGAGCGCAGGAAGCACTTCTTGTTCGTTGTAAACCGGCAGTACAATCGAAAGGAGCATCGTATTCGCCCTGAATTGACGGGAGTCACTTTGAACGGAAATATTCGGACCTCTGGATGGATAGCGAATCTGCGCTGTTCCGGTCAAGATCAGCTTGGGAGGTGGCCGTGTGTCGTTTTCAGAGAGTAAATCGTGTGGCACGCCCAGAGCGATAGCGATGTCGTGGGAATTGCCGTAAATGTCGCTAGTGCCGCAACCTGGAATTGTTACGTCAAGCACGAATGGTTTGTCTTTCGGTGCATTTCTTCATGCCGCTGGCTTTACGCCAGGGGTTTTGACCATCTATCTCGAGGGATGGTAAACATCCCCCGAGTAAAACTCGGGGGCATTTCACCGCCCGAAGGTGATCGGGCATTTCTCGGTTGCGGCACTAGCGATTCACCACGCCCTTCGTAAACTCAGAGGCGTGCCACGCGTCTCGCGCAGAGCTGCGAGACGTTAGTGGCACGGCGGTCCCGCCGAGAATTCATGGCATTTGTCGTAAAAGTCGCTAGACTTGGCACATGGACAGAAATATCCGCTTGGCGAGTCCCGCTACCAAAAGATAAAGCAGATTTAATGAATCCAATCGTTTTGCCGACTATTTGTGCTTTGGATTGCCCCGATGCATGCTCCTTGCACATCACCGTCGAGGGAGATCGCGTTACGCATCTTACTGGCGATCCGTCTCACCCGATCACGCAAGGATTTGCCTGCGTCAAAATGGCTCGCTATCCGCAGCGTCAGGAACAAGCTGACCGACTATTGCAGCCTCAACGAAGAGTGGGCAAAAAGGGTCAAGGGCGTTTTGAAACCATATCCTGGGAAACCGCGTTGGACGAGATTGCGGAGCGGACAAGGTCCATCATCGAACAACATGGCTCCCAATCCATATTGCCGTACTGCTATGGCGGCACCATGGGGATTATCGAGGGAGCTTCGCCCTTTGCCTTCTTCCGAAGACTCGGTGCACTCGAACTCGACCAAACCATTTGTGCGACGACAGGCAGCGCAGCTTGGGAAGCCAACTATGGGCCCAACAAACTCGGCACGGACCCAGAGGACCTTGTCCATTCGAAATACGTTGTACTTTGGGGCATCAACGCACTTCGAAGCAATTCGCACATCGCTCCCATTCTCAAAGCCGCCAAGAAGAATGGCTGCCACATTCTCCACATCGATCCTTATCGGAACGAAACCTCTCGCTTTGCAGACGAACACTGGCAAATCAAAGTTGGTACCGATGCAGCGTTGGCGTTGGCTATCGGCAACGAGATCATTCGCAACAACTGGCACGACCTCGATTACCTCGATCAACACACCATTGGTTTCGAAGAGTACCGCGAGGCATGCAGCCATTGGACTCTTGAACGGGCGTCGAAATACTGCGATGTACCATTGGCCGCATTGGGGGACATGGTTCGGAATTTGGCGACGAGCCAAGCACCCTTCATCAAAGTTGGTTATGGCATGACCCGCAACGAGGGTGGTGGCAATGCTCTAAGAGCGATAACACTTCTGCCTGCATTGATTGGCGCTTGGAAAAAGAAAGGGGGTGGCGGGTGCCTTTCTACTAGCGGCGCGTTTGGATTGAACACACAACGCGTCTCGGGTAGCCATTTGATTCGGCCTGGAACACGACACGTCAACATGACCTTGCTGGCCACGGAGTTAGATCCCGATACAACCCGTGTCCGTGGTCTGTTCGTTTACAATAGCAATCCGGCTGCCATTGCACCCGATTCCTCTCGGGTTCGACGCGGACTCAGTAACGATAATCTCTTCACGGTAGTCTTGGAGCATTTCCAAACCGATACAGCAGACTATGCCGATTACTTATTGCCTGCCACCACGTTTTTGGAACACACCGATGTGTACACGTCGTATGGCCACTACTATTTGCAGTATTCGGAGCCGGTGGTGACGGCACGTGGACAAGCAAAGTCAAATCGCTGGATCTTCACCGAGCTTGCTCGCCGTTTGGGCTTCGAGGACGAATGCTTGTACTGGTCCCCAAAGCAGATTGTCGAAGAGTTGTTAACTTCTTCTAATCCGAAGCTTGAGGGCATCACCGCCGATCGGTTGATGACCGAGCGAAGCGTGAAACTAAAATTGCCTAATCCGTATTTGCCTTATTCGGACGGTAGCAACTACCCTGATCGCAAGGTTCGCTTTTCGCCAGCACCACAGCAACTCGAGTTCGAAGTTCAGCCGAGTGCCGAGTATCCGTTGCGACTCATTTCGCCCCCTGGCCCTTATATTCTGAATACCTCGATGGGAAATGTCCCCAGCGTGATCAAGATGGCAGGTGGTGAGCCACAAATCATCATCCATCCTTCGGACGCGACATCGCTAGGAATCGTCGATGGTGATCGCGTCAACGTGACTAGTTTCAACGGTAGCATCCTTCGCAAAGCCATCGTCAGTGACGACGGAAAGGCTGGCGTAGCCATCGCGCTGGGACAATGGTGGCCCAAGCTGGCCCCAGACGGCAAAAGCCTTAACGATATCACCAGCGAACGACTGACCGATCTCGGGGCCGGTAGCACCTTTGGAAATCCCGTCGTTCGTGTCACGAAGTTTATTCCTTAATATTTGACCAAGAAAAACACGAAAAACACGAAAGTAGACAGCCTGGATTCGTGATGATCCAAGCTCCGTTTTTGACTTAGATCGCATTCGCGGAACCTGGTTCCTGCGTTATGACAGTTCGATTGAAGTTCATTCTTCGTGTGTTTCGTGTATTTGGTGGTTCCGATTCCCCTGCAACCTGAACGCGTTGGTTAAAGTAAATACGATTCTGCACCTGCCGCGTTGGTCAGAGCCATGGTTGAGGAACGCGGCTGACACTGGCTGTTACGGAGTGGTACTTATGATGCATTTTCACACTTGTCGAACCCTTGCGACTTTTCTCGTGGTTTGCGTCCTCGTTTCTAGTAGCACCTACGGCATGCAGAAACCCGAGGATCAAGGCCAAGGGCCAGCCCTCAGTCCTACCGAAGCGCTTTCGAAATTCCAATTGGCACAGGGCTATTCGATAGAGACCCTTCTCTCAGAACCAACCATTAGCCAGCCACTGAGCACCGCACACGACTCGTATGGACGATTGTGGGTAGTTCAGTATCTGCAGTATCCCGAACCCGCTGGATTGCGGAGACTCAGCCGTGACAATTTTTGGCGAACGGTTTACGATTCGGTCCCGCTTCCCCCTGGCCATGGTGGAGTGCCTGGTGCCGACAAGATCACCGTGCACGAAGATCGCGATGGCGATGGAACTCTTGAGACCGAAACGACCTTTGTCGATGGCCTGAACATCGCAACTGCGGTCGTACCTACTGCGGATGGGGCTTGGGTCTTGAATCCACCGTACTTGCTATTCTATTCAGACACGGATCATGATTTAAAGGCAGATGGTCTGCCGGAAGTCCACTTGGAGGGCTTTGGCTTGGAGGATACTCACTCGGTCATAAACAGCTTGTGCATGGGGCCAGACGGTTGGTTGTATGCCGCGCAAGGTAGCACGGTGAGTGGAAACGTCCGACGCTATGGCTCCAAGGAGACTCCGAAACGCTCCATGGGCCAGGCCATCTGGCGATATCACCCAACGACACGCCAGTACGAAATCTTTGCGGAGGGTGGTGGCAATGCGTTTGGGGTAGCTTTCGATAACGAGGGGGAGATCTTTTCGGGGCACAATGGAGGGGATACGCGTGGATTTCACTATCTACAGGATGGCTATTATCGCAAGGGTTTCAACAAACACGGCGGGTTATCGAATCCAAACACCTTTGGCTATCTCGACCCAATGCAGCATGCGCCTATCCAACGCTTCACGCATACGATGCTACTTACCGAAGGCACCGCGTTTGGGGCTACTATGCCTCGTTCGATGTTGGCGGTAGATCCATTGCATGGCAAACTCATTCAATCGCAGTTGTCCGCTGTCGGTTCTACGTTCGAAACGAAAGACATCCAAGATGCCGTAGCCAGCGACGACAAGTGGTTTCGGCCCGTAGCGATCCAAGATGGCCCCGATGGTGCCGCCTACGTCTGCGATTGGTACGATTTCCAGGTGGCACATCTCTATGCGCATGTTGGAAAAATGGATCGCGATCATGGTCGCGTCTATCGATTCAAGCCCAAAAGCAGTCCTACTGTATTTCCTTGGGAACCATCGTTTGCAATTGGCAGCGACCTCGATTCCCTCGATTCCCTTAGCGAACAATTAAAACACCCTTATCGATGGCATCGTTGGAAAGCTCGTGAGTTAATCGCAAAGCATCCGCTTAAGAAAAAACTGTATTTGGTACTTGAAAACGGAATCGGGAATAGCGAACAACTAGGACTAGAATCCCTTTGGACGGCGCATGCGTGCGGTTGGATCGAAGACACAATTCTGTACGCGGGCGAGGATTCCTTGAGCTTGAAGAAACTGCTTGCAAACCCAAATCCAGCGGTCCGTGCGTGGTCGGTGCGTTTGGTTTGCGATGATCGAGTCATCACCGGCACCACAGCGGATGCGATTCGATCCCTTGCGTCGACCGAAAAAAATGTCAAAGTGCTTTGCCAGATTGCAAGTTCAGCCAAGCGGCTTCGAGGAGAAGATGCGCTTCCGATTGTGTCGGCATTGCTGTCTCGCGATTTGCCGGAGACCGATCTCGCTTTGCCATTGCTCGTGTGGTGGGCAATCGAATCGCAATCGGGTTCTCCGGATCTTGTTCTGAGTCAATTGCCATGGAGTGAACGATTCTGGAAAAGCCCAATTGGGATGCAGCGCATCGCCCCGAATTTGATCGAGGTATGGGCAAAAGCCAACACATCAACGAGCATGAACGCAGTCACTCAAGTGCTGAAGAAACTTGAAAAACAACCGGCAACGATTCGGCAGGTTGCGGCAAAACATGCCACCGAAGCATTTGAAAGAGCTTTTGTCGGTCGCTCATTGCTGGGTGTGCCAGATTCCGTTTTGGACGCCCTTATCGGACTGGGGCAACCTTCGTTAACCCTTAGATTGAGGCGGGGGGACGTGGAATCGCGAAAACAAGCCGTGCAGTTGCTGGTCGATTCGAAAACTGCGTCGGCAACTCGAATTCAAATGGCGCAGCTTATAAGCGAACTGCACTACGTAGAAGCGTTGCCCAATCTGTTGAAACTTTCAGGAACTGCGAGCGAATCGGAACCGGTTCGTGCGGCGGCATTGGCTGCCATCGCAGGATTCGACGACGCAAAGGTGTCGGAGGCCATCCTCAGCACGTGGGCAGATTTATCTCCAAGCCTACGCGCGGTGGCTGGCTCCGTGTTGGGCACTCGAAAAGCTTGGACGCAAGACTGGTTGGATGCCTGCGCAAAACAAAGCGTTGACCCGAAGTCGATGCCATTGGAGTGCGTTCGAGCCATGCGGCTGCACTCCGACGAAGCCCTACAAATCAGAATCACTCAGCTATACCCCAGTTTGTCAGGACCGGATTTGGTACAAGCACAAAAGGAGGTAGCTAGTCTACTAGAGAGAATTGAGCCACTTGAGGGTGACCCTTATCGAGGCAAGGCTCAGTTCAAAACCAACTGCGCACGCTGCCACAAACTGTACGCCGAAGGAGGCGAGATTGGGCCGGATTTGACAGGCTATCAGCGGGACCAGTTGCAATCTTTGGTTCGAAACATCATCGCGCCCAGTTTAGAGATACGTGAGGGGTATCAAACGGTCGGAGTTCGGATGGAGGATGGCGCCGTATTGACCGGTTTTATCGAAAGTCAAGCGGACGATCGATTCACATTAAAGGGAGTCGATGGCAAGTCTCATGTGATTTCAAAATCGGATGTGGAGCAAGTGCTGCAGCAGATGACCTCGCTCATGCCCGAAGGAATGCTCAATGCGATGACGACCCAACAGATCGCCGATTTGCTTGCCTACCTGCGTAGTTCGCAACCGTTGAGCGATGGTTAAAAATCTCGCTTCTCCACTTCCTCGACCCAAAAAATCAAGGCCGGAGTAGAAAATCATTAGTTGTGCTGCCACGCGGGCATGGCGTGTTTCGTTAAAAACTCTCGTAGCCGGATTCTTTTCTAGCGAGTAAAGTAAAGGTGGAGCGACTGAGTATTTGAATCTCGCTTTCCGCCCGCCGACCTTTTCCCGCCAATTTGCCAGCATGAATCCTTTGACTCCCGACCCCTGTGCGCTTTCTCGACGCCAAGTCCTTTCCACGTTTGGCCTGGGATTCGGTTCGCTAGCCCTACGAGGAATGCTAAGCGATTCGGCGGTTGCTGGCGAAATTGACCAGGTCAATCCTCTGGCACCGAAGCTTCCTCATTTTGCGCCCAGAGCGAAACGGGTCATCCATATTTTCGCTAATGGAGGTCCGTCGCACTTAGATACCTTTGACAACAAACCGTCCTTGACGAAATATGCAGGCCAAACAATCCCCGGTGAGACCCCCAGGACGGAACGCCCCACCGGATCACTCTATCCAACACCCTTCAAATTTGGCCGTTATGGACAGTCCGGTTTGGAAATCAGCGAGTTGTTTTCCAAAACCGCGCAGCATGCAGATGATCTTTGTGTCATTCGGTCAATGTATGCAAACGTCCCCAATCATGAGCCGTCCTTGCTGTTGATGAACACGGGCGAAGCTCGCTTGGTGCGGCCAAGTATGGGATCCTGGCTGACCTATGGTCTTGGAACCGAAAATCAAAATTTGCCGGCCTTCATCGCCATGTGCCCAGGCGGATACCCCATTCAAGAATCGCAAAATTGGCAATCCGGTTTTCTGCCGGGAATATTCCAAGGGACGTACATCGACACCAAACACAAATCGATCGACAAGCTCATTGAGCATATCACCAACAAACGCTTGAATCGCGAACAGCAGCGAACCCAACTCGATTTCATTCAATCGATGAACGAGGAACATCGAAGTTCGCGCAGCGGAGATCCGTTGCTGGATGCTCGCATCCAATCGTTCGAACTAGCCTATCGCATGCAAGGGGAAGCAGCCGAAATTTTCGACGTGAATCGGGAGCCTCAGCACGTGCTCGACATGTATGGACCAGGCGTACAAGCTCGACAGCTCTTGATCGCTCGGCGTCTTTTGGAACACGGTGTCCGCTACATCCAAGTTTGGCACGGACAAGGTCAACCTTGGGACAGTCACGACCACATTGAGCGAGAACATCGCAAACTTGCTGGCGAATCCGACCAGGGCATCGCTGCCCTGCTGACGGACTTGAAGCAACGCGGTATGTTAGAAGACACGCTTGTCATCTGGGGTGGCGAGTTCGGACGAACGCCAACGGTGGAGTTGCCCAAAGAGGGCTCCAATCAAGGAACCATGACAGGCCGAGATCACAACCACTACGGGTTTACCATGTGGCTAGCAGGTGGCGGAGTCAAAGGCGGATACGTTCATGGGGCAACGGACGAATTCGGATTCAAGGCGGTAGAAAACCGAATGCATGTTCATGATCTGCATGCCTCAATCCTTCATTTGATGGGTTTCGATCACGAACGCTTAACGTATCGCTGGGCAGGACGAGACTTTCGATTGACCGATGTCCAAGGCAAAGTGGTCACCGACATCATGGCATAATGGAATGCCTTAGTGTCGCCTTTCGCTCCATTGTTCCCTTTCGCTCCATTGTCGCCTTTCGCTCCATTGTCGCCTTTCGCTCCATTGTCGCCTTTCGCTCCGCGAAAGTGCGTCTCGTTAACGCACTTTTGCGGAGCAAAAGGCGACAATTTTGGACGAGCGAGAGCCTCGCTCAGCAGCAGTCACGTTTTCTTAACCTTGATTGCCCGCGTCAAGATGCGATCCAAGGTCGAGGCAAAAGCGATGCGGTCTTTTGGACTATATGGCGAGGGACCCGAGAACTCCATTCCCGCCCCTCTCGCTGCATCGAAAAGGTCGCGAGCCGCAAGTCGACCAGCCATATTCCGATCGTCATACTGTTCGCCGCGTGGATCAATGACGAACACTTGTTTGTCCACAAGTTGCGCGGCCAATGGAATATCGGCAGTGATGGCCAGATCGCCCGCCTCAGCGTTGTCGACAATGTACTTGTCGGCAATGTTGGCGCCTTCTCGAACGGTCACGCTGGAAAAGAGTGAATTGCCCGGCGGTACCCATATCGACTGATTTGCCACCAAGACGACGGGCAGCTTCAGTCGAGTGGCAGCTTTAAAAACTAGTTCCTTGACTTCGCGTGGGGCGGCGTCCGCATCAATCCAAATCTTCATCGAGTCGGAAACTTTCTGTGGTATTGCAAGGCAGCGATCTCGCATTCGAGACATCCCAAAAGGTTTTTTGCCAACTCAAGCGTAGGCTGCTCGAAGAATTGTCGCTCAAGTTTCGGCATTCTTGCTGGGTGACCGGTGAAAAATGGAAAGCCTGAATTGGATCGGACTTACAGGGTGTACAATTGAACGAATGGAATCCGCCACGCAGCCAACTCCCACAGCCAAGGACGCGATCTTAGCCAAGCTAGGTCTTGTATACCATTGCGCATGTGGTACCGAGTTTCGCGTGGACCCAACCGTGGGTGGCGAATGCACAACCTGCAAACGCATTGTACAGTCCGAAGCCATTCAGCACGCGATGAGTGCGACCGTTTCCATTACCGGTTTCCAAGGGGACGAGGACGTACATCACTTCGAACTGGACGGAAGTGAAAATCTTATCAACCGACTTTATGGCCACTTTCGAATCGATCGCAAGTTGGGGTCCGGCGGCATGGGAGCCGTCTATCGCGCCTTGGACACTTCCCTGCAGCGCTACGTTGCGGTCAAGATCATGCGGAACGCAAATCACTGCGTCGACTCTCGCATTGCTATGATGCTGAGGGAAGCGGTCGCTCAGGCCAGATTGAATCATCCCAACGTGGTTACCATCTATTATGTCGGTCGTCAAGACGAAGAGCCATTTTTGGCCATGGAGCTACTAACAGGCCCGACCCTATCAGAAAAACTCAATTCGGATGGTGTCATTCCCTATTCGGATGCGATTCGATACGCCATTCAAGTGGTATCGGCTCTGCGACATGCTTCGCAGTTTGGAATTGTGCATGCCGATATCAAACCAGCCAATTTGCTAATGGCAGGTGGTGGACGAATCAAACTCTCGGACTTCGGACTTTCCAGAATTCAGAATGAGCCCGGTCAACCAACGACTGTATCTGGAACGCCAGCTTATGTTGCGCCGGAACTAATCCAGGGCAGCCCGATCAGCATCCAGTCTGACATGTATGCACTGGGCATTACGCTATTTGAACTGGTATTTGGTCGCCTCCCGTTTGAGCTGGTAGGGACGACGGTTCGCGAGCGGATTGAAACCCATCTAACGGCCGAAGTTGTGTTTCCGGCTGTTTGGCCGAATTCGATTCCGCGTGAGTTTGCTGGCCTTATTTCGCGATTGGTTTCCAAAGACCCGAAAAACAGGTTTGCCACGTACGATGAGCTTTTATTCGAACTAAAGTCGATCGAGCCGGTATCGACCACAACGGCCGGAGTCGCATCTCGCGCCGTAGCGTATATCATCGACCAATTGATTCTATTATTCTTTATCTCGCCCTTTGCGATTTTGATTTTCCTTTTGAATTCGAGCTTGGCTGACTTTGCGACCCTTCGCAAATACCAATGGGCAACGCCGATTGTTGCGTTCGTTTCGCTGATCGTACCGTCCGTCTATCTAACGTTGGTTTATCATGGTTGGCGATCGATTGGGCGGTATTTGTTTCAGCTTCGAATCGTTGAGGAGAACGGTTTGCCACCAAGACGCGAGCAGTTGGTGGTTCGCGAAGTTCTCCGAAATGCCTTCGCTTGGTTTTGGCCACTGGCTTTTTACGTGAATTCCAGCAATCCCTTTCTCAGCCGCGTATTGGAAGTCATCTTAGTCGTGTTTCTTTGTGTTGACTCAGCCCGGATCCTGTTGCTAAAAGGGCGCAAGTCATTGCATGACTACCTTTGCAACTCGCGAGTCGTGCTTGCCGTGGATCGCGAGAAGGAATCGAAATAGGTCATGCAACAAATCCAAGTGAAATTGGCCGAACGAAGCTATCCGATCTTCATCAGCACGCAAACGCTAGATCGAATGGCGGAATCGCTCACCGCGTTGTTGACCGGCTGGTCGCAAACAATCATTATTTGCGATGAGCGGATCGTTGAGACGATTGGGAAAACCGTTGCGGAGTGCTTAATTCGATCCAAGAAGCGCGTCGCTACGCTGTCGGTTCCCAGCGGCGAAGAGAACAAGTCGATAGAGAACTTGTCGTTGCTTTGGGGCCGGATGCTTGAAGAAAAAGCAGATCGGAAAAGTGTGGTCGTGGCCATCGGTGGCGGCGTTGTCGGCGACCTCGCCGGGTTTGCTGCCGCATCCTACATGCGAGGCCTCCGATTCATACAGGTACCGACTACACTTTTGGCGATGGTCGACAGCAGCGTGGGTGGCAAGACAGGTATCAACTTACCCAGTGCCAAAAACATGATCGGTGCGTTTTGGCAACCGCATGCAGTCTGGATTGATACGTCGACGCTCGATTCGCTCCCCGACCGCGAATTCAGGAGCGGTCTGGCGGAAGTCGTGAAGTACGGTGTCATTCTTGATGAATCGTTTTTTGACTATTTGGAGGAGCATGCTGAGGCCATCCTGGCGAGAAGCCACGAGCATATTCAGCACATCGTGCGCCGCTCGTGTGAACTGAAAGCCCAAGTGGTTTCGCAAGATGAACGGGAAACCACGGGCTTGCGCGCGATTCTCAATTACGGTCACACCTTTGGGCACGCGATCGAAGCCAAGACGTCCTACGGTCGCTTCTTGCATGGTGAAGCCATTTCCATTGGCATGACCATGGCCGGACAGTTAGCGCTGCGTCTTGAACTCTGGCCAAATGCATGCCAAAAAAGACAAACTTTATTGCTTCGCAAGTTCGGACTCCCGACCGGCTTTTCGGAAGTTCCTGCCGAACAATTGGTGGAGGCGATGCAGTTGGACAAGAAAACAGAGCACGGCAAACTCAACTTCATCCTGCCGACTCGCATGGGCAGCGTGAGGACGGTTTCCAACTGCGAATACGCGGATATTCGCGGAGCGATTTTGGGAAATGCAACTTGATGCAACAAGAAACGGATGGATCCAAATTGTCAAAGAAGACTCAAAGCAAGAAACAGGTTCTCAATACTCGCCGATGGAGCAATCGACTTAACGAGACTTGGTTTCTAGCGTTGCTGGGCGCGGTTTTCTATTGGTTTTCGTTGCCACCGATGAAGTTCCCGTGGGCCGGTTTTCTGGCATCGGCTTGTTGGGTGGCTATCATTGCAAAAGAATGTCCACCGACGCGCCGCGAGTATTGGAGAATCTGGCTGGCCGGTGCCCTCCTGTGGCTGGCACTATTGCAAGGAATCCGGTTGGCGTATTGGCCGCTCTACGCTGGTTGGATCGCCTTGTCCTTGTATCTGGCCGTCTACCTACCGATATTTGTGGCCATGGCTCGATCTTTAAATCGTTCGTGGTATTTGCCATTGCCATTCGCAACCGCGACCGCTTGGGTTGGCTGCGAACTGATACGAGCCTATTTTGTGACTGGGTTCGCAGCCTGCATGCTTGCTCATAGCCAAACGCCGTGGCCATGGATGCTGCCAATTGCCTCATACTTTGGAAGCTATGGCGTCAGCTTTGTCGTCATGTTTACGGGAGCGGTGCTCTATCAATGGCTGAGTTGGGCTAGTTGGAATCGTGTCGTTTGGGAAGATAGGAAGTCCAAGCGATTTGTTATTGAAAATTCAATTTGCACGGTGCTGGCGGTGGTCGTAGCTCTCGGTTCGATTGGGTCGATGCGGTCCCATGACCAGTGGATCGCCAGCCAAGAACCGATCAAGCCGTTGTGTACGGTATTGCTGATCCAGGAGAATATGCCAACCCAATTCGATGGCAAGGCGGACGATATGGTGCTTGGATGGAAACGGTACGAACAACAGACAGCCATAGCCGCCCAAGCAAACGCTTCGAAATCCATCGATTTAGTCGTTTGGCCGGAAAGCACTTTTAGCGGTGGTCCCGATTTACAGTGGGTCGGTATGTCGTGGCTGGACTGGAATGAGAGCTATGGTTTTCCGCCCGATCTTGAGATATCCGAAACCGAATTCATTGGAAGGATGAGGGTTCTCAAGCAGAACCTGAATTACAAGCTGCAAAGAATTTCAGCCCCCTTTCAGTCAAGTCGAACGGTGTTTTTGTTAGGTACAGATGTTCTGGAAATGCGGACCGGGAAGACGAGCAGATACAATGCTGCGCTCTGGGTGGAACCCAACCGAAGCATCGATTTTGAGTACTATGCCAAACAACACTTAGTCCTCTTTGGAGAATACATTCCGCTCGTTTCGAGTTTCCCAAGCCTCCTTAGCATGATCGGACTTGGGCAATTGGAAGCTGGTGATAAACCGATGGGTTGGCGATTGCCCTCCGGTGCAACCATATCAACGAGCATTTGTTTCGAAGATGTTCTTCCGCATTTGATTCATTCGCATGTGAGGCAACTGACAGCGATGGGCAAGTCGCCGGACATGTTGGTCAATATTACGAATGATGGATGGTTTCGCGACTCCAGCATTCTCGATCACCACCTGAACAATGCGATATTGGCGGCGGTTGAGAATCGAAGGCCCATGTTGGTTGCTGCCAACCTAGGTATCTCGGCCTGGATCGACGGCGATGGGAGAGTAGTGAGATCGCTGCAACGAATGGAGGCCGGGTCGATTCTTGCCGAGCCGATACCGGATGGCCGATGGGGTTGGTGGCAATCGGTTGGAGATTGGCCAGCGAGATTCTTGGCAATAGTAAGCTGTCTGCCATTCTGTGTCGGCGTAGCCAGAAGGTTTCTTACGAAACGCCCGTCGCCGAATGGATTGACGGCTAATGTCGCCTTTAGCTCCGAGAAAGTGCGTTGATCCTTCGCACTTTCGCGGAGCGAAAGGCGACAATCCACGATAAAATAGCTGGAGTGCTTCGCGTCAACGCACAATACACGCTTAGAGTAATAACAGAACTAGCAATCATGCACAACACAACAAAACCAAACGATTCTAGGTACAAAGTATTCATGCATGTTTGCTTATGGCTTGCAATGACCTCGATAACACCAGAAGTCTTAGGTGATGAGTTCGCATGCCATTGGGCGCATGGGCCTATCGTGATCGATGGAAACGCCGATGACGAAGCTTGGGTCAATGCAACTGTCATTGATGGATTTCGCATCCCAGCCAGCGCGGCACCGGAGCCGCAAACTGCAACCCGAGCTCGATTGCTATGGGATCGACAGTACCTCTACTTCTTCGCCGAGTTGGAAGATCATGACCTTTTCGCGGACATTACTGAACACGATGGCAAAACTTGGAACAACGATGTCTTCGAGATTTTTCTAAAACCAAGCCGGGAAGCCAATGGCTACTACGAATTTCAAGTCAACGCGGCCGGTACCGAGATGGACATGTACTTGCCCGACCAAAAAAGTGGTGGGTTCGACGTGCTCAAGTCCGCGAACGACTTTCATTGGAAGACTGCCGTCCGAAGAAACGGAACGCTGAACCAGCGCGACGATCGGGATCAATCCTGGTCGGTCGAGGGCAAGATTCCGTGGCTCGACTTCATGCCTACTGGTGGCCGACCAGAACTCGATGAAGTCTGGCAGTTGGCCCTTTGCCGCTACGACTACACCTTGGGCCAAAGGCCGGAGCTCAGCAGTTGTGCACCACTGACCAAACTCGATTTCCATCGTTACCAAGATTACGCATTCATTCGGTTCGCGTCCGGCAGCGAAACGAATGCTACCATGCGTTCACTTCGCAATCGTCAACATTTCGCCGATTCTAAGGTGGTTGGATCGCCAGAACCGCCGCTCCCCTATCGTGCTGTTCGCGCTTATCCGGATCTGAAATTAGAATGGCCGGTGGACGTCAAGGTGGAGCCCGGCAGCCGTCGCTTCATCGTCATCGAAGAACAAGAATCCTATGGCCCTACTAAAGTCATGCGAACTACCGATACGTCTAATCAGACGGAATTGGAACTGCTCTCGGAAACAAAAGGAGTTGCCTATAGCATCGCCTTCCATCCGAACTTTTTCGAAAACGGATTCATGTACATTGGAAGCAACGGCAAGAAAGAGGGGCAAGGCAATCGGAGCCGAATCGTGCGACATACGTTGTCGAGGTCGGCTCCATTCGGATTGACAGGTGACGACGTTACGGTGATCGATTGGGATTCGAATGGTCACAACGGGGTCGCCGTTACCTTCGGCAACGATGGGATGATGTACGTCACCTCGGGTGATGGAACCTCCGATTCGGACGCGAATGTCACAGGCCAGGACATGACCAAATTGCTCGCCAAGGTGTTGCGCATCGATGTCGACCATATGTCGTCGGGCAAAAACTATTCCGTGCCCAACGACAATCCCTTCGTCGACATCGCAGACGCGGTGCCCGAGACATGGGCTTATGGCCTGCGTAATCCATGGCGAATCACCACCGACCCAAAAACCGGACACATCTGGGTTGGCAACAACGGTCAAGATAGGTGGGAGCAAGTCTATCTCATTGAGCGCGGAGCAAACTATGGTTGGTCGGTATTCGAAGGGGGCCATCCGTTCTATTCGAAACGAAAGCTCGGGCCCACGCCGCACGTATTGCCAACGGTCGATCATCCGCATAGCGAATCGCGATCGTTGACCGGCGGGGTGGTCTATTACGGAAATAAGTTACCCTCTCTACAAGGCGCGTATGTCTACGGCGATTATTCCACCGGAAAAATTTGGGCAATCAAGCACGACGGCAAGTCAATCCTTTGGCATCGTGAAATCGCCGATACACCCTTTCAAATATCGGCCATCTCGCTTGACCCTGACGGCGAATTGATCGTGGTCGATCATCGGGGGGACAAGCAGGGTGGGCTTTATCATTTGGAACCATCGCCCGTGGACACCGTGCCGAGCGGTTTTCCGAGGTTGCTCAGTGAAACGGGACTCTTTCGAGACCTAGTCGATCACAAGGTCGCCGAGGGACTGATTCCGTACAGCGTCAATGCTCCGTTCTGGTCGGATGGTGCGATGAAGTCAAGGTTTATCGCATTGCCTAAGGATGGTCCAATCGAAATCTCGGATCAATGGGCTTGGCAGTTTCCTGAGAGGACAGTAATCGTCAAGTCGTTTGCGTTGGAAATGGTGGCTGGCGACCCTGCTTCTAAGAAATGGATCGAGACACGTTTGCTCGTCAAAGAGCGAGGGGAGTGGGTCGGGTACACGTACGCTTGGAATAAACACGGGACCGACGCGGAACTAGTCGAGGCTGCTGGACGTGATCAGGATTTTCCGATTCGGGAAGCGACAGGCTCTCGCTCCCAGAGTTGGCGCTATCCAAGCCGAACCGAGTGCATGGTTTGTCATACACGAGCCGCTGGCTATTTGCTTGGCCTGACCACCGTACAAATGAACAAGGAGCATGAATATGGCGCCGGTATCAAAGCCAATCAACTGGATGCACTGGAAAGCATGGGGGTACTAAAAACCAACTGGGTACCCAATGCGCAGGCTGCACTTCGCAGTCAAATGGAATTCGATGGGATCGCAAAGGGTGAGATTGAATCGCACATCTCGAAGCTCAAGGAGAGCAGTGGCCAGAGGAGTGTGAAAGTGAATGGCATGATGGGTAAGTCGGGAGCGGAGAATGGTCATTTGGTCGACCCATACGATTCCTTGGCGGATATGGAACAGCGGGCTCGATCGTTTTTGCATTCCAATTGTGCTTACTGTCACGTTGAAGCAGGTGGTGGCAACGCCATGATGAATCTAGCCTATTACGTTGGGCTTCGGGGAATGAATATCGTGGATGTCGAGCCAATCCATCATCATTTCGAGAAGTCGGATGCAAAGCTCATTGCACCGGGGGACATCGAACGGTCTCTTCTATTGCACCGAGTTGGCATTCGTGGACCAGGGCAGATGCCACAACTATCCACTAATCGCGTTGATGAAAAAGCCCTGCAAATGCTCAAAGATTGGGTGGCTGGAATGAGGGAGTGAGGGTGGACCAGGAGGGGGCGGGCGCGGCTTTGGACGAGGCGCTTCTCCAACCAACTACTACCAATTCATGGCGATGAGTTACGACCGAACCACTGGGGCAAAGCAATGGAAAATTGATGGTTCCTTAGCCATCGTAGATGACAACAAACGCACTCCATATCCAGATAACTAGGACTGTATTTACATGAACTTTCGAGTGAAGCCTCTTGTTTTTTCGCTGTGTTGCTTGATTGCTCTGACCGGGACCAATTCCACTGCGCTTGCTCAGCGAGATGCGACCGCGACGAAGAGCCGTTTCAAGGATGCGATCGATGCCTTCGTCGAGGCCGACAAAACCAATCCGCCACCAAAGCATTCGATTCTGTTTATCGGCAGCAGCATCTTTCGACAATGGACAAATCTAAAGGAGCAGATGGCCCCACTGCCAGTTTTCAATCGCGCCTTTGGCGGTTCGCAAACGGCTGATATCCTCGAGCATATGGATAGCGTTGTTTTGCCTTATGAGCCAAAAGTAATCGTCTACTACTGCGGTAGCAACGACGTCAACGCAAAGAAGTCTGCGACCGAGATTGCCGATCGATTCAGGGAGTTCGTCGAACGTGTTGGCAAAAAACTGCCGCAGACCAAAATACTCTATGTCTCGATCAACCGGGCACCGCAGAAGCAAGCCAAATGGGACATTGTCGATGAGGCCAACAAGCGGGTCCAAGAATACTGCGAGCGAAATCAACACCTCGGTTTCATCGATGTCAACCCCGCACTTTTTGACAACAACGGAAATCCGCGGCTCGAATTGTACCGCGACGACAAACTGCATTTCCTAGAGCCTGCGTACGAGGAGTTCACTGCGATCATCAAGCCGGTCGTCGCCAAAACATGGGCTACCGTACAATCCTCCGCCGCGCCGGTCGCTGCTTCGACTGAGGAAAGTGAACTGGGTACGCATGGGTCATTCTCAATTTGCCGCATCCAAACGGACTTCGACGAGAACTTGCCAACAACCCTGAACAACAAAAGAACAGTACCTATGCCAGGTTTTTTCAAACGCCGGCTGCCGCATCGCTACTGAAAGCAGAAACGTCGGTCCTAAAGTTCAGTGTTCGGTCTTGATGATTCACGGTCTCAAGGACAAAGCCCTACTGCCTGGTGCGCTGAACGACACATGGAAGTGGCTTGAGAAAGATTTGACGCTGGTGACGGTTCCAGAATCTGAGCACTTTGTTCAGCAGGACGCATCGGAAACAGTGACGCGTACGATCGTGAATTGGCTCAATCGATAGATAAGCACATGCGCACAAATATTTCCCGGTAATTAGCCGTTTGGGCGTTAGCCCCGGTTCCCAAAGTGCTTGAGAATCGTCGAAAACCGAGGCTATCGCCGTGCGGCTAATTGTTGCTTTCACACAAAGACTTGTGCACACGCGCTTAGCATACTACTAAGCAGCAGCAGATCGGCTCGTGAGTTCTGCGTTGGCGGTCTCAATCGTTTGTCCGCCTATCTTGGATTTATCTTGTGCGTAGGCAACCATCAGAGCCAAGTCGCACAGACGGTTGATGCGTCGTGGAGCCCCAAGCGTCAAATCCTGAATCAAGTTCACCGCTTCCTCGTCAAACATTAGCGGCTTGTTCCAGCCGGCTGTTTGCAACCGATGTCGTATGTAGGCTTCCGTTTCCTCTCGACCGAAGCGTTCGAGCACACAACGAACCGCAACGCGGTCTTCGAGAGCCGTATGTCGTGCGAGGTGCGATAACAAGGTCGGAGACCCAGACAAAACCAACGTCATAGCGGATTCCGCTTCGGTCAGTTCGGTCGCCAAATTCAAAAGCAAACGGAGTGGTTCAAGCGATCCAAAGCTCTCCAGCAGATGGGCTTCATCGATGGCGATCACGCTATGTTGCTTGTCCCCCACGTTGTGACGAAGAAGGCGTTCAATGGTTTCAATTGATTGCCCAATTCCGCCAAAGGTGTCGGATCCTTCGTGCGGCGCAATTTGTCTGGCGATGTACCGAAGCAACTGATCTGGCGGCATAGCAGGATAGACAACGCGGACCGTCGGAGCAACGAACTCCGGCAGTTGTGAGAAAACAGCATCGAGCACCATCGTCTTTCCAAGTCCTGGCTCTCCACATAGGACGGCCACGGATCGTCGCGTTTCAATTGCGTAATGCAATTTCAGCAGCGCCGCTTCATGAAAATTCGATGGATAGTAAAAGCTAGATTCTAGCCCGCTATCGAATGGTCGGCCTTGAAGGCCCCAATGTGCTTGGTACATAGGATCGAACCTACCGTTCGTTTTAAGGGAGGATTAACTCTGAAAGTTTTCGACAAGTCCGATCGACGAAATCCCCATGCCTCGAAGAATGCTCACGGCCGAATCCACTTTTTCCTTGATGCTCAATTCCGTGTCCACAACGACTATCGCCGCATCCACGACGGTTTCTTGGGCTACACCCACGAGGTCGCGCTGCTCCAGGTTGAGTCGATTGCCATCGATAAAGACCACGTCAAACGCATTGGAAATTCGGCGGATCAACTTGGCCATGCGATGCAAATTGGCATGCATTTGCTGTTGTGAAATGACGCAAGTCAATGGAAAGAGCGTGATCCGATCCGCGATGGAATGGATCGCGATTTCATGCAACGGAACATTCTCAAACAAGCAGTCTTGCCAGCCCTGCTGCATGTCGAGTCTGAGTTGGTCGATAAGGCTTGGACAGAAGGTATCTCCGTCGAGCAGTGCGACTCTCAAACCAGAGCTGGCAGCGCATCGAGCCATGTGCATGGCTACCGTGCTGCGTCCAACACCCCGTTCGCCACTGGTGATGGCCATGACCTTGAGCCCATCGCGATTGGCGAGGCTTAGGTGCTTGCCGATTTGGCGAAAGGCGTCGGCATGGGACGATTCAATTTGCTTGACAACTTCGGGCCAGTAGAAAAGATCGACTTCCCAACTGGGACTGAATGCGACGGGCAACGGAAGGCGGGTATTCAGTGGACCGGCTGCGGTGGTCTTGGGGACTGAAGGAGTGGCTGTGGCACTCTCGACATTGTTTGATAAGTGGGATGGATCCATCCGACGCGTGACACTGGCGTCGGTTGGTTTGGGAGGAACCGGTTGCCTAGACGTTGGACCTGAAGGAGCCGTTTGTTTGGCGTGCGGCAGTGTAGGCAGTGCGGAATGGGACGGCGAGCCTGTCCCAAAGGCGATTGGTTCCGTGATTTCTGCGAGTGTCCGTTCGGTAGGTCTTGAATTTGGTACGCGTTGAGGTGCTGCGTGACCGACTAGACCGTCTACGTACATGACTTGATCGTAGGAAACACCTGACGAGGGCTCGTTGGAATAGACAGGTGGGGCTTTTGGAGCGCGTGGGGCGACTGACGCTGGTTGGGCGGCAGGAGCCATTTGAGGAGCCGCCGTCGCCGTCGCTGCTGCCGTCGCTGCTGCTGCCGTCGTCGTCGGCTTGCGAAATTGGGCGGCTTCGCGTGTTACCGGGGTGACTCCATTGCGAACGACCGCAGGGAGTGACGTTGACTCGAGGGCCTTCATGCCTCGTTCAGCACCCAGCGGCGACCAAAACCCTTGTGTCGGACTGACACGGGCTTGCGCGGGGGACGCAGGTTCGACAGACGAAGGCAGTGTAGGCTGAGGTTGAGTGAGAGGGTTTGCGTTGGTGTGGGTGGGATCGAAACGAAGTTTCATTCCCGAAGGCAAAGACTGTGAAGGTTGAATCGGCGGCGAGGAGGGATTGCGAGGTGCGTTGGCTGACGGTCTCGCTACGTTCGGCTCGTGCGGAGTCCGAACGTCCGTGGAGACCGGAGCAGCATGTGTCGATGTCGCTTGCAAGGCACGATTCTTTAAATAAGCCCTCAAAAATGCCTGATTCACTTCGCTCATGATCAATCAATTCCATTCAATCAAACGTGGTGCGTTTTTCTCTAGTTTCCGGGAGGATATCCAATCGAATTGCCACTTTGGGTAGGTGCTATCGGTGTGTACGGAATAGGAGCCGTGGATGTTTGTGGGCTGATGCTCTGATATCGGTTCGAACCGTTTGCAGGCTGCCGAATCAACTGCGTCGTTTGAGTTGGATTGGACAACCCTTGCCGACCGCTCAGTGTGTTTTGCTCGTAGGCGGGAATGGTCAGTGCTGGATATTCTTTGGGTAGCGGGGGATAGGGCCTGCCGGACATCATTCGACTATCATTCACGTTCGGCTGGAAAGCGCTGGTGGGGGATGTCGGATAGTTCTCGGAAACAGGTGCAACGCTTGAAATGGGACTGGCTGGAATGCCTTGAGCTATACTTCCAGGGAGTGAAGGGACATTCCAAGCGTTTGGTGGGATGTTCTGTTGACCACGTTCATGCAAATCGATCAACTCGCGTGTGGTCATGGAAGGTGAAGAGGTATCAACGATAACCGAACTGGTTGCAATCGCGTTACCGCTACCGCCTACTGCAAGTCGCGGTTCGGGGAAACTGAGGCCAGATCGGGCCATGTGATTCGTTGAATCTGTAAGTTCTGAGACAGAGTCGGTTTCCCCAGCGTGCAATGGTTTGGTGCTAGGAAGCAACAGCATGGGCGGCTTAGCTTGAACGAGCAACTGTTCGTCATTGAAAGCACTTGATAACGCGTTTCCTATCGGCTCGTTTGCGTCGTGACCGGCGTTCGAGTCGGGAGAATGATCCGACCCGTCCGATGGTTCAGCAAGCTCGGGTAAGGCTGCTGAGTTGTTTGTGTTGGACAAATCGGGAAGGCTGGCGAACGATGGTCCCAAGTCTATCGGTTTAAGCACTATCGATTTCGACATCGGGGGTAAAATCATTTCCGCATTGGATTCCGCGACTGGCTTGTGTGGGCTCGGAATTGCCTGCGGAGTACTTGAAGCGATGGTATCTTTCGAATTCGTCTTCGTCTCCTGAGTATTTCGGAGCACCAGCAGACAAAGGGCCAGGATCAACAAGCCAACGACAATATTGTACGGCCGATTGCTCTTGGTAATGGACTTTATCGGCGCAGGACTGGTCGCGGAGACTTCGGCAGGAACGATTGCAACACTCGAGGTGGACTCTTGTTTGTTTGGTTGTGGCTCGTTGGTCTTGAATTTACTCATTCCGCCAACGATGCTCGGTTGGACATTTCTTAATGAAAACAGTACCGGTACTGATCCAGTTCCAAGTCCTTGCGGATTTTTCTGTTGCCTGATGGATTCGGACATTGGGACGATTCCTTTCGAACCAAGCAGCCCTTTCCAGGGCCCATTAAATGAGTTCATTTCAAGCCGATCGCATCCGAGGATCGGATACGCAAGGGCAGACTATTATCGGATATCGGTTGGATGAATTCGATTCTTGAGTTTTTAACGATCAGAGAGTCTCGGTAAAATGCGATAGGTTTTCTGCCGTTCCTATCCAATTGACAAACCTGGATTATTCACGGGGCAATTAATGATCAGCCGACGGGGCGATAGCCCACGGTTATGGTTGCAACGACAACCGTGGGCTAGCGCCCCACGGCTAATGAATAATCCGGGCAAAGGCACTATCGTTGCGTGGAGGCTAGAAATTCAGGCAGCCTAGGGGAAGACCAATTTCAAAAAACTGGAGGCCGCGAGCGAACCCACCCATTAGGGGTGCGGCTTAGCCATGAGGCAATATGAACTTTATTCGTCAAATGCCTAACAATCGTCATAGTTCTCATTGGATATATGGCTTACGCGACAAGAAAAGTTGAAAATTGCGAAGCGAAGTAGGGGAATCTTTCCTGCAAAGTATCATCCAAAGAGGCAGTGGATTGCGACTTCCAAGCGAGAGTAATGAATGACCAACAGCAAAAAGAGAAAAGTACGAAAGCTAGCAATGGAGTCGCTAGAATCTCGGCGTGTCATGGCAACCCTCCCGTACGGAGCAGAAGCTGACGACACTGGGGAATTCTTGCTTGGGCGGGTCGCCGTAACCCCAGTTTTCCTTGAAAGCGATGGAAGCATTGATGCGAGCACGGAAAATTGGTCGCCAAGTCATATCAATCAAGTCCTCAACAATATTCAGACTGGATTGAACTGGTGGACTCAGCTACTAGCCACGAAAAGCTCCTTGCACACCCTGGAATGGGTGATCGATACGACGTTTACCTCAAACCTAACTCCCACGCCTTACGAACCGATAGCCCGGAACTCGAACGCCTACTCCATGTGGGTCTCGAAATTTCTGAGCGACGTTGGATTTGCTAGCAGTTCGAATCTCGACGACAACGTTCGAGCTTTTAATAACTCACAACGGGAGAAACTGGACACGGATTGGGCATTTACCATTTTCGTAGTGAACTCCCAAAACGATGGGGATGGCAGTTTTGCACCCGGTGGTTCCTTTTCGCGAGCCTTCGCTTTTGCGGGCGGACTTTTCGAGGTTGTGCCGTCGACCCGTCCTGCATCGACTTTCACCCATGAAACCGGCCACATGTTTTGGGCCAGGGACGAGTACATTGGAGGTGGGAACTACACGCAACGGCGAGGTTACTACAACGCTCAAAACACCAACGCCATCGACCTCAATCCGACCCCGAACTTCCAGCAGGAATTGAGCATTATGTCGGCTGGCTCAGCTCTCCAGTCGGCCTATAGCACGCTCGTAACCTCGGACGCGACACTCGCACAACTGGGTTGGAAGGACAGCGATCAAGATGGTATTTTTGATGTATTGGATGTTCCGTTGAAGCTTGAGGGAACCGGCAGATGGAATAGCGCAACCAACTCCTACCGTTTCGTGGGCCGGTCCGTCGTCCAGACATTAGCCAATCGAAATACTTCGGGCACTCAAAATGACATTACGATCAACAAAGTAGGCAGGATTGAATATCGAATCGGCAACGGTGCGTGGACGACTTATTCTACGCCGAACCAATATACGGTAGACCTCGATCTCAATATTCCTCTGGGGGGAGTGACGACTGGAGGAATTGAAATCCGAGCGATCGACCCTCGAATTGGAATCACTAGCAACATCTTCAGCGGTCAAATTGGGGCAGCCCCTGATACGACTACGAATCCAGGCATCCAAGGATTTGTTTGGAATGACGCTAATCGAAGCAACACCTGGGGGACCAACGAAACTGGTTTGGCGGGCATGTCGATTACTCTTGTAAACGCAAGCAACCAACCGGTCGTGCTCCAGACAAGTGTCGAGCCAGATAATTTCCAGACAGGGATTTTCAACAATACGATTAGCGGTGTACGGCTGGATGCGATTGGGGAAGATACCTCCGGAACCATCGGTATCTTTGACGACCCAAATGCGTCGACCGGCATCAAGATTTTCAAACCGTTCTCTTTTTCCGCAAACAACTACGTCGACGCGTTTCGCGGCAATAACCAACAGTTGCGAGTTCGCTTCGACAACCTAACATCCTACGTTTCGATCGACGCAATTGCGGTCGCGGACAATACGGATGTGCGGATCGATGCCTTCGCAACGGATGGTTCGTTGATAAAACGAATCGAAAGGAAAGGGTTGCTCAATGGACAGAAAGCAAGCTTGGACGTGGGAACGGATACTGCGCAGATCGCTTCGGTCGTCGTTCGCGGTTTTAACAATTCCTACATAAAGCTTGACAACCTGCGTTTCGGCCCCAAGACTACAGTCAAAACGGCTAGCGACGGAAGCTATTCGCTTCCGTACTTGCCTGCCGGCACCTACAACGTGTTGGTGCAACCGAGCGACCCTGGTTTGGCTTTTACGAGCCCAGCAACGGGACTTCAAACCGTGGTCTTGGTGAGCAATGACATTCAATCGCATATCGACTTCGGACTGGTTCGTGTACCCAGTCCTTGGCAGAACCAAACCCTTAACGAAGATGTCGACAACGGGGGAACGGTCGATCCGCTAGATGTCTTAATCCTGATCAACGAAATCAATCGCAATGGCTCTCGCGCCCTCGATGGATCCGGCGTAGCATCGCCCCCATATTACGATGTCAACGGCGATCGTACTCTTGCGCCAATCGATGTCCTACAAGTCATCAACTACATCAACCGAACGTCAGCTCTCGGCGTAGGTGAGGGAGAAACTGTCTCGTTCGCCATGATGCCAATAACGGGTTCTCCGACTCCCTTTGCCTCCTTTGTTTTGGATGCGAGGGCAGAACAGCCTACGACCTGGATTGTTTCGAGTTCGAATACCAGAGGTCGACGCGTTTCGAGTGGGCCGGAACAATGCGGCTGTCCTGCATGCACCTCGTTTGCTCCAAGCGGCGAATCCAGCCCTGCCATCATCGACATCGCTACGGCCGCCAATTCCAAACAGCCAACCGCTAAGGAAGCAGCGAAACTTGACGATTCACCGACGAGCAGGGCCTTTGAAAGCCTGGATGACTTTCTGAAAAGCTGGGATGGAGTGATGGAGTGATGGAGTGTGGGAGTGTGGGAGTTTCTTTCCTTTTTTATCTGGCTGCGGCTTTCAATTCCGCGAACCGCTGGCGCATCTCTTCGAGAACAGGCTTTTGTTTTGGATCCGCGACAAGGTCATTCTCTTCGAGCGGATCGGTTCGCAGATCGAATAGCTGTTCCTGATTGAAATCGGGCCAATAAAAGTACTTCCAGTCCTTGCGAACCAACGCTTCCGACGAAGGAATGAAATCGATGTCCCTAATGGTGGCGTGCTCATAAAAATACTCGTTTCGCCAGACTGGCTGCTCTTTGGCTCGGTACAAAGGTGCAAAATCTCGGCCCTGCATTTTCGGCGGAGCGGCAAGTTTGGCCGCCCCAAGAATCGTCGGCGCGAGGTCTGCATTCAACGTTATCTGATCGTTCGTCTGTCCGGCTCGGTCCTTCGGCATTCGTGGGTCATGAACGATGAGCGGTACCCGAATACTCTCCTGATGCGGATACCACTTGTCCGCCAAGCCATGCTCCGCGTGAAAGTATCCGTTGTCCGTGGTGAAGATAACGAGGGTGTTTTCATACAGCCCTTGCGACTTCAACTCAGCGATCACTTTACCGCAGGTCGCATCGACCTCCGATGCTAGACGGTAATAATTCTTCATGTACTCCTGATATCGTTCTGGGGTATCAAAACGCCAGTGCCAGCGGTTTCGTCCTTCGTTTTTTTCATTCGCAATGAACGGCGGTAGCCTCTTGAAGTATTCGTCGGTCGACGTCTTGGGAATCGGTATCGTGATGCCTTCGTAAAGCGACATGCTTTGCGGTTGTGGCAGATACTGTTTCGGATTGCCATCTTCGGCATGCGTAGCAAAGAACGCCAGAGTCAAACAAAAGGGTTTATCGACAGGCCTTGATCGCAGAAACTCCATTGCATCGTTTTCGTTCCGTTGAGTTACGTGGATTTCCGTTCCATCTTTCTGCTTCATCCAGTGGGTGCCGGCATACGATCGACCAAAATCAAAATGTTCGGCTGGGAATTTTCCATTGTGCCACTTTCCAACATGTCCCACGAAATAGCCATTGGCCCTCAAGAGTCCCGGATAAGTCTCAGACCATGGAGTATCGAACGCTTGAAACGCTTTGTTTCCATGTCGAGACATCCATTGACCAGTGAACAGTGTTGCGCGACTGACGCCACAGATTGAGGTTGTGACACAATTGTGCGTGAAGCGAATTCCCTCCTTTGCAAGCTGATCCAGGTTGGGTGTTTTTACCACCGGGTTTCTTGCGCACCCAAGCGTGTCATGTCGCCAATCATCCGCAAACAAAACCACGATATTCATGGGCTTTGTCTCGGCGGAGACACTTTGTCCAAAGCAATGGAACAGGACTAAGGCAAGGGCAAGTACGAGCTTCATGGAAGGCAACTATTTCTTTGCTTATGAACTAGATATTTTAAAGGTAGCCGAATTCGTGAGAATTCGGACGACCCACATTTTTGTGCATTTTTGTGCATTGAAGGGTATTGTTCTCGGTCCCGGCAGTGCCGCCGCGTTGCGGCTTTGGCGAACGGATGTGACGGGTTCCAGGGGTTACACCCCTGGCTATTGACTTGGGCCGCGTTGCGGCGGATGTCGAAGCTCGCCTTCCCGAACGGACTTAGTTCAATCCTCAGGGTTTTGTTCTTGGTCCCAAAGGGACTCAAGTCAATAGCCAGTGGCGTGAGCCACTGGAATCAAACGCCACCCATCCCGCATTGGAGCCCCAACGGGGTGGAAGTGGATTGCACCGCTAGAACAGAAGGTCCTAACCCCGCGTTTCGCTACTGCCTAGACAGTGGAGTGACCTTCAGTCGCAGCGTCTCGCTTCCTCGTTGAACTACGATTTCCGTTTCTTGGCCGACTTTCAATGCCTCAATGGCGTACGTGTAGTCGTAGATATTCTCGACTTTCCGACCTGCCAACTCGATGATGATGTCCTTGCCTTGCACTCCCGCTTTGGAGGCTGGACCGTCTTTGGCCACGCCAGACAACATGAGGCCCTTGATGTCCCCTTGGGAGTAATCTGGAACCGTACCCAGATAAGCGGTCATCATGGCTCGCGCCCCCTGTCCTTCCGGAGCTTTCTGGTCGTGAAATTCGGGGATCTCCTTCGAACTCGCAAGCGATCGGGCTACCAATCCCATCAGCTTGGCCGTCTTGGCAGCCCCCTCGTAGTTCAATAACTCTGGGGTGTCGCGCGGCGTGTGATACTCAGAGTGCGATCCAGTGAAGGCGGACAGAATTGGAACTCCCTTCAAAAAGAAGGTCGAGGCATCGGTAGGCAATGCACAATCGTTTTGCAAAGTCAAAGGCAAGCCGACCACCGCGTTCCGCTTTTCGATTTCTTGCGTCCAAAGTGGCGACGATCCTATCCCTTGCAGAACAAGATTGTCACGCAATCGCCCCACCATATCCAGGTTCAAACAGGCGACCACGGTAGGATAGAGACTGTTTGCTTTTTCCGTCTTGGGCAAGTTGGGGTAAAGCTCAAAAAAATGATCGGCAAAATAGGCGGAGCCTAGCAGACCGAGTTCCTCGCCAGACCAAGCCGCGAACAAGATGTCGTGTTCCATGCTTAACTTGCCAGAGCGCTTGAGCAACGCCATCGATTGCGCTATTTCAAGCATCGCGGCAACGCCGGATGCATTGTCGTCCGCTCCCCGATGCATCCCTTGTTTTTCCTCTTCTTTTGCCATGCTATTTCCACTTCCGCCAGTGCCCAAATGGTCGATATGCGCACCGATGATTATCACTGACTTGGCGGGTTTATCGCCCGCTTGAAGGAGTCCAATCGCGTTCACCCCTTCACGCATAATTTTCTTGACGTCAATCGTTGCACTGACGCGCACCCCTGGCAATTCGAATCCCATCATCATTTCGCCGCGATCCAGTTCCTTTTGCAGATCCGCTAACTTCTCCTTGCTATCGGCAAACCAAGCTTCTGCCACAGCATCCGTTACGCTGATCGCCGCGATACTGGAACCCGATAGACCGCCATCCATTTGGAGAGGTACCAACTGCTGGCGAACCATGCTCGTTGGACCGCTAACGACGATGATCCCCTTTGCACCCCGGTCGCGCGCCGCCATGGCCTTGTATCGCAAAGAACTGAATCTGGCAAATTGCTGCCGGCGTTCGGGGCTAACATCGGACGGCATTTGCCTCAACATCATGACCCATTTGTTTTCCACATCCAAATGGACGTACGAATCGTATTCTGGTTGCCCTTGGTCGGCCGGTGCAACGATACCATATCCCGCGAAGACCACTTCCGTGGGCGCCACCGTTCCTGAATTCGAAAAAACCAATGGCCGCCAATCGGTGTTGACGGCCCAGGACTTGCCCCCCGAAGTCATCGCATTGCTATTGAGCAGTTCGACTCCGGCAGTAAAGGGGAAAGTGTAAAAGTAGGTCCCGTTGCTGCCCGCAGGTTCGAGTCCCAACGAGGCCATGTAACTTGCAACATACGAAGTGGCTAGCTTCTCGCCAGCGGTCCCAGTAAGCCTTCCCCCCAACTCGGGGCGGCAAAGATAATCCACGTGGCGTCCGATGTCGCTAGCGCGGTAGTCCGAATCGTTCGCCTTGATAGCTGCCATTGCCTCAGCCTTTGCAGATTCGATTTGATTGATGGTTGGAGGCTTAACAGCGCTACCGTCTACTTTTTCATTCGGCGATCCTAGTTCAAGTGCCTCGCGAGCCGCTTTGTCACTCCAATCTGCAATGAAGATTTGCGATTTTTTGTTCGGGGTTCGGTTCGATGTCCAAGCCAGTTCTTTGCCATCCGGTGTAAAGACCGGCAAACTATCAAATCCATCCGTGGTCGTGACCCGCACTGGCGCATGTGCTCCCTGGGCATCCACCAGATACAGCTCGAAGTTCGCAAAGCCATGCACGTTGGTACCAAAGATCAGATAGTCGCCACTCGGATGATAATAGGGAGCCCAACTCATCGCGCCGAGCGATGTCAAGCGTTTGACGTCGGTGCCATCGAGATTGGCCGTGTAGATTTCAGCCGTTGCACCGTCTTCTGAAAACCGTCGCCAGCAAAGCCGTTTGCCATCGGGCGAAAAGAAGGGACCGCCGTCGTAACCGAACTGATCGGTGATGCGTTTCACTTCGGTGCCATCGCTCTTCATAATGTATAGATCGAGGGCGGTGGCTGGATCGTTTTCAAAGAGCGTCTTCTCGCGTTCGCTCAGTTTGGATTGATAGGCGAGTCGGTTGGAGGAAAACGCGATGTACTGGCCGTCGGGCGAATACGATGCCTCTGCATCGTAGCCTTGGATATTCGTGATTTTCTTGTACTGATGCGTTTTGCGATTCCATTCGACGAGATCGAAGTGTTCGTCGTAATCCCATGCATAGCGTTTTTGCTTGCCCGAGGCTCGTTCCTCAATCTCTGCTCTTTGTTTCTTGATCGATTCCGGATCGAATTGCGTGGAAGCGAACAGAACGCGGTCGCCATCTGGGTGAATCCAAGCACAAGTTGTCTTGCCATATCCCGAAGAAACCCGTTCCATGTCCCCAGTTTCTCGGTCCATCAAATAGATCTGATAGAACGGATTTTCTTTGTCCCGTTCACTTTGGAAGACCATCGATTTGCCATCGCGACTGAAATAACCCTCGCCGGCGCGAACGCCTTCGAAAGTCAGTTGCCGCGTCTTGCTCAGAAAGTTAGCTTCGGTTAGGCCCGCGTCGGTAACGGACTCGCTCTTGGGCTTGGCTGGCGAGTCCTGAGCCAATGCCGGGCCGATGCAAAGCCAAGGGAGTGCACATCCGATGGCCAAGGTGCAAATCGGGAGATTCCAACTAGGGAACAACATTCGTAGGTTCATTTGAATCGTTTTTTTAGGGACGGAAGCGAACTGGCCTCATTGTAGCCTTCGATCCCAACTATTCCCAGGCTCCGTTACAACAGGCAGACCGCCTGTTACAATACTCGGATGACAAGCTGGAAATTCCCTTCGGTACACACTTCGATTCTGTTGTACAATTGAGTAGAAAGAGTGGGGTCATGCGTTGCAAGCTCGGTTTGCAATGGAACTGTCTGGATATGAGTATCTCACAAGTTCATTGCGAGCATTGAACTCGCTGCCAACCGTGTAGGTCTAGCTTGCAATCGTGAGCGACTCCGAGGCCTTGCGACCGACTGGGTCGAACGCGTAGCCGACCGTGTTGTTGTAGCGACCTGAGACGGCGGTTAGCATTCTCCCACTGCGATCGAACGTGAACGTGTCGCTATCGGCAATCGTTCCCGAAGGACTAATTAGCAACTGAACGGTAGTCACGCTGTGTCATTCGGCCAGCGAGCATCGTACGTGTAAGCGGTGGTTTGACTCTCGGAATCGGCCAGCGATGCAAGCTGGCCAGTGGCTAAATACGTAAACGTCGTTGGAGCCGAGATTCGGTCCGTAGTCGATTTGCGGCGGTTGCGAGAATCGAACGAGATGAGGGTGTATTTGTTCTTGGTGACGGTTTGTTTCACCGCGTTTCCAGCTCGGTCGTAGTCCGTCTTGGTGACATCGCCGAACGTATCCGTTCGCTGCGTGTTTCTGCCAAGAGAGTCGTAAACCATATCCGCACCGACGTTGTTTGGATCCCGAACGGTCAACTGATTTCCGCCTGCACCAAACGTTACGGCGGTCACTTTGTCCAATTGGTCAATCGAACGGAGTGTGTTATAATCACCGATATCACGAATGCCGTGGATAATGACGCGATGTTGCATCCATACCGAAGGCTGGCCCAAAACACAAACTAGGCAATCGACGGTTGAAATGCTTTTGTCGTTTCGCATCTTGCGGTTATTATTCTGCCTGCCATTATTCTGTCTGCCATTATTCTGTCTAGCGAATTGTGCAATTCGGCCCGCCAAAATCACCTTGAATCCGTGTCATCCGAGTAATCCGTGGTTCGATTCTGAAGCAAAAGATCTCGACGGTTGAGCTACGTCCGGTTTCGAACTCGATCTTGGAGTGTGCTGGTTAGCTTTTGCAAAGCCTCAAGGTTCAGTTTTTGCAAATCCTCTACGTTGCTCAAAGCCAGCCCTAGGATCCCCTCTAGGGTTCGAATTAGCTTAATCTCGCCTTTGATCTCGCCTTTGATCTCGCCTTTGATCTCGCCCTCAATCTCACCTTCTCGGTGTGCTGCGTTGAGTGCCCATTGTTGATCTCGAAGTGCTTTTTCTCGTGCGTCGTACATCGTTTTGTCCTCCGTTATCTCGGTTATTCTCGTGAGCGTATTCGTTGCAAGTTGCATCTCCGCTTCCGGAAACAGCGCTAACAACGCCTCCGGTTCGTATTCATGGGCGTGCACAAACCAATACAGCCAGCGATCTTGCATGTTAGCTGTGGCTAAATCCGCCTCACTCAGATTATACCTGCCCAATTCGAGCGTGTGAATTTCAATTGTTTCTTCGAGTGTCCGACCCGAGTCCTGGTCGGTCAGCCGAAACGCATGGTGCACTTTTTCAGCATCTTTCCAAAGTATACCGTTGATTAGGCGAATTCCGATACGCATCGACTGGCTGGCTCCTCTAAACAAATTGACGGGACACAACAACTATACCAAAACGGCGATTTACTTGCTCGGCATTGGAATGCCACCGAGTTTCACTCGGGGGATTCTTACCATCACTCTAGACGGATGAGTTGGCAATTCAATCCAATCGGGTCCAACGCGCATACGACCATCGACTCCGCGACTTTGTGCATGACACCGGTGATGCCAGCCATGCAACGCGAATTGGGGTGCCGCGATCCACCGCATCTGGGTGGATCAAAAGCGACAAAAAGACAATAGTCTCGCTCAAATCACACGACCACGATATCGAAAAACTTCGGACACCTTTTCTTCAAGCAACCTTGTTTTGGCGTGCTAACTTCGATTTTTTTTCGCTTCCCAAACGAAATTTTGGAATTTCCTGTCCGGTTCCTACAGTCATTTGCGCAGTCATTTGCGTCTTTAGGCGAGTTACTTTTGTCCACTGCTGCAATTTGCCAGGGATGAAGTACAATATCTTATAGTCGGTAGGGACTATTTGCCATGCGTGGCCTTGCGCCTGTGACGGCATCAATTCTTACCGCGGCTCGCCAGCCCCCTGCCTGACTCCCACCTCGATTTCGCTGAAATCGTCCCCATACGAGTTTCCTTCCAATGCGTTTCTGCCTGGTTCCCTTTGCTCTTAGTCCAATCATCTTCGGAATGCTCGCCTCGGTATGCTTCGCTCAGTTTGGCGCACCCGAATTACAAGCTCTACCGCAATTGGGCTGCAAAGCCGGCCAAGTACCACCCGCTATTGGCACTGCTATTGGACAAGCATTAGCAGGAACGGTGTCGGATTGGACGATTCCTGGTTTCAACGCCGAATCGATCCCGGCAGATACGGTGCCTGTCCCGGCAGATACGGCGCCTGGAATCTACCAACTACAGGCTCTCGGCCCGAACGGGTTATCTAACAGCCGAAGTTTCATGGTGACTACGGAGCCCTGGGTTGTGGTCACTGGAAACGAGAGTGAAGTGAACCCGACGGCCATCGCACCAGGAACCATTTGGCAAGATGACTGTCCCGAACGAGGTCGCAATTACTATCGTTTGAAATGCGAGCAGGACCAGAAGCTTGAACTGAGATCCATTGCTTATGCTCTCGATTCGAGGGCACGTCTCGTCCTGTCATTGCTCAATCCCGATCACGTAACCATTGCGACATGCAGCGCAACGAACGATAGCGATGCATCCATGTTGGTCGAATTGAAAGCCAATACCGAGTATGTGCTGGCCGTCCACGATCATTTGTTTCGAGGTGGTAGCGACTATCGCTACGTGCTGAAACTCGATAATCCAAGCTCCCCCGATTTGGACCAAGCCGGTTTTGTGGAGCGATGGCGACGATTCGCTAAGGCTCCGCGCAACGTTGATTGTCAGCCTGTGGACTTCGCAAGTCTGTGGCATCCCAGGTGTGGAATGCTGCGATCGCCAACGAATGCTCCAACGGTCATTCACGATGAAGCACTGCATTCGGGTGCGAAGTCGATGATGGTCACTTGGCCAGTGATCGTAGCCGGGGACTGGAACACGAACGATGATATAGACATGATCGATTTCGAATGCGACGCGAAAACCGACGTCTCGGTGGAGATGGTTTCGCAACGCATGGGGGAGCTATCGGATGGGCTGGTCGTTGCGTACCGTGTTGAGAATCCTGGGCAACCAAATGAAGTGCTGCATCGACTTGTCGAGAACGATGATGGACCTGCGGTGGGGAACGGCGAAATGCGTTTTGCGATCAAGGACCCGATGTTTACGTTTCAAACGACGGAAAAGGGGACATATCGCTTGCATGTACGCAGCCAACAAAGGCTCGACCGATTGGCCAAGATCCCGATGTACGCAATCGAAATTCGCAAGCCGAATCCTGGCTTTGCGCTCTGTGCTCATTTGGCGACTCCGACACTAACCCCCGATCAAGCTCGCACCACAAGCCCCACACTCGTGGCGGGTGGATCGGTCATGTTTTCTATCCATGCGATCCGCTTCGACAACTTTGCCGAACCGATAGAATTAAGCATTGTTGGACTACCTGACGGATGTCGAGGTGGAACGGGTGTGATGGCTCGGGATCAGAATCTTGCGACGCTCAACGTCTGGAACCTTGCACCACCCCCCGCATCTCAGGAACGAAAAGACATTTCGCGACTTGAGGTGAAAGGCTCCGTAGAGGTCGGTGCGCTTTCGATTTCAGCCGTAGCAGTTCCTCTCGAGGTAACATGGAATGCCACCGACACTTTTCGATCACCGATCGCCAAGATGGCTCGTTATTTAAAATTATCGAAAGCCGATTCCGTTGTTTGCCCGCTGACCATCGAGCTTGGCCCGAAGGACCTCGATGCGAAATCACCGATTCGAATGGATGTTATCCGAGGCCAATCGCTTAAGATCCCGGTTCGAGTCACACGCCGGACGGGCGGCGAAGGAGTGATTACCGTCAGACTCCATCACAGCCAAACCAAGACGACCGCTGCAGAGATAAAGATCGAACCAAATGCTTCCGAAGGGGTGCTGGACCTGCAGATCCCCAAGGACACACCGATCGGCGAATTCCTGTTTGGAGCCTTGTGTGAGTCGGCTGTTTCGGTGCCAAACACCGATCCCGCCGCCAAAGATAAAACGAAAAGCATTACCTTGCAATTGCCCAGCTCAAACATACGCGTTCGAATCGGAGATGCACCGTGAAAACAACCCTAAGACCCCTGACAAATCCGACCCTTCCTCCCCACGCATGGCGTTATCTTCCAATGAATAAGTTTCTGTTTGCTACATGGATGATTTCCAGCAACTTCCTAGCGGCTCAGACACCCATCTACTTCGAAGATGCGGTCGCTCCCATATTGCGCAAGAACTGTACCGCTTGCCACAATGCCAAGTTGGCGGAAGGTGGCCTGAATCTTGAGTCACACGTGGACTTAACTCGCGGTGGCGATACGGGTCCAGTTTTCGAAATTGCAAATGTCGATGGAAGTCTACTGCTCACGAGACCATCCGTTCCGGGCGAGACGATCATGCCCCCCGATAACAACAAGGTCGGGGCCGAACGACTGACTCCAGCTCAAATCGCCGTGATCAAGGGCTGGATTGCAGGTGGTGCATTGTCCCATGGGCCGAGTGCGAACATGGTCAACCTAGCGAATCTAAAGTTGCCAGAGAGTGCGCGCGCGAGCTATGCCGTGGCCATTTCGCCCGACAGTTCCTTTGTCGCGTTTGGACGTGGCGGCCAACTTGTCATTCACAATACCGAACGGTTAGCAGGAGTGCAGCCGATTGCAGAAACCCTCGATGCTGCACCCATCCAAGTCATCCAAGATGCGCATCCAGACTTTATACAATCCATTGCGATTAGTCCTGACGGCCAACGCATTGCGACCGGCAGCACGGGCCAAGTTAAGATTTGGAAAAGACCCGAACCATCGCTGGATGCGGCCCGAGCGACGCTCGCCGCTGTTGGAATCGACCTTGCCAAACTGCTATGCATGTCTTCGGACGGTAGCGTTTTTGCAACGACCGAACTAGTCGCCGCCGCCACAAATCCAACCGACCCGACTGCACCTCCGACGGCTCCCAGTTGCAATATCAAGCTTGTTAAAAACGACGGAACTGTATTGAATACCTTCTCGGTTGCCGAAGGGGCTCTATTGGTTGGGGCTTGGAGTCCATCCAACACTCGTCTCTTTGCCATTGGGGCCTCCAACGTACTTTATAGTTGGGATCTCTCGTCAGCGACTCCGGCGATTCCAACGACGATGCAACTCCCAACGGCAGCCAAATCGCTCGCTGCGTTGAACGAATCGACACTTCTTTTGACCACAGAACGAAAAGCCGTTGTGTGGCAAACCAAGACGCCGACTTCTGCAGAACTGATTGCGGACCATCCACTCGCCGTAGCCATCAATGGAGCCGGGCCGGTAGATAGCGTTCGCCTTTCCCAAGATCGCGCGCTGGCCTGTACGGTGACTCAAGACGAACCGACCGGAAACACATCCCTCAAGCTCTGGAACATCGCACAGGCAAAACTGACCGGCTCGTTCGAACGGGACCGACAGGTGCAACTGGCCTTGTTGAACTCGGATCGAGAACTACGTCGAACACAAGCCACGTTGGATCGATCCAAAGCACTTGTCGGGGAGCAAGAGAAGGCACTAGAAGCTGAGCAAGCAGCGGTCAAAACCGCTCAAGCAGGTCAAGAGAAAGCCGCACAGGCGATGGCAGCAAAAGAGAAAGAGGTGCAGACCGCGACTCAAGCTCTCGCGGAACACGAAAAAGCCATGGCCGACACCAAAGTCGCCATTGATGCGGCTATGCAAAAGCTGACACAACTCACGGCTGAACTCGAACCCAAAAAGAAAACGCTAACGGAACTGGAAAAGCAGACCGCCGAGTCGAAGGCCATGCTCGACAATGCGAATCAATCTCTTACCGGAATTCAAGAAAATCAAAAAGCCGCCGTCGTCAAACTGGAACAGCGCAAGCAAAGCGTTGAAAAGCAAAACGAAATTTTGTCTTCGGTGCAAAGCCAAAATGCGAATCGAAAGACCGTCAATGAGGCCGTTCGGTTCTCGGTGCAATCTGTGGCGTTTTCGGGACCGAATGTGATTTCAGCGACCCGAGTTGCGGAAAAGGCACTGACCAATGTTCTAGACTTCTTTTCCGTTGAGACACTCGAGCGGGTTGAGTCACGCACGGTCAATCAACCCGTCGCTACCGATGCGGAACTATCTGCGTTGGTGAAAAACGTCCGGAGTTCTTGGCAGCAAGAGAGCGTTTTGGAATCGCCAGCCTTCGTGGTCGACAGAGCCACGGCGCTCGCCTTCAGCCAGGACGGAACTACGCTTGCGATCGGCAGTGGCATGGCCAGCCGGAGTGGCCAACTCGTGATCGTCAACTTAGCGGACTCAAAGGCAATCAAGACGATGCCCGACCTGCACAGCGACACCATTCTAGGTCTGGCTTATTCGCCGGATGGTCGTTGGCTTGCAAGTTGCGGTGCGGACAAGATGACGAAGCTGCTGAGTGCCCAGACGTATGAGATTGCAAAGATATTCGAGGGGCACACGCATCACGTACTGGCCCTTGCCTGGCAGGAGGATGCAAATCGATTGGGTACTGCCAGCTCCGACGGGACCGTCAAGCTTTGGGATATCGAAAAGGGTGAATCGGTGAGAACGATTACGGGGTTTGGAACCGAAGTAACTTCGCTCGCGTTCATCGGGTCGACAGCGAACACGGTCTCATCGACCATGAACAATCTGGTACGCATGCATGATTCCAACTCAGGAAAGCAGAGCAAGCAATTTGGGCCAACGGCCGATTCGCTTTATTGCGTAGTCGCCTCACCCAACGGCAAGTACGCAATCGCAACAGGCCAAGAAGGGATCACCAGAGTCTGGAACGTGGACGACGGAAAACTTGTAGGGGAATGGAAGTGAATCCGGTCATTTGGCGGCATCGACGTTGTGACCAGTGGCTTGGCCGAGCATGCCTCTGGCATTTTGCCTGGGGTTCTGACCACTCGTTCTAGAGCTTTGTTACAACCAAGAATTAGGGTTGGCCGTAGTGGGTATTTTTTAAATTAAGGAAACAGGCCGATGATTTAAAAAATAAACAACCCAAAAAATAAAAAGAAAT
>JANPNA010000411.1:0-12048 GCA_031427235.1 Pirellula sp.
GTTGGTGGTCGTTTAATTGGTAAATTTTTTTGGGGTGGTTCTAATTGTAAATAAAATGGGTGCCTTGCGGGCTTGTAAACCCCCCCCGTTACGCAAACATTTGCTGTCACAAAATAAATATTGGGGGTTGCCGGTTGTTTATCTTTTAAAATATCCTAAACCTCCCGTAATTTAAAAAATAACCACTACCTACAAACAAGCTGTCACAAGGCAACTAGGCGAGAATCCGTTTGATTATTTTGAAAGAGGCTGGGAGAATCTCCCGGCCTCTTTGCATTTTCCCAGGCTTCGCATTCACCTATACGCACCGAGGCGAGCGGCAGACGCTCGCTATCGATATTACCGAAACAATACTCCACAATGAATCAGTCCTCTGTAGTTGTTGCTTTTTTATTCGCTCAGTCGTTTGCGTTAAACGTTTGCGTTCTTGGAGACGAGCACCCCGTTGAAATCTCAGAACGAGCCCTCCAGATTCACGCCCGTGGATACGTTTGGGATGGGCACAACGATTTGCCTTGGGCCGCTCGCGAACGCAACGACATTCGTTTCGAAAAAATAGACCTTTGGAACGAGCCAAAACTGCATACGGACATTCCAAGACTTCGAGCTGGAAACGTCGGAGCCCAGTTTTGGTCCGTTTTCGTCCCGTCCAAGACACGCCAAGCTGGAACCGCGTTCCAGACCACCATGGAACAAATCGATTGCGTTTACGGCATGGTCAAGAAGTATCCAGATGTGTTTGAAATCGCCTTGAACTCAAACGATGTCGAACGAATTCGAAAGGCTGGCAAGATAGCGTCGCTGATGGGGGTCGAAGGGGGCCACTCCATCGAGAATTCACTCGGCAAGCTAAAGGAGTTGTTTTCGCGAGGTGCACGATATATGACGCTCACGCACGGAGACACGCTCGACTGGGCCGACGCAGCCACCGATCAATCGAAAAGTGACGGGCTCTCTCCGTTTGGCGAAGAAGTGGTTCGAGAAATGAATCGGATGGGAATGCTTGTGGATCTTTCCCATGTTTCGCCAGCAACCATGTCCGATGCATTGAATATCACCAAGGCTCCGATCCTCTTCTCGCATTCCTCGGCAATGGCGATTGCCGACCATCCGAGAAATGTTCCAGACGATATTTTGGTTCGAGTACGAGAAAACGGTGGACTTGTCATGATCAATTTCTTTTCTGGCTTTGTCGTGCCCGAGTCCGCCAAGAATCTGAAAGACATGTTTGGTGCCCGACGCGCTATTGAAAAAGAGTTTGGAAGCGAAACCGATGCCAGCAAGAACGCCATGCTGAAATGGAAAGCGACTCACCCAAGCACCCCCGGAGATATTGCAATTGTAATTGAACACATCGACCACGTTGCCAAGACAGCAGGTATTGATCACGTCGGCCTGGGAGGTGACTTTGACGGCGTTGATATGCTTCCCAAAGGACTCGAAGACGTTTCTAAGTACCCAGCCATCACGGAGTTGTTGTTGCGGAAGGGATACTCGGAAACCGATATTCACAAAATCCTGTCGGGCAACATGATGCGAGTACTCAAGGCATGCGAAACTGTCAGTAGTCAGTAGTCAGTTGGAGGCATTAATTTCCTTCGTGCGTCGTAGGCGTACCAGTCCTCGACGCGTTTGCGAGCCCAAGCGGTCTTTCGCAAAAATACGAGGCTCGACTTCACGCTAGGATCGATTTGAAAACAGCGAATGGGTATTTGTCTGCCTAATTCCTGCCAACCGTGCCGATCCACTAGCCGCGTGACCATCATTTCAAGCGTGACGCCATGCAATGGATCACGGGATGGCTTTCGCGGACTGGAATCCTCGGCAGGTGGCTCGGCGTCTGGGTTCATTCTTAGTGAACTCGCTGACCAGGGACCGCGCCCGAGTCGATGCCGAGCAAGAAGACTTCGGTACCACCCGGACCAGCGGCCGTTACCATGCCTTCGCTCAAACCAAACTTCATCTGTCGCGGTTGCAAATTAGCCACAATGACAACCAGTCTGCCTTGGAGTTGTTCCAAGGTGTAGGCTGCTTTGATTCCAGCAAACAACGTACGGGTGTTATCACCGCCCAGACTCACCGTCAGCTTAACCAGTTTCTTTGCCTCAGGAACTTCTTCGGCTTTGAGAATACGGGCTACTCTCAAATCAATCTTGGTGAAATCGTCGATCGTACAGGTGGGAGCGAGGGGCTCTTGCAACAACGCATCGCCCGAATCGGCAGATGGTACAGATTGCGCTGCAGCCGCAGTTTCTGTTGTGGCTGGCTCGGCTTCTTTGCTCTCTTCAATCATGGCTTGGACTTTCTCTGGCGCAATACGTTGTAAAAGGTGTTCGAATTTGGAAATACCAGTTCCGACTAAGTGTTCTTGACTATCGTCCCATCGATGAATCTCGGCTTGCAACAACTGGCCGCATTGTTGAGCAAGCCGCGGCAAAACGGGAGAAAGATAAACGCAAAGCTGGCGAAAGAGATTCAATACAATCGTGCAGACCTCTTGAAGTCGCACTTGTTGGGTTGAATCTTTCTTGAGCGTCCACGGAGCTGAGTTTTCGACGAACGCATTGGCTTGGTCAGCCAACTCCATGATCATCCGCATGGCCCGAGAGTAGTCGAGTTGGTCGTAAGCTTGTGCGATTCGTTCACCGGCAGCGGCACCTGCAGCAAACAAACCACCATCATGCGGATACTCAACCGAAAGCCCCAACGGCTCGGCAAATCGTGCGGTTCTACTGGCCAAGTTGATAACCTTGCCTACCAAATCCGAATCGATTTTGTTGATGAACTCGGTCAGATTCATGTCGATATCATCGAGCTTCGGACCGAGTTTGGACGCGTAGTAGTATCGTAGGTAGGCGGGGTCGAGATGCTTGAGATACGTGCTGGCTTGAATTTGCGTCCCCTTGCTCTTTGACATTTTCTCACCATTGACAGTGAGGAATCCGTGGATGTGGACGAATTTAGGGAGTGTATAACCTGCTGCCTTAAGGACACCGGGCCAAAACAAAGTATGGAAGTACGTGATGTCTTTGCCGATAAAGTGATGTATTTCGGTATGGTCATTGCGCCACCAGTCTGCCAGCGATTCGTTATTCCGTTTGCACCATTGCCAAGTCGAGGCGATGTAGCCGATCGGGGCATCGAACCAGACGTACCAGAAATTGTCTGGGCTATCCGGGATCTCAAAACCAAAGTACGGAGCCGGTCGTGAGACATCCCAATCGCGAAGAGGGTTACCAAGGAAATGTCCTTTGAGGTAGTTGGCGACTTCGGATTGCAAGTGTTCGCCAGATTGCGTCCATTGCTCTAAAAATGCGTGTTGCTTTTCAAGTTGAACAAACAAATGGCTGGCGGATTTGGTTATCGGTGTGGCACCGCTGAGCGTGCTGACTGGATTGATCAATTCGGTCGGCGAATAGGTTGCGCTACATTTGCTGCAATTATCTCCGTACTGATCTTCGGCTTTGCAAATTGGGCAATTTCCTTTGACAAATCGATCGGCCAAAAAAGTGCCTGCGACGGGGTCAAATAGTTGTTCGACATCCCGTTCCGCGATGAGGTCTGCTGTGCGCAGCGATTCCCAAATCTCTTTGCAGAGTTCGTAATTCTCGGGCGAGTTGGTGCTTCCATAGTGATCGAATGAGACTCCAAATCCGGCGAAATCGCGTTCGTGGGCCGCTTGCATATCTGCGATCAACTCGGACTCAGGCCTCGCCTCATGCCGAGCACGAATCATGATAGCGGTCCCGTGCGTGTCATCAGCGCACACAAACAGGCATCGGTTGCCTCGCAGTCTTTGGAAACGCACCCAAATGTCGGTCTGAATGTACTCGACCAAGTGCCCCAAATGAATGTGTCCGTTCGCGTATGGGAGCGCAGCGGTCACCAAGATTTTTCTATCGGTCATTTATTTGCGTTGGCGATTCAAGGTAGTGAGCAGGTGGCTTTGAGAGCATTTTTGAGAGCATAATGTGTTCGCTCTCGAAAAACTGTCCGGGGATTGTACACAAAATAAGCGACTTTCGACGCTACTTCGACCAATCCAGAATGACTTTTCCAGACAGGCCCTGTTGCATCGCCTCGAAACCTTTTTCGAATTCGGAATAGTGAAACCGATGGGTAATCACGGGCGAAATATCCAGGCCACTCTCTAACAAAACCGACATCTTGTACCACGTCTCGTACATCTCGCGACCGTAGATTCCGCGGATGGTCAGCATATTAAACACAACCAAATTCCAGTCGATCGCGATCTGCTCGGACGGAATTCCCAGCATTGCGATCTTCCCTCCATGACACATATTGGCGAGCATCGTTCGCAAGGCGGATGGCGCTCCCGACATTTCCAGACCAACGTCAAATCCCTCTCGCATGCCGAGCTCTTTCTGCACGTCGGCCATGGTTCGATGCCGTGCATCGACGGCCAACGTGGCACCCATTTGTTTTGCAAGCTGCAAACGGAAAGGGTTGACATCCGAAACCACAACATGTCGAGCGCCAGCATGCTTTACAACAGCCGACGCCATCAACCCGATCGGGCCGGCACCCGTGATCAGAACATCTTCGCCCAAACAATCGAAGCTGAGTGCGGTGTGCACGGCATTGCCAAGTGGATCGAAAATAGACGCGATCTCGCGATCGATGGCTGGATTGTGATGCCAGACGTTGGTCATGGGCAATGCGATGTATTCGGCGAACGCGCCGGTACGATTGACACCAACCCCTTGCGTGTCTTTGCAAAGGTGCCTTCGGCCAGCCAAGCAATTGCGGCAGCGCCCGCAAACCACATGCCCCTCGCCGGAAACGATTTCGCCTGGAAAGAAATCGGTAACATTCGACCCAACCTCCACGATCTCGCCAACGAATTCGTGGCCAACGACCATGGGGACCGGGATGGTTTTTTGAGCCCACGCGTCCCAATTGTAAATATGCAGATCGGTGCCGCAGATTCCCGTTTTTTCAACGCGAATCAAGCAGTCGTTAATTCCAACGGTCGGAAACGGAACGTCTTGCAGTTCGAGTCCAATATCTCTTTTTGACTTTACTAAGGCTTTCATTCTTGCTCATCAGTTAAATCGAGTCGGGGGGTGAGCGACAGCCTAACGTTTCAAAAGAGCCAAAGACAGAGCACTAACACGGGCCACACAGCGTTCCACCATTCATTGTCGCCGAAGGATTGTTCAAAGGGTGGTCAGAACTAAACACTTTGGACACTCCAAATCTGGAACACGAAAAAAGATAACGTTGTCACAATCAGCGAGAATCGCGGGATTACGGAAGAACGCGTTCGTTTGCAGTATTTACCGCAATCCTTTCTAATAAAATCTCGCCGTCCTGTTTCATCTGCAAAAACAACGTTGAGAACGCAGTTTGGGAAAAATTGGCAACCACGCGAATTTCGAGCTAACTTCGACACCCTTGTACTTTTTCGCAAAAAACATTAGGTTCCACGTTTTCGACAGGATGTCTTGTTTACACAACTGAGCCGTAGCGCCTAAGCACTCCATGAGCCAGTTTCTCTTTCATTATGTCAGGCTAGAACCCCCTACTTGGGTATTCTTGTCGACACTTCTGGTGATCGGCTTGTTCCTGATGTTTCACAGGTTTTGGTCACTCCGAAACCTGGACATTTTGCTAGTTCTGGCTTTTACCCCTGGGATGATGTTGGTTTACGAAGGCCGGCAAAAGACATTTCGAAATGCAACGCCAGAGGTCGCCTCACTTCAAAACGGACAGGAATCCGGCCCTCCCAACAGCGATTTAGCAACGGAAGTGGCAAAGGTCGACTTATCTTGGCCCCCGGAAAAAGTCCTGTATTGGGGATTTGTATGGCTACTTATCTGCGCTGGCTTGACCGTAACCCGGATGCTTCTGGACACAACCATTGTTCGCAGACCGCTGCTAGACCCAAACTTGAGCAGCGGCGGGATGCTTTTTTTGGGCACTTCACTGCTCATCTATTTAATGGTCAACGTTGCGACTAGCAGTCCAGTGGAACAGCGCCGAAGCAGCCCAGAGATCGGGCCAGGATACGTTTTGTTGAGCGCGTTGCCGCAAATCTCAACTACCCCTCAGATGCCACCGAGGGATGGGAATTATTCCGACGGAGCTCGCAACAACCTGCCACTTAGTTTGGCCAGGGTGTTGGCCATTGGAGCCAATTTGACACTGGTTTTTTGCATCTTGGCGATTGGTTATTGGCACTTCGGCAATTTCAAAACCGGGGTGGGAGCAGCCACGTTTTATCTGTTACTGCCTTGCACCGCACACATGACGGGCCGCGTCGACCATGTTGTCCCCAGCGCTCTCTTGCTTTTGGCTGTCTTGATGTATCGGCAACCCTTCGTGGCAGGACTTTTCCTGGGCTGTGCGGCGGGTGTGGTTTATTACCCCTTCTCACTACTGCCGCTTTGGTGCAGCTTTTATTGGCAACGCGGAATCAAGCGATTTGCCGGCGGTTTCGCCGTTTCGATTTTTGCATTGGTGATCGCCATGATCTTCCTGCACCCCAATAATCTATTGCAGGACCTCAGCTATATGTTTGGTCTAAAGCAAGTTGCGATGAATGGCATGGACGGAATCTGGGACTTGGGCTGGTACCCGATCATGCGGATTCCCATCATCGTTCTTTTTGTTCTGCTAAGCATTTCGTTTGTGGTTTGGCCTGCACAAAAGAATCTTGCCACCTTGTTGAGCTGTTCCTCGGCCATCATGGCCGCAACCCAGTTTTGGCATGGGTTTGGAGGAGGCCTCTATATGACTTGGTTTATTCCACTGGCGCTGCTAACCATTTTTCGGCCTAACTTGGATTACTGCATTGCACTTGAGGTTGTGCGTCCAACCCGAAGAAAAAACGGCCGCAAATCCGTTTCGCCACAGACTTCAGAACCCGAAAGCCCACCTACGGCAGCTTAGCTCCATTGTCGCCTTTCGCTCCGCGAAAGTGCGCTTCGTAACTTCGCAAACGCACTTTTGCGGAGCAAAAGGCGACAATTGCATATCTATTTCTTGATTGCGAATCGAGAGTTCTTGGAAACGTAGAATTTGGGGTCGTCGATGATCCAGTCCGTTGTCCAATCGCGTCCGTTGTCTCCGTTAACCACGTTGTAAAAGAAGGAACGGACCTCTTCGCATCGATAGCCGTACGGCATAGCCGAGGCAAGATAGTCATCGCGAGTCAATTCATCGACTCCCGGCTTGGCGAAGTAGTGCGTTAGACCATCCGGAGTAAAGGAGATACCGAGCGTCCACCACCCCATCGTTTTAATTTCGGGACCCATGAAATCCCCGCCCCGTTTATCGGCTCGAATCCTAAAGTGTGCATACGAAACAGCTTTGCCATTTTCATTGCGTGTGGCCCTGACGATGAACAAACCCGGCCAATAGATCTCTTCTTTTTCCTGTTTCGATGCAAAAAGGAATTTTGATTTCGTTTCTTGTATGGTGGTTTCCACCGCTGCGCGGAACGCAAAATGAGGGCCAATTCTGTTTTCCCACTTGTCCATTGTGGGCAAATATACCCGCGTTGTCATGCTAGGGGACTGATCAACTCGAACGGTTCCACCCAGTCGATATTGGACATTGCAGATGAAGTCATCTTGGTGCATCGTAAAGCTGGGTGATTTTGGAACCCCAGTCTGAAGGGACTTCAGTAGCAATGAGCCTTCGCTTCCTTCCAGGCCACCAAGCGGAGTTGAAACGCGTTTTACGATGTCGGGATGCCCCCGTTTGGCCCCCTCATACCAGCGTCCATTGGTGGACTTCCCCATCGGCATTCGTTGCTTTTCGTCAATATCCTCGGAGCTCTTTGGGTCGTTGGGGATGAAATCCCAACCTTCGTCCTCGAAATCGTCCCCAACTTGCGTCAGTTGAACTCCCGTGCCTGGGACGACGATGTCGGTTGCGTTTTGGCCAAAAGCCACACTTGCTAAAAGGCCAAAGCCAAATCCGACCGATAGAGTATGGTGAAGTAGCTTCATCGCAGAGCGGTTCCCGTTGAGACGTTTGTTTCACCGAAATGACGGCGTCCACTGCGTATCGGCAGGAAAAACCGTTAGAATCGTAGTTTTCGCATAGGGCTACCAAACTGAACGCAATTTGCGTAGCTTACCGTTGTGAACTTCATTGCCCAACAGATTCCTTATCCGGGTGGGAGAGGCGCCTGCCGAACCAATGCGTCGCCAAGCTCGGCCGGAGCCTCGCTCTCCCAAAAAATATTTTCAAAACAACATTCAATAGGCAAAGTACTTGAATCCGATTCAGCCCCATTCCACGCCGGACGACCAAGAAGTCAAGTTTTCAGCCATCGAGAGAGCGCCCGCGAACCCAGGCTCGCAAATTGTAAGCCGACTCGGTGAAACTGCAAAAGTTACCGCCATTATCGTGATTATGTTGGTCGCTTTCTGGCTAGTAAAATGGAAGCTTCAGAAAGCGGACGTGACGTTGGCCAAAGTGCAGGAGGGGATTTCCAACGTCTCTTATTGGCAGATCGGTCTAGCACTGTTATTGACGGTTCTGAACTACTTGATCTTGACTGGGTATGACTGGATCGCCGTCCGCCACCTCAGGAAGTCGTTGCCGATGTCGAAAATAATGACAGGGGCCATCGTAGGCTACTCCTATGGCAACGTACTGGGTTGGCTTCTAGGTGGAAACGCGGTTCGCTATCGACTCTATTCGACGTGGGGTTTTTCTCTTCTCGAGATCGTTGCGTTCGTAACGATCCTTGCAACCACGTTTTGGCTTGGATTGTTTCTCTTGGCGGGCGTTGCATTCGTTTGGTTGCCAGTCAAACTGACCGAGGATGTTCGAGAGAAGCTGATCTTAGATCACCATGTATGGGGATGGCTATTTTTAGTCTCTATTATGGCCTACCTACTCGCTTGCACATTTTACCGCAAGCCGATTCGCATCCGCGATTTTCAAGTGACATTGCCGCCTTTTCGGCTTTCCGCCATGCAGCTTATGGTTTCCGCTGGTGATTTCCTGCTAGCCTCCCTTGTGCTCTATTGTCTTCTTCCATCTGGAAACCCGCACATCAACTTTTCGACGGTCCTGGTCGCGTATTTAACTGGACAAATCATCACAGTCCTAACGCACGTTCCTGGCGGATACGGGATTTTAGAAGTGGTACTGCTCTCGTTCTTCCCGGATGAGACGTCAGATTCTGTTGTTGCCGCGATCGTCTTGTTTCGAGTCATCTACTATTTCCTGCCATTTATTCCAGCGACCGCCTTGGTCTTGTACAACGAGTATCGTGTGAAACATCGTCCACGCGAAATGAACCAACGAACTTAGCAACGAACCTGGGGACACTGCCATTGGCAACCGTATTGACTCAAGCCCACGAGATTCTGTCATGGCAAAACGCGATGAAACACGCGATCCGCAATTCCAAGGAATTGTGCGAAGCCTTGAATCTCAGCCTTGAGGCCGTACAAACATCCATCGACGGCGAATCACAGTTCCCTGTTTTTGTACCATTGGAGTTTTTGCGTCGCATGCGCAGAGGCGATGCGCATGACCCACTCTTGCTACAAGTCTTGCCAAGGTCCGAAGAGTCAGTGGTGGACCCTGACTTTAATCATGACCCTGTTGGCGATGGGCAAGTGGAAAGAGCTCCAGGCCTGCTCCATAAATACCATGGCCGAGTTTTGCTAATGGTCTCGGGCGCCTGCGGTGTGCACTGTCGATACTGCTTTCGACGTCATTACCCGTACGCTACTGCACCCAAAAGCATCGAGCGTTGGTTGCCAGCCCTCGACTATATCCGAAACGATTCGAGCATCCATGAAGTGATCTTGTCCGGCGGCGATCCGTTGACGGTAGTCGACGAGCATCTCGCAGAGTTAGTCGAACTCTGCGATGCCATCCCGCATCTTACCCGCTTGAGAATCCATACACGGCTGCCGGTTGTCATCCCTCAAAGAGTGGACCAGAACCTATGTCGTTGGCTTGAGAAAACGCGTTTGTCCAAGTGGGTTGTGCTGCACATCAACCATCCCCAAGAAATCGACGACCATCTCACCAAGGCGATATCGAGGCTCCAGCGGACTGGATCGACGGTACTCAATCAAGCCGTGCTGCTTCGAGGCATCAATGACTCGGTGGAAGTTCTGGAATCCCTGTGCGAACGGTTAGTCGATTGCGGTGTGCTGCCATACTACCTGCATCAACTTGATCGAGTCTCTGGAGCTACGCACTTTGAAACGGACAGAACGAACGGGCTTGCGATCATGGATGAATTGGCCAGACGCTTGCCCGGCTACGCCGTGCCTAAGTTCGTGGTTGAGATTGCGGGCGAGCAGAGTAAATCCAAAATCTCGGCATCCGTGGACGATTCTTCCAAAGTCAAAACATCAGTGATCTCAACGAGAAATCAAGCCTTTTAAAGGGAACAGCCATGTTGCGAAATGACAGCTCCATCGTTAGGAACATCGCTTCGATTTCCTTACTGATCTGTTCGGCCTTTATCGCGGCGGTCGGATGCAAGCAGTCCACGGAAACTCCAAATCTTGTTAGAGGAGAGAAGACTGCAGGCAACGCCACAGGCGTAGATTCTATTCTTGAGCATGTGTTGGTAGTGGAAAACACGAATAGTTCGACGTCGATGCAAATTGCCAAATATTATATGGAAAAACGGGGCGTTCAAAAAGTTCTGCAAGTTCACTGCCCAGATTCCTCGCTCGATACAGCTAGTGAGACTCTCGAGTTTGCAATCTTTCAATCGGCTATCGAAAAGCCTCTTCGCGAGTACTTGTCAAAGGACCCTAAGATCGATTACATCGTTCTTACAAAAGGCATACCCATTCGTCTGTCTGGCGCTCCCGTTGGGCTTGGCAACAATCGCCCGTCGCTGGATTCGTATCTGGCTGCACTCGACTATTTCGAAAAGAGCGACTCCCTGAAAGTTGTGATCGACGAAGGGGGGTACACCGGCAAGTGTTTTGTGAACCGTTTTTGGAATTCGTCAGAACGATTTTCCCATGTCAAACATGGCGGATATTTGGTGACGCGGCTGGATGGATACACCACCGCATCTGCATTGGCTTTGGTTGATAGTTCGCTTGCGGGAGAGAAGAGCAAACCGACTGGAACGATCTTTTTGGACTGCATGCCATTGTCCGAACCCATCGATACGACCAAAGTCCCATTGTCGCCTGTCAAAAACGGTGCGACGGACATGGAAATGATCAGTGGGATGGAGTTTGCCGAATGGAATTTGGACTTGTTTGCAGCCTCGGAGAAACTTGCTCAGGCAGGTGCTCCGGTCGAGTTGGATCGAACCGAAGCTTTCGTTGGCAATAAACAGGGCCTGATGGGATACGCGTCCTGGGGCAGTAATGACGGCAAGTTTGATGTAAAAAACTACAAGTCCCATCGTTTTGCGCCAGGTGCGATTGCAGAAACCGCTGTTTCGACGAGCGGTCGCACCTTCTTGCCCTCCCAGGACGGCCAGTCGTTGATCGCTGAGTTGATCGAAGCCCGCGTGACGGGTGCGAAGGGTTATTGCGACGAACCGTTCTTGCCTGCCATTGCATCGCCAACGATACTTTTCGACAGATACACTCGGGGCTGGAATCTGGCAGAAAGTTTCTACGCTGCCTCTCGCTTCGTAGGTTGGGAAGACATTGTAATCGGCGATCCATTGTGCTCACCGTATGCGAAGTAAGCCTGGCGGATGCTGCCAGCATCCGAGCCGACGCATGCAGTTTCTTCTTCTTCTTCTTCTTCTTCCCAAATCAGTTCCTTTCATCAAAAGGAATGATTGTCCCATGCTAAGAAAGGAACAAAGAAAGGAGCAAAGAAAGGAGCAAAGAAAGAGAGAGAGGAACAAGAACAGAACAAGAAAGAGAACAAGAAAGGACACGCACAGCAATTTGGTTTGCTGGCCAAACTCTCGCTGATATCGTAAAAGCACGAGAAAGGACACGCACAGCAACGAAACACGGGACGACAAGAAAGGACACGCACAGAAGAGAGGACGACAAGAAAGGACAAGAAAGGACACGCACAGCAATTTGGTTTGCTGGCCAAACTCTCGCTGAT
>JANPNA010000412.1:0-1618 GCA_031427235.1 Pirellula sp.
GGATGTCGTCTCATGGCGACTACCGTGCGAGTATTACCACACGGTCTTTACGGTCCCTCACAGATTGAATCGTCTGTTGATGGCCAATCAGAGGGAGTGTTATCGACTGTTCTTTCACACGGCCCAAGACACGTTGCTTCATATGGCCAAGAAACAGTTCGGTTGCCAGCCGGGCATGATCTTGACGTTGCACACTTGGGGGCAGCGAATGCTCACGCACATCCACATCCATGTCATCATGACGGCCGGTGGCATGTCGATCCCGGCCAAGCCTATTCAGTCAGTTGACGGTTCAACGGATGGAAACGCGAGTCCGATCGAAGCCGAGCCCATGAGATGGATCCCGATACCACCGGATGCACCTGGCATGGAGAATGAAGCGTTGGCCCTGGAGTTCCGCAAACGCTTCGTTCGCGGTTTGAAACTCCTGTACAAAAAGGGGCTGCTGGAAATGCCGTTCGTCCGACCCGGCGCGAACGCAATCACAACACAAGCGGAGTTTAACAAGCGGCTGGATCAGATCGCGCTTAAGCCGTGGGTGGCCGATGCAAAAAGAACACCCAAGATCTCAGGACGGAAATCTCACTTCTCAAATATGGAAGCAAGTATGTTTTCGGGATCGCCATCTCGGACTATCGGATCTTGATCGATGAGGACGGAAATGTAACGATTAAATACAAGTGCTACACGAGAAAGATCCGCACAACGGAGACGATGACCGGGGAAGAGTTCGTTCGCCGGTTCATGTTGCATATCGTCCCAAAAAGCATTCATCGGGTGCGCTATGGCGGGATCTTTCACGGAAAGGGACGAACAGCAAGACTCGATCAATGCCGCCAACTCCTAATCGAGCACAACGAAAAAAACGACATCCACTACTATTCATCAGCGGCGGCCAGATCGACACCAGTTGCAGCGCCGCCAGCCACAGACCAGCAACAAACAGAGATGCAATCGCCAGCGCCGAAGCAAGCAGAACCTCAACGGCCAGAGCCGAAGCAAGCAGAGAGAAATCTCCCCAAGTGTGCGCGATGCAAGACGCCGGAGATGTCATCGCTTGGCTTTCAAGATAAGACGACGACGCGAGCCATGATTGCCATCTCACAGCGAGTCATTGCGTTGTATGCGCTGAGCTGGACAACGCTTGAAGATTGGAGCCTGTACTTTCTAAAGAACGTTCGAATCAAAAAGGTGATTCCAGGAATCGTACAGACTTGGATAGAGTTCGATAAACATCTTCAGCAGCAAGTTGTCTACAGCGTGCCGGACTGCCTGACGAGGGTAGTCATCGATTCGCATTGTGAGAGCCTACCGAATCACAATCTTCCCATTCCCGATTGGTGATGAGCTTATGAAGATGCAAAAGCATTCGCATCAAGGAAATCACCGAGCATCAACGCAACCGGATGCATGGCCGTTAGAAAATATGCAGGCAACGGCAAAACGACCTCGAAAACCGATGCGAAGCAAGAAAACCGCAGTGAGTAACGACCAAAACACCCCCAGTGCAACCACCTGTAATGGCCTGAGTGGGTGTCGTTAGAAAAGCGAAAACGCTCAAAAAATCTATGGAGAAAACGCAGGGATTACGCTATTCCCATGCAAGCCAGCCGATCCA